>NZ_JACHDC010000002.1:0-474874 GCF_014200875.1 Paraburkholderia sp. HC6.4b
GTATGCGGTATTAATCCGGCTTTCGCCGGGCTATCCCCCACTCCAGGACACGTTCCGATGTATTACTCACCCGTTCGCCACTCGCCACCAGACCGAAGTCCGTGCTGCCGTTCGACTTGCATGTGTAAGGCATGCCGCCAGCGTTCAATCTGAGCCAGGATCAAACTCTTCAGTTCAAACCTGTTACTGTGTTCGGGCTCTCTCGAACCCGGTCGCTCACTCAACGTACTGACGATGATTGATCCGTCTTTCGACAGACAAACCTTCCTCTAATACTGTGTGAGGCTTCTGATACTTCTGCCTGACAGCAGATTCCGGAGAATCCGCCGCCGCATTCCGCATCAAGCGCCCACACTTATCGACTGTTAGTTTTTAAAGATCGGTCCGCCAAACCCGCCGCGCCTGAACCACCACTACCCGGCACTGCTTCGTTTGCGTCGCTGCGTCTGCAGCAGAGAAGCGAGATTATGGAGAGCGGTCGACAACACGTCAATACCCTTCTCACAATTTATTTTAAAAAGCTGAAGAGCTTAAAAATTGAGCAGCGCCGCGTGCAACCTGAATTAGTTAGGCTTCCAATTGAATTCTCCGGAGCGCCGCGGCGAAAGGGAGAGATGAGTGCAGTTGCGAAAAGCCGTTAAGCAGGCTTTTCCACAGAAAATGTTCGCAAGGCTGTGGATAACCACTCCACAACCGCGCCAAGTACTTGATCCAAAACCATTCTCGCGCGTTGCGCGCGAGAATGGCCGCTTGCGCGGCCGCGTGTCACCGTCACAATCAGGCGGACTTCATCGTCACCCGCGCATTCGTACGCATAAAAGCGCTGCGCTCGACCATCGCGCCAAACAGCAGCCCGATCGTCGTCCACATGACCACCTGCATGCCGATCGCCGCGACGCGGAACTTCCACAGCAGCACAGCCGGGAACGCGGCCGGCACTTCATTGATGACCGGCATCGACAGTTGCACGGCCGCGATGATCACGACGAACAAGAGCCCCGCGACGATCGAACCGTTCCACGCACCCAGCTTCGCCGCCGCGCGACGCCGCACCTTCAGCGAAAACACCATCGTCGCGAGCGAAATCGCGATCATCAGAAAGAACAGGCCCGTGCGCGTGCCGATCGTCTCCGGATCACCGACCGACGGCGGATTGGCCGGATACTTGATATTCGGCACGATCACGAGCGTGATGAACGCGCCAAGCGCGAGCCACGCGGACAGCGCGCGCACGCTCAACGTACCCGCGCGTCCATACGCATACGCAAACACCAGCGAGAACAGACCGCCAAATGCCGCGCCATACGTGACCACGCCAGTCAGCAGGCCGAGGCCAGCCTGCGTCTGACGGCTCACGATTTCGGGCTCGGGCGCATCGCCGCGCGCGGCGGCCGCTTTTTCTTCGAATGAAATGGCCTGATCGACCTGTGGTTCGCCGACGATTCGCGCGAACGCGAACGTGAGCAAGCCCGCGACGATGCCCGCGAGCATCCCGCGCACCAACAATTTACCTACCATGTCGAACTCCGTTAGTGGCAGGGAAAGCCGAGCAGATGGCGGCCGTCGTGCACGAACTCATGCACGTACATGCCGGGCACGAGCGACGTCGCGCCCTGTTCCGCACCAACGAAGTAAAGCGCGAGCAACAGCAGCAAGCCGCCGAACACGACCCATGGCAGCAGTTCGCGCAAAGGAATGGGAGTGGGCTGGGCCGCCGGTTGCGCGGCGCGATCGAGAACAGCTTCGGTCATGATGGACATCTCCTGGGGTGACGCGCCCCGAAAGTCGATTGCAGAGGAATGGTGCGAAGCTCGGGTCTGGCTTTCGGCTCTTGTGGATTGCAATGCCGATTACAGTGGCGCGACCGCGCCGGGCTCTCACCGGCTTCCGTGCTTCGCAGTGTCGGTATTCTACCCGCTAAACTGCGGCTTCCGTGACGGCGAGGGCTACCTCGCAACGCGCGCCGCGAGCCGATGAAACCACGCAGGCAAGTACGAATGAGGCGCCGAGGCAAAGAATGGATACGCGACTATTACTGGTGAGCCACGCGGCAACGGCCGCGCAGCGCGCGGGCCGCTTCCCTGCCGATGATCCGCTCGACGCGCGCGGTCGCGTCGAAGCCGAAGCGGCGCGACCGCGTCTCGCGCTTCCCGCCGACGGCGCCGTGTTCACCAGCCCCGCCGCCAGCGCGCGTGAAACGGCCGTCGCGCTCGGTCTGAGCGCCACGCCTGCCGACGCATTGGCGGATACCGACTATGGCAAATGGCGCGGCCAGCGCCTCGCGGACATTGCCGACGCAACGCCCCGCGAACTCGCCGCCTGGACACGCGAGCCCGACGCCGCGCCGCCCGGCGGCGAATCGTTCGGTCAACTCGTGCAGCGGGTTGGAGAGTGGCTCGACGCGCAGCAGGCAGACCTGCGTTCATGCAATGCCGTCAACGAAGCAAGCTTCGCGGCCTCTGCGCAAGGTCGAACCATCGTCGCAGTCACCCACGCGACTCTGCTGCGAGCGGCAATCGTGCACGCCCTCGGCGCATCGCCAACCGTGTTCTGTCGCATCGAGATCGCGCCGCTGTCGGTCGTCGAATTACGCCACTCGCGACGCGGCTGGTCGTGGTGGCCGGCCGCCAGCGCCTGAACGGCACCGCCGCTTACCTGCCCGACACCACGAGCCGCAACCGGTTGGACCCCTCGGGCGTCAGGGTGATTTCGGTGCGTCGATCCTTCGCGCCGAGATAAAAGTGCTGACGTCCCGGCGAATTCTGATCGTGCGTTGCATCGGGCAGGCACGACGCGACGTCGGCCGCGACCGCTTCCAATGCATCCGCGTTCGAGCCCGCCGCCTGATGCGGCGTCCACGTGCACTGGAAACTTCGATGCGCGGCCGAACATTGCGCGTCATCGCCATAAGGTTGCGCTACGCCTTTGCCGTCGTCGGGTGTCAGCGAGGCGAAGCCGTCCGGCGCCGCGGCCACGATCCGTTTGAGCGCACCGCAAGGACTGGGGCTATCGTCGGCGGATGCACTGACCGGCAGCAGCGCAACGAGCGATGCCGCGGTAAGCGCGATAGCGGAAAGTCGATAGGTTTTCATGGTGTGCGTGAAGCTTCCAAAGTGCTGCTGAAGAAAAACTCGCAGCGAGCCACCTTTAACAGCACGCTTCATGCCCATGCGCGTGAGGCCCGAGCACGCAGGCAATGCACGACGGCACACAAATTGCATAGCGCCATACCGGCCGCGACATCGCGCCCGTTTCGATCAAAGCCACTGCCGACGTCATTTCAACCATCATGTCGACCACTACCGCCGCCCCTACCCCCGCCCGCATATCGTCGGGCATCGAAGGCATCGACGACATTCTCGGCGGTGGTCTTACGCCGAACCGCATGTACCTCGTGGAGGGCGTGCCAGGCACGGGTAAGACCACCCTCGCGTTGCAATTCTTACTCAAGGGCCTGCGCGAAGGGCAGACCGGCCTTTATATCGCGCTGTCCGAAACCCGTGCTGAACTGCTCGCGATCGGCGCGAGCCATGGCTGGGATCTGAGCCGTTTCACGATACTGGAGCAACTGCCCGAAGTTGGGCTCGAACCGCAATACGAACAGACCGTGCTGCACCCGGCCGAAGTCGAACTCGGCGAAAGCGTGCGCAACGTGATCGAGCACGTCGACGAACTGAAGCCGGCGCGCGTCGTCCTGGACAGCCTGTCCGCCCATTGAATCGCGGCGCACCGCACACCCAACGATTCTGTAAGCCCAGTTCCTGGCCACCGATTTAATGCCCCTGTCGCATTCGCGCCGCAGACTCCTCCGGTTCGGCCACGATTTCCAATTCAATAGTTTGCTAACGAATATTTTGGAAATACAATACCGGCCATGTCGAATCTCGATGCCCTGCGCCGCACCGTCAGCAGCACGCTGGTCGTCGCCGCCAGAAAGTGGCGGCGCACGAGTCATGGTGTGCTCGCGGCCTTCAACGTATCCGAAGCGTGCGCGACGCCGCTGCTGACCGCGAGCCGGCTCGGCTCGGCGGTGCGTCAGGTCACGCTCGCCGATCACATCGGCATCGAGGGGCCGTCCCTCGTGCGGCTGCTCGACCAGTTGTGCGCGGCCGGCCTGATGCGCCGCGACGAAGATCCCGAAGACCGCCGCGCGAAGACCGTCGTACTGACCGACGAAGGCCGCGCCGTCACCGCGAAGATGGAAGAGGAGCTGGTCACGTTGCGCGCGCAGGCGCTCAAAGGCGTATCGCGCGACGATCTCGAAGCCGCCCTGCGCGTGCTCGGCGCATTCACGGCCGATGCCGCCGGACGTGCCGAACCGGGAAGCGTCGAGCGCGACACGCGTCACGAACGCGCGCAGCCGGTGCGCCCGGAATCGGTCAGGCACGAGGCGACGAAGCGCACCTCGTCGGCGAAGCGCGAGCCCGCCAAAGGCGAGGCGCTTGCCAGCAAGGTCAAACGGACGAGCGGCAAAAGCGCTGCCAAAACGGCCGGCAAATCACGCGGCACCGCCAAGGCGCGCAAGTCCACCAAGAGCGGCGCGCGAGCCACCGCGCCGCACAACGCCGATTCCGCGTAACGGTTCATGGTCTATCCCACTCTCCGCGACTGGCTGTTTTCCGTCAAAACGTTCGCCGCGGCCATGCTCGCGCTTTACATCGGCCTCGCGTTCCAACTGCCGCGGCCGTACTGGGCGATGGCGACCGTCTACATCGTGTCGAACCCGTTCGTCGGCGCGACCCGCTCGAAGGCGATCTATCGTGCGCTGGGCACTGCGCTCGGCGCGTCGGGCGCGGTGCTGCTGGTGCCGCCGTTCGTCGAATCGCCGTACCTGTTCAGCGTGATCGTCGCGGCGTGGACCGGCACGATGCTCTACCTCGCGGTGTCCGACCGCACCGCGCGCAGCTACGTGTTCATGCTGGCGGCCTATACGATGCCGATCATCGCGCTGCCGTCGGTGACGAATCCGACCGGCGTCTTCGATCTCGCCGTGAGCCGGACCGAAGAGATCATTCTCGGCATCGTGTGCGCGAGCATCGTCGGCAGCGCGGTGTTCCCGAGCCGGCTCGCGCCGACGATCATCGAGCGCACCGACGCATGGTTTCGCGACGCCGCGTTCTACGCGACCGAAACGCTGTCGGGCCGTATCGCAAGCTCGGCGATTTCCGGTGCTCGGCAACGCCTCGCGAGCACGATCAACGGTCTCGAACTGCTGCTGAGCCAGCTCGCCTACGATCACACGCGGCCCGACGTCCTCGCGCGCGCGCATGAACTACGTGGCCGCATGCAACTGCTGCTGCCGATCATGTCGTCGCTCGCCGATCCGCTGCTCGCGCTCTACAACAACGGCCCGCAACACTGGCCCGAAGGACTTCAGACGCTGATCGACGACGTCATCAAGTGGTTCAACCAACCGCTGCCCGCGCCGAGCGAGGGCTATCACGCGGACGAGATCGCCAACGCGCTGCGCGCGCGCATCGCCGCGATGCACCCGCCCGCCGCCGCGCTCACGCATTGGGACAGCGCGCTGCTGTCGAATGCACTATGGCGCCTCGCGCAAGTGATCGACGTGTGGCAAGACTGCCGCTCGCTGCGCATCATCATCACGCGCGAGGAAGGTTCGTGGCGGCCGCATTTCCGTCACTGGCGACTCGGCGGCACCGAGCGCTTCTACGATCGCGGCATGATGCTGTTCGCGACCGTGTCGGCGGCCGCGGCTGTGGTGCTCGCGTGCGCGCTGTGGATCGGCTCGGGCTGGAACGACGGCGCGAGCGCGGTCACGCTCGCGGCGGTCGCCTGCTGCTTCTTCGCCGCGCTCGACGAGCCCGCGCCGTTCGTGTTCCGCTTCTTCCTCGCGACTGGCGTCGCCGTGGTGGCCGCGGGCCTCTATCTGTTCGTCGTGCTGCCGCAGGTGCACGACTTCCCGATGCTGGTGATCCTGTTCGCCGCGCCGTTCATTCTGGTCGGCACGCTGATTCCGCGCCCGCAGTTCAACATGGTGACGGTGCTGGTCGCGGTGAACACGGCCACCTTCATCAGCATTCAGGACGCGTACGACGCGAACTTCCTGACGTTCCTGAACGCCAACCTCGCGGGCCTCTCCGGCCTGCTCTATGCATACTTGTGGACCCGTGCAACGCGCCCATTCGGCGCCGAGCTGGCCGCGGCGCGCCTGTTGCGCTCGAGCTGGGCCGACGTCGCGCTGAGCGCGTCGACGCGGCCGATCGAAGACCCGCGCAATCTCGCCGCGCGCATGCTCGACCGGCTGATGCAATTGATCCCGCGCCTCGCGGCCACCGACGACTACCGCCATCCGTCGATCGAGAGCTTCCGCGATCTGCGCATCGGGTTCAATGCGCTGGACCTGCGCCGCCTCACACGCAAGCTCGGCGGCGAAGCGGCCGGCGCGATCGACCATGTTCTCGATGGAGTGCGTACATACTACGAGAGCTGCATCGATCGACGCCACCGCGAGCCGGTGCCGGACAGACTGATGTCGTTGATCGACGTGGCCGTCGCGC
Source organism: Paraburkholderia sp. HC6.4b (assembly GCF_014200875.1). Lineage (NCBI taxonomy): Bacteria > Pseudomonadati > Pseudomonadota > Betaproteobacteria > Burkholderiales > Burkholderiaceae > Paraburkholderia > Paraburkholderia sp. HC6.4b. The sequence continues at coordinate 6,522 of NZ_JACHDC010000002.1, forward strand.
GCGTCACCGCGCAGGGGCTCGCCAATGCCGCGGCGCCGACCGAGACCTCGCAGACCTCGGCGCGTCAGTTGCGCGATGCGCTGCACGCGCTGGTCGGCTTGCGTCTTTCGCTGTTTCCGGCGACCCTCACGAAACCAACGCCGACCGAACCGGAGGCCGCCGCGTGATGCACCCATTCTTGCGCCCCTGCTTGCGCCCGCTTGCGCACCCCGCCCTCCCTTTTCCCAGTTCCCGCGATGATCGGTGAAATCGATATCTTCGGCGTGTTCGTACCGTCCGTGCTGGTGCTGATGTTGATCGCGTATCTGATCAACCTCGGCATTCGCACCGCGCTCGATTACACCGGCTTTTACCGCTTCGTCTGGCATCGCTCCATCTTCGATCTCGGCGTCTATGTGCTGGTGCTGGGCCTTGTCGTCGTCGTTTCGCACAGACTAATAACGTGAAAAAAACCTGGTTCTCCGTCGGTCAGATCCTGCTGACCCTGATCGTCGTAGTGGTCGCAGCATTGGTGCTGTGGAAACTCGTCAACTACTACATGTTCGCGCCGTGGACCCGCGACGGGCGCGTACGCGCCGACGTGATCCAGGTCGCGCCCGACGTGTCGGGACTGATTTCGTCGGTCGAGGTCATGGACAACCAGCAGGTCGAGCAGGGCCAGGTGCTGTTCAGGATCGATCAGGCGCGCTACACGCTCGCATTGCGTCAGGCCGAGGCAACGGCGCAGCAGCGCCGCGCGACGCTCGATCAGGCCCGCCGCGAATACGCGCGCAATCGTCAGCTCGGCAACCTCGTCGCCGCCGAAGTACTCGAAGAAAGCCGCTCGCGCGTCGAGGCGGGCGAAGCCGCGCTCGCCGACGCGAACGTCGCGATCGACACCGCGAAGCTGAACCTCGAGCGCTCGACGATCAAAAGCCCGGTAGACGGCTATCTGAACGACCGCGCGCCGCGCGCCGGCGAATTCGTCGCGGCCGGCCGCGCGGTGGTCGCGGTGGTCGACATGCATTCGTTCCGCGTCGACGGCTACTTCGAGGAAACCAAGCTGCGCGGCATCGACATCGGCCAGCCGGTCGACATCATCGTGATGGGCGAGCCGAAGCCACTGCGCGGGCACGTGCAGAGCATCGTCGCCGGTATCGAAGACCGCGACCGCACGCAAAGCGCCAATCTGCTGCCGAACGTGAACCCGGCGTTCAGCTGGGTGCGGCTCGCGCAGCGCATTCCGGTGCGGGTCGCGCTCGATGAAGTGCCCGCTGATTTCCGCCTGATCGCGGGGCGTACCGCGACGGTGTCGGTGCGTGACCTGTCGCCGCTCAGGAGACGAGCCGTGTCGGGCACGGGTGGCGCATCTGGCACGGTCGCCGCTTCGGCTGCGCCGGTGGCACCGGGTTCGTCGGTGGCGTCCGGGTCCGCTGGGTCGGGCACCGCACCGTCGGGCGCGTCGCAATGAAGTTCGTGCGTACCTTGTCCTCGCTGGCGCCGCGCTTGCCGCTGCTGCCGCTGCTGCCGCTGCTGCCGCTGCTGCCGCTGCTGCCGCTGCTGCCGTTATTGCCGCTCACCGTCGCGCTGAACGGCTGCATCAACGTCGGGCCGAACTACACGCTGCCGAAACAGGCGCTCGTCAATGCCCCGCTCGCGAACGGAGCGATCGAGGGCGCCGATCCCAACCTGACGTCAACCCTCAATCTGCCGACCGTCTGGTGGAAGCTCTACGACGATCCGGTGCTGAACGGTCTGGTCGACCAGGCGTTGAAATCGAATACCGACCTGCGCGTCGCGACCGCGAATCTCGCGCGCTCGCGCGAGGCGCTGGGCATAGCGCAAGCGCAGGGCGGTTTTTCGGGCAACGCGTCGGTGGCGATCCAGCGCGCGCAGGAATCGGCCGAGCAATACCTGCTCTTCGAGAAACTGCCGGTCGCCAACCTGGGTGACATGGGCATCAACGTCTCGTACGAAATCGACCTGTTCGGCAAGCTGCGCCGCGGCGTCGAAGCGGCGGCGGCGGACACCGAGGCCGTGGAAGCCGCGGGCGACCTCGCGCGCATCACTGTCGTCGCGGACGTGGTGCGCTCGTACGTCGAACAATGCTCGGCGGCCGAGGAGCTGCGCATCGCGCAGCAATCGCTCGCGCTACAGAAGGAGCGCGTGGACGTGTCGCGCCGTCTGCGCGACGCGGGACGCGGAAACCAGACCGCGGTCACGAGCGGCCAGACTCAGGTCGAGACTCTGACGGCCGACATTCCGCGCTACACCGCGCGCCGCAAGATCGCACAATACCGGCTCGCGATGCTGCTCGCCCAGGCACCGTCGCAATTGCCGCCGGCCGTGCTCGCCTGCGACCGGCTGCCGCAAATCCACCAGCCGATTCCGATCGGCGACGGCGCCGGGCTGCTGCGGCGACGCCCGGACGTGCACGAAGCCGAGCGTCAGCTCGCGGCGTCGACGGCGCGCATCGGCGTCGCGACCGGAGCGCTTTATCCGAGCATCAGCATTGGCGCGTCGGCGGGCTTCACCGGCATTCTGGAAGACATTCCCACCTCGCCGACGGCGCGTTGGGCCTTCGGTCCGCTGATCAGCTGGACCTTCCCGGCCAATGGCGCGCGCCAACGGGTCCACGAAGCCGAGGCGTCGAGCCAGGTCGCGCTCGCGAAGTTCGACGGCGTGGTGCTGACTGCGCTGCGCGAAACCGAGACCAACCTCGCGACCTACGCGTCCGATTACGCGCGCGCCGAATCGCTGCGCGCGGCGCTGAAGTCGGCGACGCAATCGGCGGATGAAACGCATCGGCTGTATCGCGCCGGGCGCGAGTCGTTCATCTCCGATCTCGACGCGACGCGCACGCTGACGGCCGCGAAATCGCAGCTCGCGGCGGCGGAGGGCCAGGTGGCGATCGATCAGGTCAATCTGTTCCTGTCGCTGGGCGGCGGGTGGGAAGTTGGCGGGCAAAGCACGCCGGGTGAAACGCGGCCGCAGCTGAAGGCAACACCTGTCGCGGCCAAGCCGTCCGCGAAGTCGGGAGCGTCGGCGGCCGCAACTGCGAAAGCGCCTTGATCGGCCGTCTTACGATTTATTTTTGACAATCTTTCTTTTTGCTTTCACTTTCGGTTAAATACGTGACACCACTTCACGCTACGAGGTCTCGTATGTCGCCATTCATGCAGGGTGCAGTCACGTTGGGCGGATGCATTGGTATCTTCACCGCGGTGGTCGCGGTGGTCGAAATGTTGGCGAATTGAGCTGGGCGGGCGGCGGCGCGCAAGAGCGGCTCAGCTCTTCCGCACCTTCGCCGCCGCCTGATGTATCGCCGCCCGTACCCGCGGATACGTGCCGCAACGGCACACCACCGGCGTCATCGCCTCGTCGATGTCGGCATCGGTCGGATCGGGCTTGTGCTTCAGCAACGCGCAAGCCGCCATCAATTGCGCGCTCTGGCAATAACCGCACTGCACCACATCGAGTTCGATCCACGCGGCCTTCAGCGCCTGCGCCTCGCGTCCCTGCAAACCCTCGATGGTCGTGATCTTCTGCGTATGCAGGCTCGACATCAACGTCTGGCAAGCGAAGCACGCGGCATCGTCGAGATTGATCGTGCACGCGCCGCAGATGCCCACGCCGCAGCCGAACTTGGTGCCGGTCATGCCGAGATCGCAGCGCAGCACCCATAGCAGCGGCATGTCCGGATCGGCATCGACCTTCACCTTGCGTCCGTTGATATTCAGTACCGCCATGCTTGCCTCCTGAGTCGCCGCGCTACACCGCAAGCTTTTGCTCATCCACCGTCCGTCATGCAAGGCGCAACGGCAGCGTCCGCAAACGCTGCCCCGTCAATGCGAACACCGCATTGCCCACCGCCGGCGCGATCGGCGGCACGCCCGGCTCGCCGACACCTTGCGGGTGCAGCTGGCTCGGCATGATGTCGACCTCGATCGCAGGGCACCCGTTCATCCGCACGACCGGAAAGTCCACGAAATTCTTCTGCTGCACCTGGCCGTTGACGATCGTGATCTCGTTCTGCAACGCGCTCGACAACCCGAACACGATGCCGCCTTCCATCTGCTGACGGATCAGGTTCGGATTCACCGGCAAGCCGCAATCGATCACGCACACCACCCGATGCACGCGAATCTGCCGGTTCGCGCCGATCGACACCTCCGCGACCTGCGCGACCACGCTGCCGAACGCCTCGTGCAACGCGACGCCATGAGCGCAACGCGCGCCATCGGCGGCGGGTTTTAGCGGACGCCCCCAGTCGGACAACTTCTCGACACGCTTCAGGACCGCCAGATGACGCGGATGCTGCGCGAGCAGCATCGTGCGAAACGCAATCGGGTCCTGCCCGGCCGCGGCGGCGGCTTCGTCGGTGAAGCTCTCGGTGAAGAAGGCCTGATGCGAGTGGCCGACCGAGCGCCAGAAGCCGATCGGCACCGGCAATTCGACTATCTTGTGCGACACGCGCGCGGCCGGCCACTCGTAGGGCTGATCGAACGCGCCTTCGCAGGTGGTCTTGTCGATCGGGATGTGCGGCACGCCGTAGTAACGCGCGAGCGCATCCGGCACGATCGCCTGACCCGCCGACTTCGCGTGCCAGGCGACCAGCGTGCCGTGCTCGTCGAAGCCGGCCTGAAGCCATGCCGCGCATGCGGGCCGGTAGAAGTCGTGCGTGAAGTCCTGCGCGCGCGACCAGATGGTTTGCACCGGACGGCCCTCGGCCTCGCGCGCGATCGCCGCGGCCTGCGCGACGAAATCGAGTTCGAGGCGCCGGCCGAACGCGCCGCCCAACAACTGCGTCTGTACATCGACGAGATCGACGTCGAGGCCGAGCACTTTCGCCGCATGATGCCGCGCGAGCCGCGGCATCTGCGTCGACACCCAGACGGTCGCTGCGCCGTCCGCGACCTGCACCGTGCAGTTCAGCGGCTCGACCGCGCCATGCGCGAGATACGGTGCGTGATAGACCGCTTCGATCGTGCGCGCCGCGCGACTCATCGCGTTGTCGACGTTGCCGACGTGGTAATACACGTGGCCGTCCGTATGGTCGAGCGCCTCGACGAGGCGGCGGTCCACCGCCGCGCTCGACACCTTCGCGGCCGCGCCGTCATGCCAGGTCACGTTGATCGCCTCGACCGCGCTCATCGCGCGAAACGCGTTGTCCGCGATCACTGCCACGCCGCCGGTGCCGCCCGCGTACGGCGGCACGGCGAACGCCTTGATGAAGCCCCGTATCTTTTGCGCGGGCGTCGCGTCGAAATGCGCGACCGTGCCGCCGAGCGTCGGACACATCACGACGCTTGCATAGACCAAACCGTCGGGCAACACGTCGATGCCGAAGCGCGCCGCACCGTCGATTTTCGACGCGGCTTCGATGCGCCGCACGGGCTGGCCGATCAGCCTGAAGTCGGCCGGCTGCTTCAGGACGACGCTGCGCGGCAGCGGCTGGCGCGCGGCCAAAGACGATAATTCGCCGAACGTCGCCTTGTGCCCCCACGGGTGCAGCACGTAGCCCTTTTCCGCGCGGCATTCGCGGACCGGCACGTCCCAGCGCTCGGCCGCCGCCTCGATCAGCATCACACGCGCCGACGCGCCGGCCTCGCGCATCGGCGTCCAGAGATCGTTCATGCTCGAGGAGCCGCCCGTCATCATCGTGCCGATCTCACGCACTGCCTTGCTCGTGATCCACACGGTGCCGCGCCGGATGTAGCTGTCGTCGTCGGGGCGAAACGGCAGATCGTCGACGATGCTCTGCACCGCGTTGTAGATCCGGTCGATCGGCGCCTCTTCGACTTTCACCTGCGGCCAGTCGGCGTCGAGCTCCTCGGCGAGCAGCATCGCAAGCCCCGTATGGATGCCCTGCCCCATTTCGGCCTTCGGCACCATGATCGTCACGCGGTTGTCGGCGTCGATCTTGACCCAGCCGTTTAGCCCAACCTGAGTGCCTTGCGTCGGCAGCGGCGTCGACGTCATCAGGCGCTGGCGCGGCGGCACCACGGCCCAGCCGACCAGCAGCCCGCCCAACGCACTGGCGCCGCCAAGCAGAAAGGTTCTGCGCGTCAACATGGCATGGCTCGCTCGGCTGGCTCGATGGTAGGAAAGCGGCGACAGCGCCGATGCACCCGTCTTTGTCTGCGAATAGTAATAAGACGAATCGGCGAGCGTGAGACTTAAATGCGCGCGTGAACCTCGAGCGGCCGTGCGGCGTGGGAAGGCGGGGACTGAAAGCGGCGGGGGAAAGTCGTGGGGTGTTTCATTAACTGCGTCCGCGCAGAGGCGGCGGTGTGCCGGCGTACGTCACCGCCGGCACACCGCGAACCTTGCGCTTGATTCAATCAGGCGATCATGCGACCGGATCAACGGCGGTTCGAACCCGACACCACGTCGATCCACACGGCCAGCACGAGGATGCCGCCCTTCACGATCATCTGCCAGAACGCGTCGACGTCGAGCATGGACATGCCGTTGTCGAGGCTCGCCATGACGAGCGCGCCGATCAGCGCGCCATACACGGTGCCGGAGCCGCCGCGCATCGAGGTGCCGCCGATAAAGCACGCGGCGATCGCGTCGAGTTCGCCCATCGAGCCCGCCGACGGCGAACCGGCCGCGAGCCGCGCCGTGTTGACGATGCCGGCAAACGCGCACATCAGCCCCATCAGCGCGAAGATCGCGAGCTTCACGCGGTCGGTGTTGACACCCGACAGCCGCGTCGCTTCGAGGTTCGAGCCGACCGCGTAGATGCGGCGTCCGAACACGGTCTGCGTCGAGATCCACGTGAAGACGCCGAGCAGCGCGAGCAGCAGCAACACCGGCACCGGAATGCCGCCGTAAGTGTCGAGCATCGCGATGAAGCCGGCGAGAATCGCGCCTGCGCCGATCACCTTCGCGACGTCCTGCCAGAACGGCACGACGCGCAACTGATAACGCTGCCGATTCGCGCGCTGGCGGATCGTCAGGAATGCCAGCAGCAGGAACAGCACGACGGCGAGCGTGTCGCCGGCGAGCCGCGGCAGATAGCCCTGGCCGACGAACACGAAGCTGTCCGACACCGGCGCGATCGTCGACCCTCCGGTAATGCCGAGCAGAATGCCGCGATACGCGAGCATGCCGCCGAGCCCGACGATAAACGACGGCACGCGCCGATACGTCGACCACCAGCCGTTGAACATGCCGACCCCGATGCCGAGCAGCAACACGACCGGAATCGTCACGCCGATCGGCCAGTGCCGGTTCACGTCGAGAATCGCCGCAACGCCGCCGAGCAAACCGAGCAGCGAACCGACCGACAGATCGATTTCACCGGCGATGATCACGAACACCATGCCGCACGCGAGCATGCCGGTAATCGACATCTGCCGCAGTAGATTCGACAGATTGCGCGGCGTGACGAACGCGCCGTGCGTGAGCGCCGAAAAGAAAATCCAGATCACGGCGACGGCGATCAGCAGCGCGAGAATCTTGTAGCGCGCGAACAGTTGCTGGATCCGTTGCGTGCCGCCGAATGCGCCTCGCGGCGCGGCGTTGTCGGTGCGTTGGGAAGTTACTTCGGGAGTCATGCGGCACTCGCTGCGGTTGGGTTCGAAGATAGATGCACGGGGCGGATCGCGGCGCCGAGAATGTCTTCCTGCGTGAGACCGTCGTTGATGAAGTCGCCGCGCAACTCGCCTTCGCCGATCACGAGCACTCGGTCGCTGATGCCAAGCACTTCCGGCAATTCGGACGACACCATCACGATCGACATGCCGCGCTGCGCCAGCTGGAAGATCAGCTTGTAGATCTCGTATTTGGCGCCGACGTCGACGCCGCGTGTCGGTTCGTCGAGAATCAGCACGGTCGGGTTGGTCAGCAGCATGCGCGTGAGCACGGCCTTCTGCTGATTGCCGCCCGACAGACTTGCAATCGATAACATCGGATTCGCGGCGCGCACCGAAAGCCGCTTCATTTCCGTCTGAATCGTGTCGAGTTCGGCCGCGGAATCGATACGTCCGCCCGACGCGAAACGCTGCAGCACCGCAAGCGTGATGTTATGACCGACGCTCATGCCGGGCACGATGCCGTGGCGTTTGCGATCCTCGGGCACCATCGCGATGCCGGCGCGAATCGCGTCGATCGGCGCGCGAATTTTCAGCGGCTTGCCGTCGAGCACGACGTGCGCCTCGCTGATGCCTGCATACGCGCCGAAAATCGCCTGCATCAGTTCAGTGCGGCCCGCGCCGACGAGCCCGGCGACACCGAGAATTTCGCCGCGCCGCAACGAGAACGACACGTCGTCCACGCGCTTGCGGCGCGGATTCGTCACGTCGAAACAGGTCACGTTGCGCGCTTCGAAGATCACGTCGCCGATCGGATGCGGCTCGCGCGGAAACAGGTTCTTGATCTCTCGGCCGACCATCAGCGAGATGATCCGCTCGGTCGTCAGGGCGTGCATCGGCTCGGTCGCGACATGGCGGCCGTCGCGAATCACGCTGATCGTGTCGCAGACGGCCGCGACTTCGTCGAGCTTGTGCGAAATGTACACGCAGGCAATGCCGCGCCGTTTCAGATCGCGCACGATATCGAGCAGAATCGCGATTTCGGAGGCGGTCAGCGACGACGACGGTTCGTCGAGGATCAGCAGCTTTGCGCGCTTGTTCAGCGCCTTCGCGATTTCGATCAGCTGCTGATGGCCGCCCCCGTAGTTCATCACGGGCTGCGCGGCGTTGATGCCGCTGATGCCGAGTTCGCGCAACAGTTCGTCGGCACGCTGATACATCGCCGCGTAGTTCATGCGGCCGCCGGGCAGCGTGATTTCGTTGCCGAGAAAGATGTTTTCCGCGACCGACAACTCCGGCACGAGCATCAGTTCCTGGTGGATGATGATGATGCCCGCGCGTTCGGTGTCGCGTACGCTCGCGGCCTTCAGCGGCTGGCCTTCCCAGGTGATTTCGCCATCCCACGTACCGTGCGGATACACGCCGGACAGCACCTTCATCAGCGTCGATTTGCCCGCGCCGTTTTCACCGCACAGGCCCACGCATTCGCCCGGCGATACGGTCAGATCGATGCCGTCGAGCGCCTTCACGCCGGAAAAAGCTTTGACGATGCCGCGCATCGTCAGAACAGGTTGCGTCATTCGCTATGCCTCGCTGCAAGTTGGGCCGATGTTCGATCACGCTCCCGGGCGCGATGACCCGGGAGCGTGGCGTTCACATAGCCCGTCTCTGTGTTATTTGCTCGCGAGTTGCTCTTGCGTGTAGAAGCCGTCCTTCACGACGGTGTCGAGGTTCGCCTTGGTCAGCTTGGTCGGCTGCAGCAGCACCGTATCGACCTTCTTCTTGCCGTTGTCGTATTGCGCGTTGAACGCCGGCTTGTCACCCTTGGCAAGCGCGACCGACAGCTTCGCCGCTTCGCTCGCGATCAGCTTCAGCGGCTTGTAGACCGTCATCGTCTGCGTGCCGGCCGCCACGCGCTTCACGGCTGCGAGGTCGGCATCCTGACCCGAGATCGGTACCTTGCCGGCGAGGCCTTGCGCGGCGAGCGCCTGGATCGCGCCGCCCGCAGTGCCGTCATTCGACGCGACGACTGCGTCGATCTTGTTGTTGTTCGCGGTCAGCGCGTCTTCCATGATGCGCAGCGCGGTCGATGCGCTCCACTCCGGCACCCACTGCTGGCCGACCACCTTGATGTCACCCTTGTCGATCGCCGGTTGCAGCACCTTCAACTGGCCCTTGCGCAGCATCTTCGCGTTGTTGTCGGTCGGCGCGCCGCCGAGCAGGAAGTAGTTGCCCTTCGGACGCACGTCATAGACGCCCTGCGCCTGCATCTCGCCGACCTTCTCGTTGTCGAACGAGATATAGGCGTCGATATCGGCGTCGAGAATCAGGCGGTCATACGACACGACCTTGATACCCGCTTTGCGTGCTTCGGCCACGACGTTGCCGAGCGTCTTCGAGTTGAACGGCACGATCACAATCACGTCGACGCCGCGCGAGATCAGGTTTTCGATCTGCGAGATCTGACGCTCTTCGCTCGCATCGGCCGATTGCACCGACACCTTCGCGCCGAGCTTTTCCGCCGCGGCGACGAAATAGTCGCGATCGCGCGACCAGCGCTCGACGCGCAGATCGTCGATACAGAAGCCGATTTCCGGATGAGCCTTGCTGGCGTGCGCGAGCGGCGCGGCGAGCGACAGGCTGGCGAGTACCGCGCCGCACAACAGCGAACTCAGGACGTTACGACGCATTGCGAATTTCATTGATGTCTCCTTTTTGTGTAGTGATAGCCGGAATACCGGACATATCGGTCTGCGCTGCGAGCCGCAGACTCGGACAAGCGACAACCCACAGCTTGCTGGTGCGCGCGGTCGACGTGGCCGCGCGATCTTTATTCAACGTCCGCTATAAATCGCCTGATTTACGATGTTTTCCATGTGTTCCTGTTGCCCGCTCACATGCCGCGGATTCAGATCGCGCGCCAGCGTGTCCGCCGCAAGTGTCGACAGCGAGTAGTCGCCGGACAGGATCTTGCGGCCGAACTCGCCATCCCAGCCCGCGTAGCGTTGCCGCTTGAACTGCTCGAGGCGCTCGTTTTCGACCAGCACCGCGGCGCGTTCGAGGCCGAGCGCGAGGTTGTCGATCGCGCCGACGTGGCCATAAAACAGGTCTTCCGCATCGACACTCTGGCGCCGCACTTTCGCATCGAAGTTCATGCCGCCGCTCGTGAAACCGCCGTGGCGCAGGATTTCGTATAAGGCCAGCGTGAGTTCCTCGACGCTGTTGGGAAATTGGTCGGTGTCCCAGCCATTTTGCGGATCGCCGCGATTCGCATCGACGCTACCGAAGATGCCGAGCGCAAATGCGGTCGCAATCTCGTGATGGAACGAATGCCCCGCGAGCGTCGCGTGATTCGCCTCGATGTTGACGCGAATCTCCTTGTCGAGGCCGTGCTGCAGCAGGAAGCCGTGCACGGTCGCGACGTCGTAGTCATATTGATGCTTGGTCGGCTCCTGCGGCTTCGGTTCGATCAGCAGTGCGCCCTTGAAACCGATCCGGTGCTTGTGTTCGACCACCATGTGCAGGAAGCGCGCGAACTGCTCGCGCTCGCGCACGAGGTCGGTGTTCAGCAGCGTGTCGTAGCCTTCACGGCCGCCCCACAACACGTAGTTTTCACCGCCGAGGCGCAGCGTCGCGTCGAGCGCATGACGCACCTGGGTCGCCGCAAAGGCGAAAACCTCCGGATTCGGATTGGTCGCGGCGCCGGCCGCGTAACGCGGATGCGAAAACAGATTCGCGGTGCCCCACAGCAATTTGACACCGGTATCCTGCTGCTTGCGCGCGAGGTAGTCGGACACGCGCAGGAAGTTCTCGCTGTATTCCTTCACGCTCGCGCCTTCGGGCGCGACGTCGGTATCGTGGAACGTGTAGTACGGCGTGCCGAGCTTCGAGAAGAATTCGAACGCGGCGTCGGCCTTCTGCAGCGCCCGCTCCATTGCGTCGCCGGGTTGCTGCCACGGCCGCCGGAACGCGCCCTGACCGAAGATATCGACGCCGGGCCATACGAAGGTATGCCAGTAGCAGACGGCGATACGCAGATGTTCCTCGAGCGTCTTGCCGAGTACCTTCCTCGTTTTGTCGTAGTGACGGTACGCGAGCGGCTTGTCCGATTGCGGGCCTTCGTAACGGATCTCTGGAATGTGTTCGAAGTAGGACATCGGCGTCTCCAATGTATGCTGCGTTGCAACCCACGCGAGAAGCCGCGCAGGCCGACAAAGTGACGCCATGCTGCCGCTTGCACGATGTGCCGGCAATTGCGAAATTGCGCAGCGCGCTTGATGTTTCTTACCGCCCGCGCGTTTGTTTACTGCCGTCGCGCGATTCGGCGCCTAGAATAACCAGACGCTTAAAAACGGGGTTGCTCCCAGGCACCCGACACAATGGAGACAAAGGCGCGTGGTCCATCGAGCCACCCGCCGCTCACCGCCATGACCCGTCCACAAGCACCTCAGACAACCCATCGCATCGCGCTGCTGTTCAACGCGAACAAGGTCTACGATCGCGAGATCATCACCGGCATCGGCAACTACCTGCTGTCGACGCGCGTCGCATGGGATCTCTTCCTCGAAGAAGACTTCCGCTGCCGGCTCGCGGGTATCCAGCGCTTCGACGGCGACGGCATCATCGCGGACTTCGACGATCCCGCCGTCGACGAAGCCCTGCGCGACTGTCCACTGCCGGTGGTCGCGGTCGGTTCGTCGTACGAGGATCCGACGCAGTACCCCCCGGATTTACCCTATATCGCGACCGACAACAGCAAGCTCGTGTCGCTCGCGTACACGCACCTGATCGGCGCGGGCCTCGAAAACTTCGCGCTGTACAGCCTGCCGCAGGCGCAGGAAAACCGTTGGGCGCAACAGCGCGAACTCGCCTTCGCGCATCTGCGCAGCGCGGACGGACGCAGCGCGGCGCAGATCGATAGCGAGATCTATCGCGGTCTGTCGACGAGCGCGCCGTCCTGGAACCAGGCCATCGAACAGCTGACCACCTGGCTGCGGCAACTGCCGAAGCCGGTCGGCATCATCGCGGTGACCGACGCGCGTGCGCGGCATTTGCTGCAGGCATGTCTGATCGCCGGCATTCCGGTGCCCGAGGAAGTCGCGATCATCGGCATCGACAACGATCCGCTCACGCGTACGCTGACGCGCATTCCGCTGTCGTCGGTGATCCAGGGCACCGAGGAAATGGGCCGTACCGCCGCGCATATCCTGCATCAGATGCTGCACGGCGCGCGCTTTCCGGGGCGCCGCATTCTGGTGCCGCCGGTCGGCATCAACGTGCTCGAATCGACGCGGCATCAGCCGCTCGCGAGTCCTTACGTGATGCGCGCCCGCCATTTCATTCGCCAGTACGCGTGCCAGGGCATCCGCACCGAGCAGGTGGCCGACTATGTGGGCGTGTCGCGTTCGTCGCTCGAAGAGTATTTCCGGCGCGAGCGTCAGTGCACCGTGCATCAGGAGATCCTGCGCCACAAGCTCGACGTCGCGAAGTCGCTGCTCGCGAAACGCGATGCGTCGAGCGCGGAAGTCGCGATCCGTTGCGGCTTCACGTCGCTGCAATACATGTACGCGGTATTTCGCCGCGAACTCGGCTGCACGCCGCGCGAATACCAGGAGCGCGTGGGCCCGAAGACCAAAACCGCTGGCTGAGCATGCTTTCTATTTTTTCTTCGCACTGACCACATGATCAGCATCGCACAACTCTCTTCCGAGCCGTGGGGCACGCTGCAGGGCGGCGATCGCGTACGGCTTTACACGTTGCGCAACGCGCACGGCATGAAAGTCGCCATCAGCGACCTCGGCGCGACGCTGGTTTCGTGGCACGCACCGGATCGCGCCGGACGTCTCGGCGATATTCTGCTCGGTCACGACACGCCCGCCGAATACGTGGCGGCCTCGACCTACATGGGCGGACTGATCGGCCGCTGGGCGAATCGCATTGCGGGCGCGCGCTTTTCGCTCGACGGCATCGAGTACACGCTCGATCGCAACGAAGGTCCGAATCTGCTGCACGGCGGCACGGTCGGTTTTCATCGGGCGTTGTGGGAGGTCGCCGAGGACGACGGCGCGTTGCTGATGCGGCTCGAGTCGCCCGAAGGCGATGCCGGTTTTCCGGGCAACGTGACGGTGCAAGTACGCTATTCGCTCGACGACGACGGCACGCTGACGATCGGCTACGAAGCGATCACCGACGCGCCGACGCCGCTCAATCTGACGAGCCATCCCTACTTCAACCTGACCGGGCGCGCGGGCACCGACATTCGCGGCCACGTGCTGTCGATCGACGCCGAGCGCTTTTTCGAAGTCGACGCGACGATGATTCCGTGCAAGCTCGCCGACGTCGCGGGCAACGCATTCGACTTCCGGCAGAGCGCGCCGATCGGCGGCCGGCTCGACTGGCCGCACGCGCAACTCGCGCGCGCCGGCGGCTTCGATCATTGCTACGTGCTGCGCGAGGCGCCGGCAAACGCGATGCAGGGCAACGACGGCCACGCGCCGCCGCTGCGCGAAGTCGCCTGGGCATACGATCCGGGCAGCGGACGCGAACTGACCGTCGCGACCGATCAGCGGGGCTTGCAGTTTTACACGGGCAACGCGTTGAACGGCAACCCGGGACGCGGCGGTGTCCGCTATCAACGGCACGCCGGCTTGTGCCTCGAGGCGGGCGGTTTCCCGAACGAGGTCAATATGACCGGGCACAACGAAGTGATCGTGCGACCCGGAGATACTTATCGGCAAATCACGAGTTATCGCGTCGATGTGCGCAAAGGTGTGTGACCAGATTTACGGCCGCTTTTGCGCTGTTTTACGAGAACCCGCGACGGCGAGATTACAGCTCGCCGACTACCCGTTCTTTGCAATACTGAATTAGTCGGCTAGTGGTTTTCCCCAAGTTCACCCCCCTCTAGACTGCGCTTATGGCACCGGTATCGCTGCGGTGCCGGATAGACAACTACGGAGGGAAACATCATGAAATCGCTTATCCAGGCAGTTGCGCTTACGGCCCTGATCGCTGCGCCGGTCGCGTCGTTCGCGCAATCGGAACAGCCGATCACGCGGGCCGAGGTCAAGGCACAGGTGCAGCAACTCGAACAGATTGGCTATAACCCGGCCATCGTGCTCGATGCCCAGTATCCCGCGGACATCCAGGCGGCCGAGGCACGCGTCTCCGCGATGAACGCGAAGGGCCAAGGCGACACGTCTGGCTATGGGTCGTCGATGGGCGGATCATCGCAAGCGGGCCATCATCCGATGTGGGTCAATCCGGACGGTCAGTGACGAGTCCCGAACGTATAGCGAATGTCCGTAGCGAGGAAAGATTCTCGAGTTAACGGCCCTTTCCCCTCTTTGCGGTTTTCGCCGTTTCGAACCGATATGAAGCGGGCGCATGTTTTCAAGGCATGCGCCAGCTCTTTACGTTTATGCGGCACTAACAACGTACCGCCAATTCTGACGCCGCGGCAGATTCACCCAGCCCGTGCCTGCGGGCATTCCGCCTGATACCAGATGTCCACCTGCCTCTGCGCGCGCTCGAGACTCGCCGGATAGTCAGGATCAAAGCGTCGTTCAGGGTGGTAGCCCGCTTGCTGCAGCGCTGTCAGTTCGCTCATGCTCCGCTGGTGCGTGGCCGGTGCCTTGTTCCTGAGGTCGGTCAGATCGCGGCATTGCGTTGCACTCAGATGCGTTTGCGCGCCGCCATTCCCGCCGCCCGCGGCGCAGCCAACGAGCGTGAGCACCAACACGGCTGAGATCGACCGCATCCGGGTCGCGATGTTCATGTTGTGCCTCCTTTGGGGAAATGACCTCGTCGCGAATGCCGTCTTCCCACGCGGCCCTTCGCATCTCTGAACCGGCTTCTTCGCCTGTCGTCATTTTGAATTATTGGAAACGTCTGTGAAAGTCGCCACCCATTTCATCAACCACGGTTGCGATACGGACATAGACTTTCCCCTGGTGAATGCCGATTCGCCTGCGCAACAGTTGGCGCGGCGTTTTCCCCTCAACGAGGGAGCCGCTCCCTCACACCAAGGAGACATGCGATGCCCCGCACCGCCGCTGAAAAACGCGCTGCTTTCCGCGCGCTGCACTCGTCTGGCTGTTTCGTGCTGCCCAATCCGTGGGACGCGGGCAGCGCCCGTTATCTGCATACACTCGGCTTCAAGGCGCTCGCGACAACGAGTTCCGGTTTTGCGTGGTCGACCGGACATGCGGACAACACGTTACCGCGCGAAACGATCCTCGCGCACCTGCGCGCAATCGTCGACGCGACCGATCTGCCGGTCAACGCCGACTTCGAGAACGGCTTCGGCCGCGACCCGGAAGAAGTCGCCGAGAGCGTGACGCTCGCGGTGGAAACGGGCGTCGCGGGTCTGTCGATCGAGGACTCGACCGGCAACCCCGCCGCGCCGCTGTTTCCGGTCGACGTCGCCGTGCAGCGGCTCAGCGCGGCGCGACGTGCGATCGATCAGAACGGCGGCGACACGCTACTCGTCGGCCGCGCGGAGAATTTCTTCGCCGGCAAGCCCGATCTCGACGATGCCATTGCCCGTCTGAAGGCCTATGCGGCGGCGGGCGCCGACTGCCTGTATGCGCCCGGCATCCAGACGCGCGAGCAGATCGAAGCGGTGGTCGCGGCCGTCGCGCCGAAGCCCGTCAATCTGCTGATCGGCTCGACATCGACCCTGACGTTGCAGGACGTGGCCGCGCTCGGCGTGCGGCGGATCAGCGTCGGCGGCGGGCTCGCGCGCGCGGCGTGGGGTGGCTTCATGCACGCCGCTCAGGCGCTGGCCGATGGCCGCTTCGACTTCACCGGCGCGACGGCGGGCACCCAGCTCAATGAGCTTTTCAATCGCAGCGCGTGAAAACGCCGCGCAAAGGACGCCTCATCAACGTGAGATCGCCACGCTGCGTCGAACTCATTGGAAAAGCCGCGACGTTTCCGATGAGAAAAGCACACGAACGCCTGAATCGGCGCACAAAGGCCCCGGCCACGCCAAATGTTATGATCGGAAACATTATTCGCCCGATCAAGCGCATACCCGACCAGCAGCAAGCCTCATGGACACCCACCTCACCAAATCCGCCGACACGTCCTCCACCGATCTCGGCCGGCGCGTGCGCGCCGCCCGTCAAGCGCAGGATCTGACGCTCGAAACCGCGAGCCGCCTGTGCGGTGTCTCGCGCTCGACGCTGTCGAAAGTCGAAAACGGCCTGATGTCCCCCACGTTCGACGTGCTGCAAAAAATCGTGCTGGGCCTGAAGATCGAAATTGGCGAACTGTTCGGCTCGACGCCGAAAGTCAGCGCGAGCGGCCGGCGCGCGCTGACGCGCAAGAACGAAGGCCAGCGCCACGCTTATCGCGGCTATCAGATGGAGTTGCTCGCCACCGACCTGGCACACAAGGCGATGCTGCCGTTTCGCATCCGCATCTCGGCGCACACGCTCGATGCATTCGACGACTGGGGCCGCCACGAAGGCGAGGAGTTTCTCTACGTGATCAGCGGCAGCGTGTGCCTCTATTCGGAGCTGTACGCGCCGACACATCTGAACACGGGCGACAGCCTCTACTTCGACAGCCGCACGGGTCACGCGGCGGTGTCGACCAGCGAGGAAGACGCCGAAGTCTTGTGGATGGCGACCAATGCGGACCTTCCGCATACACCGCCTGCCGCGAACGAGTCAGCGAAGAAATAAAATAGCGCGCCCTGCACTCAGCGCGCACTCAGCGCGTCGCCAGCGCCCGTTGCGCGAGTTGCGCGATATGCAGTGCGTGTCGCCCTGTGCCGTGCTCGATCTGCTCGCGACAACTGAAGCCGTTGGTCAGCACGATCGTTTCCGCATTCGCCGCCATAGCGTCAAGCACGGCCTCAAACATGTCCTTGCCGATCTTTTCCGACAACGCGTGATGCTCGATGTTGAAGCCGAACGATCCCGCCATCCCGCAGCAGCCGGTATCGAGCAGCTTCCATCTGACGCCGAGCTTGTTCAGCAACGCCGTGTCGCCCTGCATGCCGAATAGCGCCTTCTGATGACAATGGCCATGCACGATCACATCGGCCGCGAGCGTCGGCCACTCGAACGGCTGACGCGCGACGAATTCGGCAAACAGATATGTTTGCGCGGACAGCTTCTTCGCCAACGCATGATCGGGGAGTTGCTTCAGCAACTCGTCCTTGAACACCGATAGACAGCCAGGTTCCAGACCGACCAGCGGCACGCCGGCGGCGATGTCGTCCGCGAGGTCGTCGACGATATGCGTGAGCAGCTCGCGCGCGCGTTCGAGCAGGCCGAAGTCGTACAGCGGACGCCCGCAACACAAACGTTTCTTCGGCAATACGACGTGCCAGCCGAGTTGCGTGAGCACCTCAGCGGCGGCCTGCGCGATCTCGGGCGTGAAGTGGTCGTTGAATGTATCGACCCACAGGATCACCTTCTTTGCGTCGCCGCCGAGCGCATGAATCGCGGATACTTGCGACGACGCACTCCGTCTATAAGTTGCAGCGGCGAACCGCGGCAACGCACGCGTCTGCGCCACGCCCGCGATCCATTTGCCGAGCGCGGACAAACCGGGCGCCGTCGTCAGAAAGTTCGTCGCGCGCGGAAAACGCGCGGCCCACGGTGCCCATTCGCCGATCCGCCCCATGAACAGCGCCTGACGCGGCCGACGATTGTTCTCATAGTAGTGAGAAAGGAACTCCGCCTTGTACGACGCCATGTCCGTATGCGTCGGGCAATCGGACTTGCAGCCCTTGCATGCGAGGCAGGTATCGAGCGCTTCTTTCACTTCGCGGCTGTTCCAGCCGTCGGCGATCACGTCGCCTTGCAGCATTTCCCAGAACAGATGCGCGCGCCCGCGCGTCGAGTACTGTTCCTCGCGCGTGCCGCGATAGCTCGGACACATCGTGCCGCCTTCGAGCGAGCGGCATTTGCCCATGCCAATGCAGCGTTCGATCGCACGCTGAAAGCCGTCGCCTTCCTGGCTCGCGAACGCGAGCTTCGTATGCAGCGTCACCGGCTTGTATGCAGGGCCCATGCGCAGGTTTTCGTCGGCGCGATATGCATGCACGACCTTGCCCGGATTCAGACGATTCGCCGGGTCCCAGATCGCCTTGAACTGCTCCATCGCCTGCATCAGCTCGGGGCCGTACATGATCGGCAGAAACTCGGCCTTCGCCTGGCCATCGCCGTGTTCGCCCGACAGCGAGCCGCCGAATTGGACCACCAGTTCCGCCGCTTCGCGCAAGAACCCGCGCCACCTCGCGATACCTTCCGCGCTGCGCAGATCGAACGTGATGCGCGCGTGCACGCAGCCGTCGCCGAAATGGCCGTACAGGCTCGTCTCGTAGCCATGGCGATCGACGAGCGCCTGAAACGCGCGCAGATAATCGCCGAGCCGCAGCGGATCGACCGCCGCGTCTTCCCAGCCGACCACCGGATCGGGCTTGTCGCGATCCACTGACAACGCGACCGCCGACGCCCCCGTCTCGCGAATCGACCACACCTTCGCCTGCAAGGCGCGATCTTCGACGAGCATCGTCGAGACTTGCGGCCCGGCCGCGCCCGATTGGAAATACGCGGCGGCGTCGCGTGCCTGTTGCAGCACCTCGTCCTGCGTATCCGCGCCGAATTCGAGCACGACCCACGCATCGCCTTCGGGCAGCAGTGCGATCTCGTCCTTCTTCAGGCCGCACGCCTGCAAGCCGCGAATGATCGCGCGGTCGAGTCCCTCGACTGCGATCGGCCCGCAGCGCATGAAATGCGGCACCGCGTCCGCCGCCGTATAGATGTCGGTAAAGCCGACCACGACGATCACGCGCCTGGCCGGACTCTTCACGAGCCTCACTTTCGCCTGCAACGTGACCGCGCACGTGCCTTCGCTACCGACGAGCGCCCGCGCGACGTTGAAGCCGTTTTCCGGCAGCAGTTGATCTAGATTGAAGCCCGACACGCGCCGCTTGATCTGCGGGAATTTCGCGCGAATCCGTTCGGCGTACGTGTCGCGCAGTTGCTTGAGCGCCGCGTAGATTTCGCCTTGTCGGCCACCCGCCGCGATGATGCGTTCGAGTTCTTCCCCGGAGGTCGGGCCGACCCAGAAACGCGCGCCGTCGAAGGTCGCGATTTCGAGCGCTTCGATGTTCTCGACGGTCTTACCGGCCATCACCGAATGCGCGCCGCACGAGTTGTTCGCGATCATGCCGCCGAGCGTGCAGCGGCTATGCGTGGCGGGATCGGGCGCGAACGTGAGGCCGTGCTGTTCGGCGGCATCGCGCAAGGAGTCGCACACGACGCCCGGCTCGACGACCGCGACGCCCGCAAGCGGATCGATCGAGACGACGCGGTTCAGATACTTGCTCGCGTCGGCCACGACCGCGACGTTCACGCATTGGCCGTTCTGCGACGTGCCGCCACCGCGCGCGAGAAACGGCACGTCGTTGCGACGGCATGCGGCGAGCGTTGCGAGCAGATCGTCGATATCGGCCGGCACCACGACACCGAGCGGGACTTGCCGATAGTTCGACGCATCCGATGCGTACAATGCTTTGGAACCCTGATCGAATCGCACCTCGCCGCGCACGTGCTGGCGCAGGTCGCTTTCGAGCGCCTGCAATAGCTCGGCGCTGGCCGAGAAAGGCGTGGCGACACGCGGTTCATGCAAAGCGCCCCGCTGCGCGCCAACCCGCCGCTCTTCATCCAATGACAATGACGTCCCCACTGCGCACCTCGTCTGCGATGCCGGCGCTCGCGCCGCCGTCAGCGCTCAGGCCGCCTGGCTCGCGGTCATCCGGAAGATGCCCTGTGCGTTGCCCGCGTCGAAACGCAGGTCCGTTTCCCAGCGGCGCGCGTCCTGATCGAAACTGCGCTTGCGCGTAATGAATTCGTAGAACGAGCCCGGCACGTCGCGCGTGACGACGCTGCCGTCGGCCGCGCGAAATTCACGCTGCACGACATCCGCGCGATACGCGGTCTGGAACACGCGCCCGGAACGCGAATGTTCGACTTCGGGCTTCATCGGCCGAACCTTCGCCTTCTGTTCGTCCGACAGCTTGAAGACGTCCGCGACGCGATCGGTCGCGTGATTGAACGCGTTACCTTCGGTCGCGATCCACGCCATCTCCGCCGATTCCTTCAACAATACTTCGTAATCGGCTTCGCGTGGCATCTCGTGCTGACGCGCGAACGCACCGACGATCACCGGTAGCAACTCCTGCGCCGCATCGAGCGGCAGCACGCCATCGCGTTCGAGTTCCCACAAGAGGCCATGGGCGCGCGGCGTCAACGGATCGCGCGAGGCACCGATCACGTTCGTCACCGCCTGCTGGAACGTCGCGGAAAAACGCTCCGGGTGCAGTTCGCTGACGAAGAACTGCGCGATCTCGTCGGCGGCGTCCTCATGCGCCCACGCGCGGCCGGTCATGCCGAGACGATCGAGCGGGTAACGGCCGTTGATCCGAAAGCCGAGCGGCCGCAGGATGCGCGCGAACGCGGCCTCGCCGGGCGGCAGCGCGCCGCTGTGCGGCCAGCGCACGGTGCGCAGCGCGCCATGATCGAAGTACACGCTGCCGCCGCCGGCGACGGTTTCCTCCGTATAGCGGCGGCCGTTTTCCGAGCGCGCGAGCAGATCGTCGAACAGCGCCATGTTCATCGCCTGTGCGAGTTCGGCGCGCGTGACGCTGCCGCTTTCCCACTCGTTCAACACACGCGGATGATTCAGCGTCGCAAACAGGCGCGCGGCTTTCTGCGCGCCCAGCAGCTTCACCAGCAGTTGTTCGACGTTCGCATTCTTCAGGTTTCGCATCCGGCTTCTCCACGCTATACGTTGAGCGCTGCACGCGCGCCTCATAACGGGCGAGATTATTCAAAATGCGCTGCGCCCCGTAAAGCGAGATAAACTCGCCACTTGATGCGTTTTTGGAATTAAGGTGCGAAAGTTCAAGATTCCCAACATGGGCGCGCTGCTCGCGTTCGAAGCCGCCGCGCGGCACCAGAGCTTCACGCATGCGGCGCGCGAACTGTTCCTCACCGAAAGCGCGGTGTCGCGACAGATCAATACGCTCGAAAGCAATCTCGGCGTGCGGCTGTTCGTGCGCGTCAAGCAACGCGTGGTGCTGACGCGCGCGGGCAAGGTCTACAGCGCCCAGGTGCGACGCTCGCTCGAACACCTCGATCGCGACACGCTGTCGATCATCGCGCACGGCAGCGGCGGCGGCTATCTGGAGCTCGCGGTATTGCCGACGTTCGCATCGCAGTGGTTAATTCCGCGCATGGCAACATTCAATGAACAATACCCAGACGTGCGCGTGAACATGGGCGTGCGTACCGCGACGTTCCCGTTCGCCGAGACGCATTTCGAAGCGGCAATTCACTACGGCAAGCCGACTTGGCCGGGTACGTCGGCCGATTTTCTGTTCTGCGAGGAAGTGGTGCCGATCTGCGCGGCGAGTCTGCTGAAGCGGCCGGTCCGCAACGTCGCCGAACTACTCAACTATCCGCTGCTGCATTCGACGACGCGACCCGACGGCTGGGCGAGCTGGTTCGCGAATCTCGGCATCGACGACAACCGCACGATGCAGGGCGTGCGCTACGAACTGCACACGATGCTGATCAGCGCTGCCGCGGCCGGACTCGGCATCGCGCTGGTGCCGCGCTTTTTCGTCGACACGCAGTTGCGGCAGTTCGGTCTCGTGATTCCGTTCGACACACCCGCGCTCGCCGCGGCCGCGTACTACCTTGTCTATCCGACCGAGTTGAGTCACGGCAAGCCGCTCGCGAGTTTCCGCGAGTGGCTGCTGCGCGAGGCCGCCGCATACGGCGCGATTTATCCGGAGTTGGTGGAGCGGCCCGAGGGGGCGTGACGCGACGAAAGCCGCATGCGTGAGCGATCCAATCACGCATGCGACTACGCGCAGTGTTCAGCTGCCGGTGCGCGCCTGGGCCAATGCGGCGAGATTGCCTTCGCCGAAGCCATGATGTCCCTGGCGTTGCACGATCTCGAAGAAAATCTCGCCGGCGCGGCGGCGCACGAAGGTCTGGAAAAACAGCAGCGGCACGCCGTCCGCGCCGATCTCGCCATCTACGAGCACATGCGTGCGCCGCAGTCGCTCGACATCGAGCCCGTGGCCCGGCAAACGTGCATCGAGCTGCTCGTAGTAGCGCGGCGGCGGCTCGACGAATTCGACGCCGTTCGCGAGCAGACGCTCGACGCACGTGAAGATGTCGTCGCTGGCGAGCGCGATGTGCTGCACGCCTTCGCCCGGATGATCGGGCAAATACTCGTGCATCAGGTTGGTCCGGCCCGTGCCTTCCTCGTACAGCGGCACGCGGATCGCGCCGCACGGCGACACCATCACGCGCGATTCCGCCGACACATGCCAGTTGGCGTGCAGCTCGTGGATCTCGCGGAAATTCAGCAGGTCGCGATAGAAGTCGATCCACTCCTGCATGCGGCCTTCGCCAACGGTTTGCGTCAGATGGTCGACCGCGATCAGGCCGCTGCCCGCGTGATTCAGATCGGCTGCGGCCGTGTCGATCTCGATGGGCCGGAAGTCGATGTCGAAGATCGAGATATCGCCGAGGCCGCCGCGCTGACCGCCTCGCCCGCGCCAACGATCGACGAAATAGATGTGCGAATCGCCGATGCCTTGAATGGCCGGAATCAGCAGTTCGCCGGCACCGAGGCGTTCGCCTTCGAACGCCCACGCGCCGAGTTCCACCGCGCGTTCGAACGCGCGCTGTGCGTCGGCGACGCGAATCCCGATCGCGCAGATGCCGACCCCGTATTCTTCCGCGTAGCGCGCTGCGAACGAATCGGGCTCCGCGTTGATCAGGAAATTCATCTCGCCCTGGCGATACAGCGTCACATCCTTGCTGATATGACGCGCGATCGCCTTGAAGCCGAGCCGCGTGAAGGTCTCGCCGAGCGCCTGCGGATCGCGCGCGGCGAACTCGACGAACTCGAGGCCGGCCGTGCCGAGCGGATTGTGCTGCGGCGCCAATACGGCGCACTGCGCGGCCTCTGGAGTGGGCAAGTCGCTGGGCATGGCAATCTCCTTGTACGGTCTTTCGACGCGGGGCCGGTCTTTCCGGGTTCGGCGCGAAGTGTTCCGGTCGTTCGCGAGGGGCTGCGTGGTGCGTGCTCGCTCGTGGCGCGCACGCGGCGTGCCGCAGGAACAACGGTCTGCGGCGGCTTTCGCACCGTGTTTTTACACCGGGTCGCGGGGCGTTCGCAACCGTCTGCCCCGCGCGACCTCGCGCACCGCCTCGATGAACGCGCGTCCCACCGTCGACGGCTGCGTATCCGAGCGACGAATCAGCCCCACCGGTTCGCCGGTGCCCGCAAACGGCAGCGGCAAGCGCACCAGCATGCCGTGCGTGAGTTCGTATTCGACCGCGCTTTGCGGCACGAACCACACCGCGCCGTTTTCGAGCGTCAGCGCGCGCCCCGTGGATACCGACAACACCTCGACGAACGCCGACAACGGCGGCACGCCCCACGCGCCGAGCAGGCTCTCGGCCGATTGGCGAATCAGCGTGCCGAACGGCGGCAGCACGATCGGAAATTCCTCCAGCGACGTGGCGGGCAAGGCCTTCCCTTGCGCCAGCGGATGCCCGGCGCGCACGACCGCGATCAGCGGCTCGGTAAACAGTTGCTCGAAACTCAGGCCGACCATCCGCTCCGGGTCCGCGAGGCGGCCGATCGCGAATTCGATCGACCCCGCTTTCAGGCGTTCGAGCAATTCCGGATTTGCGCCGGTCGCGAGGCGCACGATCACGCGCGGCCACTGCGTCGCGAACTGTCTCAGCACGGGCGGTACCAGCACCGCGGCGACAGTGGGCAGCACACCGACTTCGAGCGTCGCGGCGGCCGCGCCCTCGGCCCGCGCAAGCAGATCGACGCCCTGGCGCAGCGCGCTCACGCAGGCGCTCGCGTGCGGCATGAAAAGCTGCCCCTCGCGCGTCGGCACCGCGCCGTGACGGCCGCGCTCGAACAGCTTCACGCCGAGAATGGTCTCCAGCTCGGCGACCGTCTTCGATACCGCCGGCTGCGTGATGGACAAACTGTCCGCCGCCCGCTGGACGCTGCCGAACTGCGCGACGGCCAGAAAGCACTGGAGATGACGGAATTTGACGCGGCTATCCGCGAGACTGCGTTGCATAACGGAAGGTTATACGAAACGGGCAAAAACGTCATTTTTCATAACCGCACGCTTTGTATAAAGTGCGAGTCATAACGTCGCATCCCCGATTCCTCCAACGGAGACACCTCATGGAAGATTCAATTCTCTCGCCGCGAGATTTCGCGTCCCATCCCGAGTACATCTATCCGCCGTACGGTTCGTCGGTCAAACGCGGTCCGTCGCGTCCGCTGATTCCGCTGAAGGAACGGCTGCGCGACCAGCGCGTACCGGTCTACGGCACCGACGACCTCGGCCCGCTCGACAGCGACCTGACCCGCAACGCGGTGCGCAATGGCGAACCGCTCGGCGAGCGCATCATCGTGACGGGCCGTGTGCTCGACGAAGGCGGCCGCCCGGTGCGCAACACGCTGGTGGAAGTCTGGCAAGCGAACGCCGCCGGCCGCTATGTGCACAAGGCCGACCAGCACGACGCGCCGCTCGACCCGAACTTCCTCGGCGCGGGCCGCTGCATCACCGACAACGAAGGCCGTTACCGCTTCATGACCATCAAGCCGGGCGCGTATCCGTGGGGCAACCATCCGAATGCCTGGCGTCCGCAGCACATCCATTTCTCGCTGTTCGGCGACCACTTCGGCTCGCGTCTCGTCACGCAGATGTACTTTCCCGGCGATCCGCTGCTCGCATTCGACCCGATCTACCAGGGCACGCCCGAGCACGCCCGTGAGCGCATGGTCTCGAAGTTCTCGCTCGACACCACGCAAGAGGCCTACGCGCTCGGCTACGATTTCGACATCGTGCTGCGCGGCCCGAACGAAACCCCGATGGAGCGCTAAGCCATGACGACTCTCAAGCAAACGCCTTCGCAAACCGTTGGTCCGTACTTCGCCTACGGTCTTTGCCCGCAGCAATACGATTTCGACTTCAAGAGCCTGTTCACGAACGTTCTGGCCGACATGGAAGCGGCCGGCGAGCACATCACGATCGTCGGTCAGGTGTTCGACGGCGACGGCAAGGTGATCGGCGACGCGATGATCGAGATGTCGCAAGTCGACTCGAACGGCCACTATCCGGAATCGCGCGAAGAAATTTTGAAGACCGGCTTTCACGGCTTTGCGCGCGTCGGTACGGGCACGGATCCGCACAAGCGCTTCATCGTCGAGACGGTGAAGCCGGGCCGCGCGAATCCCGACGAAGCGCCGCACATCGACGTAATCCTGACGATGCGCGGCATGCTGCTGCACACGTTCACGCGCATCTATTTCGAGGACGAAGCGCAGGCGAACGAGCAGGACACCGTGCTGGCGTCGGTGCCGGCCGAGCGCCGTAATACGCTGATCGCGCGCCGCGTTGCCGGTACGGCCAACGTGTATCGCTTCGACATCCACATGCAGGGCGATCAGGAAACCGTGTTTTTCGACCTGTGATGCGCGATTCGTCGCGAGACTCCGAGCAGTAAAGATCGAGCCCGCCTTGCGCGGGCTTTTTTTCGCGCGGGCGTTTTGCGGTGCGCCTGCGCGCGCTCAGCAGCGGAAATGATCGATGCTTTGTCCGGCGTGAATCGCGCGCGCGAGCCACGCCGGTTTATCGCCGCGACCGTCCCACGTGTTACCGAACGCGTCGCGATACAGCACCGCGGCCACGGCGTTCGCATCGGCTTCGAGCGATTCGGCCAGCGCTTCGAATGTGATGCCGTGGTCGTCCATGCGTCGGCGGATCCACGCGATCATGCGCTCGCGCAGGTTCTCGTGGCGTTCGAACAGTCGTTGTTGTCCTTCTCGTTGTTTCATAACGTATTGGTGTCGCAGCTCTTGCTGGCATTAGACAAACGGGCAACTCGCATAGCAACGCGAGGCTCGTCGTGCGTAATTCAATTTGAATGGAAGCAATTCGACGAATTCACGCGATCCATGCAAATGCGTGAAAACCCGCATTTGCAAGTGATGCCTGTCAGATCCTGAATTAAAGCGCCTGAAGTAAAGCGCCTGAGTTGAAGCGCTGGGATCAGGCGAATCGGCTACTCGAAAAATCGGCGTGGCTCGAATTGCGCCCGTGTTTCGCGTCGTGCGGCGCCTCGTCGTGACGAGGGAGCTTCCGCGTATGGAGAGTCATTCTAGCATTCGATGTATTTTGGCCGCAGCAAAGAACTTTTTCTAATTGCACTGCTTGCGCGACTTCCGAGTTTTCGGTATTCGTGGCTTCCACCGCGCGATTGGCGGACAATGCGAGACTCTGTATTCGCCAGAACATCTGGCATCGGCCCGACATCAGGAGACACGACCATGCCCGCCTCGACCGCCATCCTCACGATCCTCGCCGCGCTGCTATTGGGCGCGATGAGTCCAGGGCCCAGCTTCGTCATCGTCGCACGCAACGCGATCGGTCTGTCGCGCGGCGACGGTCTCGCGACAGCGCTCGGCATGGGTATCGGCGGTGTGTTTTTTAGCGGCATCGCGCTGCTCGGGCTCTATACGCTGCTCGCGACGGTCGAATGGCTCTACGTCGGGCTGAAAGTGGCCGGCGGCGTCTACCTGGTCTATCTGGCGTCGAAAATCTGGCGCGGCGCCGCGAAGCCGCTCGCGTTCAGCGAAACGCGAACCGGCAGCGGCGGCAATCCGCGCAAGTCGTTCTGGATCGGCTTGAGCACGCAGCTCAGCAATCCGAAAACGGCTGTCTATTACGGCAGTATCTTCGCTGCGCTGCTGCCGCAACATCCGCCGGTGTGGTGCTATTTCGCGCTGCCGCCGGCGATCTTCGCGATCGAGGCGGGCTGGTACACGATCGTCGCACTGTGCTTTTCGAGCCAACGGCCGCGCGAAATCTATCTGCGCTGGAAGGGGTGGATCGATCGCATCGCCGCGAGCGCGGTGACCGCGCTGGGCCTGCGGCTGATTTTTAACGCGCACAAGGTGGGAATTTGACGGCAACCCGAAGCGGCGCGCACCGTCGTGACTCGATGCGCGCCACTCGCGCCGCCCTGAATCAGCGGTGATCGCGGTGCGTTACCCTTTCCCCTCCGCCTTGATCCGCGCGCGCAACTCGAACTTCTGGATCTTCCCCGTCGACGTCTTGGGCAACTCGCCAAAGCGCACCGCCTTCGGCAACTTGTAGCCGGCCAGAAACAGCCGGCAGTGCGCGATGATTTCCTCCTCGGTCACCTGCGCGCCTTCCTTCAACTCGATGAACGCGCACGGCACCTCGCCCCACTTCGGATCGGCCATCGCGACCACCGCCGCCACCGACACCGCGGGATGCCGGTACAGCGTGTCCTCGACCTCGATGCTCGAAATGTTCTCACCGCCCGAAATGATGATGTCCTTGCTGCGGTCGCGGATGCGGATATAGCCGTCGGCCGTGCGCACGCCGAGATCGCCGGTATGGAACCAGCCGCCTTCGAAAGCCGCTTCGGTCGCGCGCTCGTTCTTCAGATAGCCCTTCATGCAGATGTTGCCGCGAAACATGATCTCGCCGATCGTTTCGCCGTCGTCCGGCACCGGCGCGAGCGTGTCCGCATCGAGCACCGCGACCGCCGCCTGCAGGTGATAACGCACGCCCTGGCGCGCGGTCAGGTCGGCGCGGATTTGATCGTCGAGCACGTCCCATTCGTCCTGCTTTGCGCAGACAGCCGCCGGCCCGTAGGTTTCGGTGAGCCCGTACACGTGTGTCAGATCGAAGCCGATCTGCTTCATCTTCGCGATCACCGCGGGCGGTGGCGCGGCGCCCGCGACCATCGTCGACACGCGATGCGTGATGCCCCCGCGCCATTCGGCCGGCGCATTCACGAGCGAACTCTGTACGATCGGCGCTCCGCAGTAATGCGTGATGTGTTCGCGGCGAATCAACTCGAACACGATCTTCGCGTCGAACTTGCGCAGACAGACGTTGACGCCCGCGCGGGCGGCCACCGTCCACGGAAAGCACCAGCCGTTGCAGTGGAACAGCGGCAGCGTCCACAGATAGACCGCGTGCTTCGGCATGTCCCATTCGAGGATGTTGCTCAGCGCGTTCAGATACGCGCCACGGTGATGGTAGACGACGCCCTTCGGGTCACCGGTCGTGCCCGATGTGTAGTTCAGCGCGATCGCGTCCCATTCGTCGGCGGGCGGAGTCCACTCGAAGGAAGGGTCGCCGGTTTGCAGGAACTGCTCGTAGTCCGTCGCGCGAATGAACTGCGCGGCGTCGGCGGGCTGCGCGTCGGCCACGCTGATCACGCGGAGCTCCGGGAATTCTAGCGCCGCGCGATGCGCGAGCTCGCCGTATTCGGTGTCGACGATCAGCGCCTTCGCCTCACCGTGGCGCAGCATGAACAGCAGCGTCGCGACGTCGAGCCGCGTGTTCAGTGTATTCAGCACGGCGCCGGCCATCGGCACGCCGAAGTGCGCCTCGACCATCGGCGGGATGTTCGGCAGCAGCGCGGCGACCGTGTCGCCGCGGCAGATGCCGGCCTCGTGCAGCGCGCTCGCGAGCCGCCGCGCACGCTCATAGGTCTCGCGCCAGTTGCGGCGGATCTCCCCATGGACGATCGCGAGCCGCTCGCCATACACTTGCGCGGCGCGCACGAGGAAATCGATCGGCGTCAACGGGACATAATTGGCCTCGCGCCGCCCGAGGCCTTCGTCGAACATGTGCTGTGTCATTGCTTCGTCTCCTGAGGCGCGAGCCGCGCCGCCGATTGTTGACCGTGTTCTATGAATGAACCAGGGTCAAGCCTAGCAATTGTCGTCATGAACTGTCTGTCATTCAAATGACAGAGTGGCGCGACTGTTCGTCGCGTGCGCGTGGTTTCGCGCGCTCGCCGCCGATCATCAGGCGATGGTGCTCGCCAGCGCACACGCCGAGCACTTTGAAGGCGGTGCGTGGATCGCCCGCCGCCAGCAACCGTCCGACTATTGGATCGGCGTGCACTCGGGGCTCGTCAAGCTCGCTATCTAGAACGCGTGGGGCCGCAGCTGCACGCTGTCGGGCGTGCCGCCGGGCGGCTGGTTCGGCGAAGGCAGCGTGATCAAGCGCGAATTGCGCAAATACGACGTGGCCGCGATCCAGCCGTCGCTCGTGATGTTCGTGCCGTCCGCGACCTTCCATGTGTTGCTCGAATCGAGTCTGCCGTTCACGGGCTTCGTGATCCGGCAATTGAACAACCGGATGGGGGAATTCATCGCGTCGATCCAGAACACCCGGCTGCTCGACGTGGACGCACGCGTCGCGCAATCGCTCGCGCAACTGTTCAATCCGGATCTGTATCCGGACACGGGTCGCACGCTGGCGATTTCACAGGAAGAAGTCGGTCTGCTCGCGGGAGTGTCGCGGCAGCGCATCAATCAGGCGCTGCAGAACCTCGAGAAGCTGCGGATTTTGCGACTGTCGTATAACCGGATCGAGGTGCTCGATCTCGAGCGGCTGGCTGCGTACGGGCGGGAACAGATCTAGCGACGCGACTGGCGCTCGCTATCCGGCGCGCACGCCGCCCTTGCGCGTCGCGCGCGTTTCGAGAGCGTCGTCGGTCTTGAACAGCGCGAGCATGATCGCGCTCAACACGCCCGTTTTTTTCCAGCGCAGATAGTAGCGATGCGCGGTCTGGTACGGGACGTAGTGCTCGGGCATTGCGCTCCACGGCGCGCGCGTGTGCAGCACCCACATCACGCTATTGAGCACGTGGCGAATTTCGATCGGCGGACGACCACGGCGCGGGCCGTCATCATAATTGTCAAACATGGCAATAGGTCATCGCGCGAGAGCGGCGACGGCGCGGCACGGACGGTGATCTATCATCGGCGCGCCCGGCGGCGGCGCCGTTGCCGTGACGTCCGAACAAGCTTCGGCACAAAGCGCGATCACCAACAGCCGCTAGGGTCTGCGCGGCTCGGAAGACCTCGGCGGCGGTCTCAAGGCGATCTTCGATCTGGAAAGCGGCATCAACCTGCAGGACGGCTCGGCCTCGGATAGCCGGCTCATTTTCAACCGCAACGCGTATGTCGGCGTCAGCAGTCCGTACGGCACGCTGACGCTCGGTCGCCAGAAGACGCCGCTGTTCGACCTGCTCGGCGACACCTACGACCCGCTCACGGTCGGCAACTACAACGAGAACTCGTGGCTGCCTGGCGCGCTCGGCGCGGGGCTTTACGCCGATAACGCGATCAGGTACACGGGCACGTTCAAAGGCCTGACGGTGGCCGCGATGTACTCATTCGGCACGAACTCGGAATCGACCGGCGACGGCGGCTTCTCGGGCCAGGTGCCAGGCCATCTCGGCGCGGGCAACATGTACGGCTTCACGCTGTCGTACGTGGCGGGTCCGCTGTCGGACATGTCGAACGCGGCGATCGGCGCTGGTCAGCTCGGCAGTGGCTATCGCTACACGTTCGTCGCACTGGCCGAGTACGCGCTGTCGAAGCGCACCGAGGTGTACGGCACCGTCGATTTCGACAAGGTGTCGGGCGCGGCGACGGTCGAACTGCCGGGCCGCGACAACCAGACCGGCGTTGCGCTCGGTTTGCGGACAGTTTTCTGAATCGTTTCACGTCGTCATGGCAAAACGGGCGTCCCCAGGGACGCCCGTTTTTTTCGCCTCGCATACGGAAACCGGCTCACCGGTCTGCCGCGCGCATAAAAAAAGGTGCCGCGAACGGCACCTTTCTGTACTACAGGCAGCTTCTGCTGAAGCTTAGAAGCGGTGACGCAGACCGACCGTAGCAGCCGTCTGGTTCTTCGACGACGAGGTCGGAACCGTGTTGTCGCCGCTGTAGATCGAAGCCACGCCGCCGTCACCCATTGCGTGCTGGTACACAGCCTGAGCGTAGACGTCGGTGCGACGCGACAGCGAGTAGTCAGCCTGCAGGCCGATCTGGTGGTAACGGGTCTTCATGTCGTTACCGTCGGCGTTGATGCCGTAGCCGCGCGCGTCGGTGAACGTGTACGCGACGCCGAGAGCCATAGCCGGAGTCACGTTGTACTTGCCGTTGATTTCGTAGTTGTTGGTGTGGCCTTGACGCTGACCAGGAGCTGCGCCAACCAGGTTGTCGACGCGCGATTGCGTCCATGCCACGCCAACCAGCGCCGGGCCGAAGCCGTACGAAGCGCCTGCGCCGAACTGACGCTGACGGAAGTCGCCTTGCAGCACGCCCGCGGTGTTCGCCAGAACGCCGTCCGATGCGCCGCTTGCGTTAGCAGCCGGGTTGTTTTGCTGAGCGTAGGCAGCACCGAGGTGCAGGCCTTGCCACTGGTATGCGGCGCCCAAGCTGTACTGACGGTTGTTTGCGAAGCCACCAGCCTGGTTCGAGAAGCCGTACGTGCCGCCGAACGTGAAGCCAGCGTAGTTAGCGCTCGAGTACTTGACCGAGTTGTTGACCGACAGACCACCGTTGGTGTTCAGGTTGTCGTTGTTGAACGGGTGCGCGAAGTACGTGCCGCCCCAGCTGCCCGTTGCGGTCAGCGGTGCGAGGTAGTCCTGCGCTGCGTCGTACTGGCGACCCAGCGTGACCGTACCGAATTGCGAGCTCGACAGACCGACGAAGGCCTGACGGTTGAACATGCCGTTGTTGTTAGCGTACTTGCCGTTGTTGATGTTGAAGCCGCTTTCCAACGTGAAGATTGCCTTCAGACCGCCGCCCAGATCTTCCGAACCACGCAGGCCGAACATGCTCTGGTTGATGCCGCCGCTACCTGCTGCCCACTTGGAGTTGTGGGCAACGTTGCTGGTGTACGTCAGACCTGCGTCGAGCAGACCGTACAGGGTCACGCTGCTTTGTGCGTGAGCGACCGAAGCGAACGATGCGGCAGCCGCAACGACGATGAGACTCTTTTTCATGGGAACTCCAATTCGAAAAATTTATACGGGGAGCAGGACCTGCTTCAGCAGCCGATGCATCGCATTTGCCGCCGCCCGCTTGGCCGAACCGTGGGGATCGACCGGGCACCCTTGAAGCGAAGCGTGAGTGTAGGGGGACACCCTGGTACCGACGCAGGCAATTCACGCAACAGGATTTTTCGAAATTCGCAACAATGTTGGAGCCGATGGGGGTAACTTCTTGTTTTTCCACCGTTTATTGCAAGATCCAGGTGCCGGATCGCCAGCTCCACCCAAAACGAATTTGCAACGCGTCAATATTCTAAGTTGCGCGTTTGCAACAGTGCTTTAATACGCGTGACGTAATCGGGTCGGAGCAAATTGACGAAAAGACCGGCCGATATTTTTTGTAATCAAATGGTTGAAGTGACGGTTTTCCGCGTCGTTTGAGATTTATTTTTGGAGCGCCGGAACTTAATAGAGTCAAATGCAGTCTTGCTCGCGTACCCGCCAATTAATGGTTTCCGGCGGGGCGATTAACTCGTCGAATCACCAAGACGGCTTATTCACCTAATCTTTATTGACCGACGCAAGCAATGGCTGCCGCCCCCGGGCGGCGCAACGGTCCGAGCCCACCGCGTCGAATCAGCATTCACTATTGAGACACTGCCATTGCGGCGGTCTTCTGATTTCTCGCTTTAGTGAGCACCCTCTGTCACGTCTCTATAAGATGCGCGCGCGATTCGAAAAAGCCTTCAGCACGGACGTTGCCCGGAGGTGAATTGCGACGCCGGCCACCGCGTGACAAGACCCGCGCTGAAGGCGGACGGCATGCATCAACAAGCCTTCCGCATTCAACTAACGGCGGGGTTGCGCCCGCTTTTACACGGAGTTTCCCTGATTACGCGTGATCACCGCTTATGGCTGGCGCGGAGTGCGCTTAAGCGCCTCCTCGTCCGCGGGCGAGGAGCCTGGCGCGAGCGGGTCGGTGTCGGGCGGTGTGTGGGGCAACGGACGCCGCTCGCCGGGGTTGAGGCTGGCACTGGGTCGTCCAGCTGAGGCAGCCGAAGGCCGCCCAAAAAACAAAAAAGGGTTCCGGAATTCGGAACCCTTTTTTCGATACTTTGGTGGGCCGGGTGGGATTCGAACCCACGATGTCCTTTCGGAGGTGGATTATGAGTCCACTGCCTGCAACCAACACGGCGTCCAGCCCAAGAAAAAAGACCCGGTCGTGAAGGCCGGGCCCGTTTCGTCGATTGGCCGACATACTACACGAAAAAGGAGCCTCCGCAACCGCTTCGCTTCGGCGAAACGACCGGGAGGCCCCTTTGATCGCATCATTTGCGGCCAACCGCGGCCGTCGCCGTCAATTCCCTTCGAGGAATGACTTCAGCTTGTCCGAACGGCTCGGATGACGTAGCTTGCGCAGCGCCTTCGCCTCGATCTGACGAATTCGCTCACGCGTCACGTCGAACTGCTTACCGACTTCTTCGAGCGTGTGATCCGTGCTCATCTCGATACCGAAACGCATGCGCAACACCTTCGCTTCGCGCGGCGTCAGCGAATCGAGCACGTCCTTCACGACGTCGCGCATACTCGCGTGCAACGCCGCATCCGCCGGGGCGACCGTGTTCGTATCTTCGATGAAGTCGCCCAGATGAGAATCGTCGTCGTCACCGATCGGCGTTTCCATCGAGATCGGCTCCTTCGCGATCTTCATGATCTTGCGGATCTTGTCTTCCGGCATTTCCATCTTCTCGGCCAGCGTCGCCGGATCCGGCTCGAGACCGGTTTCCTGCAGGATCTGACGCGAGATGCGGTTCATCTTGTTGATCGTTTCGATCATGTGAACCGGAATCCGGATCGTGCGCGCCTGGTCGGCGATCGAACGCGTAATGGCCTGGCGGATCCACCACGTCGCATACGTGGAGAACTTGTAGCCACGACGGTATTCGAACTTGTCCACCGCCTTCATCAGGCCGATGTTGCCTTCCTGAATCAGGTCGAGGAACTGCAGACCGCGGTTCGTGTACTTCTTCGCGATCGAGATCACGAGACGCAGGTTGGCCTCGGTCATTTCGCGCTTCGCCTGGCGCGCCTTAAGCTCGCCGGCCGCCATCTGACGGTTGGTTTCCTTCAGGTCCTTCAGCGGCAGCACCACGCGCGCCTGCAGATCGAGCAGACGTTGCTGCTGTTCGCGGATCGCCGGAATGTTGCGCGTGAGGATCGCGCTATACCCGTGACCTTCGGCGACGATCTTGTCGGCCCATTCGAGGTCCGTCTCGCTGCCCGGGAAACGCGCGATGAATTCCGCACGCGGCATGCCGCACTTGTCGACGACCGTATGCAGGATCTGACGCTCGACCTGGCGCACTTCATCCACCTGCGCGCGCAGCGTGTCGCACAGACGCTCGACGGTACGCGCGGTGAAGCGAATCGTCATTAGCTCGTTCTGGATGGTTTCCTGCGCCTTCAGATACGACTTGGACTTGTAGCCTTCCTTCTCGAACGCGCGACGCATCTTGTCGAACCATTCGCTGATCGACGCGAATTTTTCGAGCGACGCGCGCCGCAGCGCTTCGAGCTGCGCGGCGTTGGCGGTGGCTTGCGCCGCGCCATCGTCTTCTTCCTCGTCCTCTTCGTCCTCTTCCTCGGCTTCCTCGTCTTCATTCTCGATCGCTTCCGCCTCCTGCGCGGAGAAGCCGTCGGCGTCTGCCGCGTCGGCGTCGATCAGACCGTCGACGAGTTCGTCGATGCGCGCTTCATCGTTGGCGACGCGCTCGGCCATCGCGAGAATGTCGGCGATCGTGGTCGGGCACGCGGAGATGGCCATCACCATGTGCTTCAGGCCGTCTTCGATGCGCTTCGCGATTTCGATTTCGCCTTCACGCGTAAGCAGCTCGACCGTGCCCATTTCGCGCATGTACATACGCACGGGATCGGTGGTGCGGCCAAATTCGGAGTCGACGGTGGACAGCGCGACTTCAGCTTCCTCTTCGACTTCGTCGTCTGACGAAGCCGCGGGCGCGTTGTCGTTGAGCAGCAGCGTTTCAGCGTCCGGGGCCTGTTCGTAGACCGCGACGCCCATGTCGTTGAACGTGCTGATGATGCCTTCGATCGCCTCGGTCTCGGTGAAGTTGTCCGGCAGGTGATCGTTGATTTCAGCGTACGTGAGGAAGCCGCGCTCCTTGCCGAGCTTGATCAGGGCGCGCAGCTTGGAGCGACGCTCCTCGAGTTCCTCCACCGTGCCAGGCTGCGACGACGCGAACGCATCCTTCAGCAGCGCTTTTTCCTTTGCACGACGGTCGCGAGCCTTGACCTTCTCCGGCTTGCCCGGTGCGGCGGCAGCGGTTTCTTCGGTCTGGGTTGCATCGTCATCGACGGGTACTTCATTCAGCTTTTTCGTCATGGAGTTCGCCGTACCGGCTGTAGTCTCGATCCCCGGCTGTTGGACAACAGCCGGTTGAACCGTGGATACTGAAGTCACGCGCGCTACCGCATCGTCCTGAACGGCAGCCGCTTCCCTTGCGCTTCTGACACCCGCCCGCTTGGCAGCCGGCGGTGCTACAGCTTTCGCCGCCCGAACCGGTGCGGCCTGCGCGGCCGCAGTGGTCGACGACTTCTTCCCGGCAGCCGGTGCAACGCTGACAGCAGACGTTCTTCTGGCGGATGCAGTCAGCTTGGCTTCGGTAACTTTTCCGGTGCGCTCTTTAGCGCGTGAGCCCGTTGCATGATTTCCGCCTGTCGTCTTTGCCATCGCATCGCCTTTCGCCTTTGCTAGGAAAACCCTTGAAAAAACAAACCGCTAGAAACTTTTGATTATACCATCCGAGGTTTCGGCCTCGCCGCTACAGCCCGAGTTGACGCTTCATGTCGGCCCGCTTCCGGTTGAGCTCCGAAAACTCGGCAAACTCTTCCGGCGTATGCCGCGACTGTCGCGAAAGCTGTTCGAGACGATCGCAATAAGCGTCGTATCGCATCTTCAAAATCGCGGCTTTCAGCTCCTCGCCGACAATTCGTTCCTGCTCGCGCCGTTCCTCGATGACGGCCGCGTCCTGCGGGTCTTTCAGCAGCAAATCCCGGACGTTTTCATCATAGTCTAGAATTTTGCGAAAGATTTCCTCGAAAGTTGGGGCGTTCGCGCCATTTCGCAAGAGATCGGACAACAACTGGAACGCTGCCGAATCGCCGAGGGCTCGCGCGTGCGTCGTCACTTCCGCGAACAGTTCGCCGTGCCGGGTCACGGTGAGCAGCGCCTCTTCGGCCGCTTCGTCGAGCATCGCGACCGTGCGCGGATACATCACCAGATTGCGCAGCGTCTTTTCCTCGATGCCGGTCACGCTGCGCCGGTCCTTGCGGGCCGGCGCCTTGCGCGACGCGGCCGCGATCCGCGCGTCGACCTCGCAAAGCGCCGCGACTTCGCTGAATGGCACATCGAGCCGGTCTGCGAACATATGCATGATCTGCGCGCGCAGCGCATTGGCCGGCAACGCCTGCAGCAGCGGTTTCGCGTCGAACAGCGCGCGGGCCTTGCCTTCGGGCTGATCGAGCTCCTTGCCGGTCAACACCTCGTTGAGCATGAACTGCGACAACGGCATCGCCCGTTCGACCTGTTCGGCGAAAGCCTCGGTGCCGAACTCGCGCACGTAGCTGTCGGGATCATGCTCGCTGGGCAGGAACAGGAAACGGATCGTCCGGTTGTCGGCGGCGTGCGGCAGGCACGCATCGAGCGCGCGACGCGCGGCGCGCCGGCCGGCCGCGTCGCCGTCGAAACTGAAGATGACCGTATCGGTCTGGCGCATCAGTTTCTGCACATGAATCGGCGTGCAAGCGGTGCCGAGGGTCGCGACGGCGTTCTGGAAGCCCAATTGGGCCAGCGCGACCACGTCCATATAACCTTCGACGACCAGCACGTAATGTTGCTCTCGAATCGCAAGACGCGCCTCGAACAGCCCGTACAGCTCGCTGCCCTTGTTAAATAGCGGCGTTTCCGGTGAATTCAAATACTTTGGCTCGCCGCCGTCGAGCACGCGGCCGCCGAAGCCGATCACCTGTCCTTTGACATTGCGGATCGGGAACATGATCCGCTCGCGAAAGCGGTCGTAGCGGCGGTTCTGACCCTGCGCGTCCGACTTTTCGCTGACGATCACGAGACCCGCTTCGACCAGGGCGTCGTCGCGATAGTTCGGGAACGCCGCCTCGAGGTTTTGCCACCCGTCCGGCGCATAGCCGAGACCGAAGCGCGCGGCGACTTCGCCGGTCAGGCCGCGCTTCTTCAAATATTGGATCGCGCCCGGCGCACCGCGCAGTTGCTTACGGTAGTAGTCGCAGGCGGTCTGCATGAGATCGGACAGCGCGGTTGTCACGGCCTTCGATGCCGCCGGCGCGTAGCCGCCGCCAGCTCCGCCTCCACCGCCGCCGCCATATCCGGGAGAAGCCTCGTGCGGTACGGTGAGACCCACCGATTGCGCGAGCTCGTTGACCGCTTCGGGAAACGACGCGCCCACGTGTTCCATCAGGAAACCGATGGCCGTACCATGCGCACCGCAGCCGAAGCAGTGATAAAACTGTTTAGTCGGACTAACCGTAAACGAGGGGCTCTTCTCGTTGTGAAACGGACACAGCCCCATGAAGTTCGCGCCGCCCTTTTTCAGCTGCACATACCGGCCGACCACGTCGACGATATCGACGCGGTTGAGCAGGTCCTGCAGGAATGACGGTGGGATCACAGTAAATGACGCTGCCTGGAAAGCTTCAAAATCCAAGCCCGGAGCCCGGGCTCGACACCGCGCCCGGGTCCCGCGCCTCGCCTTCTGGAGGCGCGCGACCCGGACAAATCGACAGAGTTACTTAGCGAGCGCGGCCTTGACCTGTGCGGAGACGGCGGTCATGTCGGCGCGGCCGGCCAGCTTCGGCTTCAGCACGCCCATCACCTTGCCCATGTCCTGCGGGCCGGCAGCGCCGGTTTGCGCGACCGCCGCCTGCACCTCGGCAACGATTTCCGCTTCGGACATCTGCTCAGGCATGTACGCGGAAAGAATAGCCAACTCGGCCTTTTCCTTGTCCGCAAGATCCGTACGTCCTGCGGCCTCGAACTGGCTGATCGAATCCTTGCGCTGCTTGATCATCTTGTCGATGACGGAGGTTATGGCGGCATCGTCGAGCGTGACCCGCTCATCGACTTCACGCTGCTTGATCGCGGCGAGCAGCAGGCGGATCGTCCCGAGACGTTCGGTCTCGCGCGCCCGCATGGCAGCTTTCATATCGTCGTTGATCCGGTCCTTGAGACTCATCACTCACCTGAATTGCGTTGAAAAGTTGAAAAACCGGCCGGTCGACGGCGGCGATACTGCCGCATCAGCACAAAAACCCGCTTGGGACGTCTTCCTCAAGCGGGTTGGCGCAATTTTGCGTAGTGGATGCGACCCTGCCGGATGGCCCGATGGGCCGGGTTTGCCATGATGACACCTGTCGTGCCGCCATCGGCTTGGATGCTGCCGCGCCGTGTACAGCGGGGCAACGCCAGAATCAGTAGAGCTTCCTTGGCAGCATCTGGCCACGCAGACGCTTGAAATGACGCTTCACCGCCGCCGCTTTCTTGCGCTTGCGTTCGGCTGTGGGTTTCTCGTAAAACTCGCGAGCGCGAAGTTCCGTCAGTAAGCCGTTTTTCTCCATGGTGCGCTTGAAACGGCGCATGGCGACTTCGAACGGCTCATTGTCTTTTACGCGGACGGTCGTCATTTTTCAATAACGGAACTTTGTAAAGGTTCAGGAGTATAGCAGAGCTTTCTCACAAAGCCATTGCGCCGTCAAGCCCCCCGGGCATATTCGGCCGCCGCCTCGCCCGCCGCGACACCCGACGCCCACGCCCACTGGAAGTTGTAGCCGCCGAGCCAACCGGTCACGTCGACCGCCTCGCCGATGAAGTAGAGGCCCGGCACCCGCGCGCTCATCATCGTGGTCGATGACAAACCGCGTGTATCGACCCCGCCGCGCGTCACTTCGGCCTTGCGATAACCCTCGGTGCCGTTCGGCGTGAGGGTCCAGCGCGACAGCGCCTCACCGATGCCGCGCAGCGCCTTGTCCGGCAGATCGGCGACGCGGGCCTCGGCGGCCATCCGGTGAGTGTCGAGCCACACATGCGCGAGCCGCTGCGGCACCCATTCCGATAGCAGATTGGCGATCTGCCGCTTCGTGCCGCTTTTCGCGTCGATGAGCGCAGTCGCGGCGTCGCGCTCCGGCAGCAGATTGATGTGAATCGGCTCGCCGGGCTGCCAGTAGCTCGAGATCTGCAGCACGCCTGGGCCCGACAGGCCGCGGTGCGTGAGCAGCAGATCTTCGGTGAATTCGGCGCCGGTCTTCGTATTGCCAGTCGACAGCTCTACTTCAAGCGACACGCCCGATAGCGCCGCGAACGGCTCCCAGTCGGCCGGAGCGAAGGTCAGCGGAACCAGCGCGGGACGCGTGTCGATCAACTTGTGGCCGAACTGCCTGGCGATCCGGTACGCGAAATCGGTCGCGCCGATCTTCGGGATCGACAGACCGCCCGTCGCGATCACGAGCGCACGGGCGGCGATCGTGCCCGCCGTCGTGCCGAGCAGGAACTGTCCTTCGGCGTCCTGGCGCACCTCTTCGACCGACAGCGGCGTGCGCCATGCAACCCCACCGGCGTCGCATTCGTTCTTCAGCATGTCGATGACCGCGTCGCTCGACTGATCGCAGAACAGCTGGCCCTTGTGCTTCTCGTGCCATGTCACGCGATGCTGCTTCAGCAGCGCCATGAAATCGCGCGGCGTATAGCGCGCGAGCGCCGAGCGGCAAAAATGCGGATTCGCCGACAGATAATTGGCCGGCCCCGCATACAGATTCGTGAAGTTGCACCGGCCACCGCCGGAAATGCGGATTTTTTCCGCGAGACGCTGCGAGTGGTCGATCAGCGCCACACGCCGGCCGAGTTGACCGGCCACGGCCGCGCACATCATGCCGGCCGCGCCCGCGCCGATCACTGCGATATCGAAGGATTCCATGGGGCCGCATTGTACCTGCCGGGCCCACGCGTCCATGCCCGTGCTCAGCGGGCCGCCTGCGGCCGCCTGTCCGCGCTGGTATACTTTCAGGCTTACCTTTCACTTCCGGACGCGCGTCGCGCGCGCCCGTCTCAAGCGATTCATCATGCTCGTTCTCGGCATCGAAAGCTCCTGCGACGAAACCGGTCTCGCGCTCTACGACACGGAGCGCGGCCTGCTCGCGCACGCGCTGCATTCGCAGATTGCGATGCATCGGGAGTACGGCGGCGTCGTGCCGGAGCTTGCATCGCGCGACCATATCCGCCGCGCGCTGCCGCTGCTCGAAGAGGTGATGGAGCGCGCCGGCGTCGCGCGCGGCGACATCGACGCGATCGCTTACACGCAAGGGCCTGGGCTCGCGGGCGCGCTGCTGGTCGGCGCGAGCGTCGCGAATTCGCTGGCGATGGCGTGGAACAAGCCGACCGTGGGCATTCACCATCTCGAAGGGCATCTGCTGTCGCCGCTGCTCGTCGACGAGCCGCCGCCGTTCCCGTTCGTCGCGCTGCTGGTCTCGGGCGGCCACACGCAGTTGATGCGTGTGACGGACGTCGGCTTCTACGAGACGCTCGGCGAGACGCTCGACGACGCCGCCGGCGAAGCCTTCGACAAAACCGCCAAGCTGCTGGGCCTCGGCTATCCGGGCGGCCCCGAAGTCTCGCGCATGGCCGAGTTCGGTACACCCGGCGCAGTCGTGCTGCCGCGCCCGATGCTGCATTCCGGCGACCTCGATTTCAGCTTCAGCGGCCTGAAGACCGCCGTGCTCACGCACGCGAACCGGCTGGGCGGCGCGAACATCTGCGAGCAGGCCAAGGCCGACCTCGCGCGCGGTTTCGTCGATGCCGCCGTCGACGTGCTGGCCGCGAAATCTCTAGCGGCGCTCAAGCGCACGAAGCTGAACCGGCTGGTGGTGGCGGGCGGCGTCGGCGCGAA
This sequence comes from Paraburkholderia sp. HC6.4b, assembly GCF_014200875.1. Classification (NCBI taxonomy): domain Bacteria; kingdom Pseudomonadati; phylum Pseudomonadota; class Betaproteobacteria; order Burkholderiales; family Burkholderiaceae; genus Paraburkholderia; species Paraburkholderia sp. HC6.4b. Next base: position 47,952 of record NZ_JACHDC010000002.1, read on the forward strand.
CCGGCAATTGCGCGAAGCGCTGTCGGCCGCCGCGCAGAAGCGCAATTTCTACGTCCACTACCCGGACCTGTCGCTATGCACGGACAACGGGGCGATGATCGCGCTGGCCGGCGCGCTGCGTTTGCAACGCTGGCCCGAACAGGCCGGCCACGACTACGCGTTCACCGTGAAGCCGCGTTGGGATCTGACGTCGCTCGCGCACTGAACCGCCGCCCCAAGAGGACAAAAAGCCGCTTTACAAGCGGCTTTTTTGCTTCAATGCCTTCGAAACGAAACGGCGTGGAGCGATCAGGAACGTATCAGGCGAGGCGCTTGTCCCGCTCGATCACCGCATACGCGCTGTGATTGTGAATCGACTCGAAGTTCTCCGCTTCGAGCACATACGCGACGATGCGCTCGTCGGCATTCAGACGCTGGGCAACGTCGCGCACGAGGTCTTCGACGAACTTCGGATTTTCATACGCGCGCTCGGTGACGAACTTCTCGTCCGGGCGCTTGAGCAGGCCCCACAGTTCACACGACGCTTCTTCCTCGGCGATACGGATCAACTCTTCGACAGCGACGTCGCCGTTCAACTCGGCATCGATCGTCACGTGCGAACGCTGATTGTGCGCGCCGTACTGCGAGATCTTCTTCGAGCACGGGCACAGGCTCGTGACCGGCACCAGCACCTTCAGGAACACCCGCGTCGCGCCATGGCGGGTCTCACCGGTCAGCGTGACTTCATAATCGAGCAAGCTCTGCACGCCCGACACCGGCGCGGTCTTGTTCACGAAGTACGGGAACGACACTTCGATGCGGCCCGCCTCGGCCTCGAGTTTTTCGAGCATAGCCGCGAGCATCGTGCGGAAGGTGGCCGGTTCGAGCGGCGCCTTGTTCTCTTCGAGCAACGCGACGAAGCGCGACATGTGGGTGCCCTTCTGCTCGGCCGGCAGATGCACGTCGAGATTCCACGTGCCGACCGACGGCTGCACTTCGCCACCTTGCGTGCGAATCGTCAATGGATGACGCACGCCCCTCACGCCGACCCGCTGGATCGGAATCTGGCGCATGTCGGGGGTGCTTTGCACGTCGGGCATCACGAAAGCGGGATTCATCTGATTCATTCTTTTGTCCTTTCTGGAAAGCGCCGGGCTGCACCAAGGTTTCGCTGCATCGGCGACTATCGCGCAGCGAGTGCGAGGCACCCAACGGCCATGCGGATCAGTGCGCGCAACGGCGAACGCCGGCTCGCGCCGGCGTTGGGTGACGGCCCACAACACCCGTCGGTTCAAACTAGAGATTGCCGAAGCCGCCGTCGCATGACGGCGGCATGAGTCGAACCTACGACGGCACGACAGCCGACAGCGCTTTACGCGACGCGCTTCACGGACGACTGACCGCCGACCGCGCCGCTCGCAAGGAAGCGTTCGCGGATCGACCGGGCGATACCCGCGGCGTCGAGACCGCACGCGGCGAGCAGCTTGGCCGGGTCCCCGTGATCGATGAACCGATCGGGGAGCCCCAATTGTAGTACGGGACGCATAACCCCACTTGCGAGCAGGGCTTCGACGCACGCCGAACCCGCGCCACCCATGATGGAGCCTTCCTCGACGGTGACGATCGCGTCGTGCGTCTCGGCCAGCTTGCGCACGAGTTCGGTGTCGAGCGGCTTCACGAAGCGCATGTTCGCGACGGTGGCGTCGAGTTGCTCGGCGGCCGCGAGCGACGGCGCGACCATCGTGCCGAACGCGAGAATCGCGATGCGCTTGCCGGCCGGCGCTGACGTCTCGCGACGCACTTCGCCCTTGCCGAGCGGCAACGCGGCCATCTGCTTGACCGTTGCGACCCCGGTACCCGCGCCGCGCGGGTAGCGCACAGCGGTCGGATGCGACTGCTGCAACGCGGTGTACAGCATCTGGCGGCACTCGTTTTCGTCAGACGGCGCCATCACGGTCATGTTCGGAATACAACGCATGAACGCGAGGTCGTACGCGCCCGCATGCGTCGCGCCGTCCGCACCAACGAGACCCGCACGATCGATTGCGAACACCACCGGCAGGTTTTGCAGCGCGACGTCGTGAATCAGCTGGTCATACGCGCGTTGCAGAAAGGTCGAATAGATCGCGACGACAGGCTTCATGCCGTCCGCGGCAAGGCCGCCCGCGAACGTCACCGCGTGCTGCTCGGCGATGCCGACGTCGAAGTAACGGTCCGGGAAGCGCTTTTCGAACTCGACCATGCCCGAGCCTTCACGCATTGCCGGCGTAATGCCGATCACGCGCGAGTCGAGCTCGGCCGCGTCGCACAGCCACTCGCCGAACACCTGCGTGTAGGTCTTTTTCGACGGCGTCGCGGCCGGTTTGATACCCTCGGCCGGATTGAACTTGCCCGGGCCGTGGTACAGCACCGGATCAGCCTCGGCCAGCTTGTAGCCTTGGCCTTTCTTCGTGACCACGTGCAGGAATTGCGGCCCGCGCAGTTCCTTGATGTTTTGCAGCGTCGGAATCAGCGAATCGAGATCGTGACCGTCGATTGGTCCGATGTAGTTGAAGCCGAACTCTTCGAACAGCGTCGCCGGCACGATCATGCCCTTCGCGTGCTCCTCGAGCTTGCGCGCGAGATCGAGCACCGGCGGCGCGACGCGCAGCACGCGCTCGACGCCCGCGCGCGCAGCCGCATAGAAGCGCCCGGACATCAGACGCGCGAGATGGCGATTCAGCGCGCCGACCGGCGGCGAGATCGACATGTCGTTGTCGTTGAGGATCACGAGCAGCGGCACGTCGTCTTCGACGCCCGCGTTGTTCATTGCCTCGAAGGCCATGCCGGCCGTCATCGCGCCGTCGCCGATCACGGCGATGCCCATGCGGTTGTCGCCTTGCAGCTTGCTCGCGATCGCCATGCCGAGCGCGGCCGAAATCGACGTGCTCGAGTGCGCGGTGCCGAAGGTGTCGTATTCCGATTCGTCGCGCTTCGGGAAGCCCGAGATGCCGCCCAACTGACGCAGCGTGTGCATCTGGTCGCGACGACCGGTCAGGATCTTGTGCGGATAGGTCTGATGGCCCACGTCCCAGACGATCCGGTCGTGCGGCGTATCGAAGACGTAGTGCAGCGCGATGGTCAACTCGACCGTGCCGAGGTTGGACGAGAGATGGCCGCCCGTCTGCGATACGCTGTCGAGCACGAAGGCACGCAACTCGTCGGCAAGCGGGTGCAATTGGCGGCGATCGAGGCGGCGCAGGGCTGCCGGGTCGTCGATGGTTTTCAGCAAGTCGTACATCGTCGTTCCATTGTAGGAAAACTTACGCGCCCGCACTTCATACATGCACCCCGGGGATGGAGGGTGCGCGGCGGCGGGCTTTCGCGTTCAGCTGACCCGGTTCACCACCAGGTCGGCCAGTTCGGCAAGACGCTGCGCGCGCGCGCCGAACGGCGCGAGCGCGGCGTGCGCGTCGCTGCGCAGTTGCGCCGCGAGCGCGCGCGACGCGTCGAGCCCAATAATCGACACGTAGGTCGGCTTGCCGTCCTTCGCGTCCTTGCCGGCGGTCTTGCCGAGCGTTGCGGAGTCGGTCGTGACGTCGAGAATGTCGTCGACGACCTGAAACGCAAGACCGACCGCGGCGGCGTAGGCGTCGAGCGACGCCAGACCCTGCGCGTCCGGCGTCTCGCCGGCCAATGCGCCCATGCGCACGGCCGCGCGCAGCAGCGCGCCGGTCTTCATGCGATGCATGGTCTCGAGCTGCGGGCGGGTCAGCGTGTGGCCGACGCTCGCCAGATCGATGGCCTGGCCGCCGCACATGCCGATCGAGCCGCTTGCGAGCGCGAGTTCGCGTACGAGCGAGGCCTGCTGCGGCCGGCCGAGTACGTCGGACGTGAGCACGATGAATGCTTGCGACTGCAGCGCGTCGCCGACCAGCAGCGCGGTCGCTTCGTCATACTTGACGTGGACCGTCGGCTTGCCGCGGCGCAGTTCGTCGTCGTCCATGCAGGGCATGTCGTCGTGCACGAGCGAGTACACGTGAATCATTTCCAGCGCCGCCGCCGCCGCATCGAGGCATTCGGCACGCGCGCCGGTCAGCTCGCCGGCCGCGTGGCACAGGAGCGGCCGCACCCGCTTGCCGCCGCCGAGCACCGCATAGCGCATCGCCTCGTGCAGCCTGGCGGGTTCGGTCGTCTCGGCCGGCAGATAGTGTTCCAGAGCCGTTTCGACGCGTTCGAGCACCGAGCGCGTCCATTGTTCGAATGTCATAGGTCGTCCCCGCTCTCAGTCGCGGCTGTTCCTGCGGTATTCATGGGCAGCGGCTTGAGGGTCTCGCCATCGAGGACCCGCACCTGCTGCTCGACCTTTTCGAGCTGCTGTTGACAGAATGCGACAAGTGCCGCCCCGCGACGGTAAGCGGCCAGCGATTCCTCGAGGCTCAGACTGCCGCCTTCCATGCGCGCGACGAGCTCTTCCAGTTCGGTCTGCGCGGCCTCGTAGTTCTCCGGCAGCGGCGCGCTATCGCCGCTTTCGGCTGGTGCGGCGGCGGAATCGTTCGATGCGGTCTTCGCCATGAATAGTCGCAAAATTAAAACAAGTCGGACATTCTACGGCAAAAGCGACATTTTCGATCCGCCCGCCGGCCTGCGCCCCGCCGTGCTGTCTCGCTTCGAGCCTGTCCGATGCCCACCCTTGCCCCGCTTCGACCCTGAAGTCTCGCAGAAAAAAAGCTCGAGGTCTGCGGCGAAAATGCCGAACTTTCTTGACATTTTTAACCCAAATCAGGGACTTAAGTGCCCCTGTCACAGGGAAACGGGTATAATTGCGGGCTCCCTAAATCGAATCTTCGATGGTTGGGTTGTTCACTGCTTTCACGTCTTCATCGGGAGTGGGAATGTCCAATCTGAGCAATGCATTGCAGTTGCGGTCTGTTCATAGCCAGCTGCCAGTCACGGCTTACTTTGACGAAGCGCTTCTTACGCGCGAAATCGACACCCTTTTCAAGAAAGGTCCTCGCTACATCGGCCACGATCTCATGGTGCCCGAAGCGGGGGATTATTTTGCCTTGCCCAGCGAACGCGAGGGGCGGGTACTCGTCCGTAACCAGCAGTCGCAAGTCGAGTTGCTGTCGAACGTGTGCCGCCACCGGCAAGCCATCATGCTCAACGGCCGCGGACAGACGCAGAACATCGTCTGTCCGCTGCATCGCTGGACGTACGACCTGAAGGGCGCGCTGCTCGGCGCGCCACATTTCGCCGACAACCCGTGCCTGAATCTCGGCGCCACGCCACTGCAGAACTGGCAGGGTCTGCTGTTCGAGGCCCAAGGTCGGGACGTCGCGAAAGATCTCGCACGCCTCGGCACCAAGCGTCATTTCGATTTCGCGGGCTTCATGTTCGATCACATCGAAGTCCATGAGTGCAACTACAACTGGAAGACCTTCATCGAGGTCTATCTGGAGGACTATCACGTCGCACCGTTCCATCCGGGCCTCGGCAGCTTCGTCAATTGCGACGATCTGACGTGGGAGTTCGGCGACTGGTACAGCGTGCAGACGGTCGGCGTGCACAAGGCGCTCGAGCAACCGGGCAGCCCGACGTATCGCAAGTGGCACGACGAAGTGCTGCGCTTTCGCGACGGCAATCCGCCCGAGTTCGGCGCGATCTGGATGGTGTACTACCCGGGCATCATGATCGAGTGGTATCCGCACGTGCTGGTCGTGTCGTGGCTGATTCCGCGCGGTCCGCAGAAGACCACCAACGTTGTGGAGTTCTATTACCCCGAGGAAATCGCGCTGTTCGAGCGCGACTTCGTCGAAGCCGAGCGCGCCGCCTATATGGAGACAGCCCGCGAAGACGACGAGATCGCCGAGCGCATGGACGCCGGCCGCCTCGCGTTGATGGAGCGCGGCGAATCACAGGTCGGACCGTATCAGAGCCCGATGGAAGACGGTATGCAGCACTTCCACGAGTTTCTGCGGCGCGAACTCGGCACGATCTGATCCGCGCCGCGTGGCGCATCGATCGACTCAAGGAAAGACGGGCTTCGACCCGTCTTTTTTTGTTTAGACTACCGATATAGACCGGCCATGCGCCAGCCGCGTGAACGACGCGGCCCGCAGCCGCCATCGCCCGTATCGAGGAGACGCTCATGCCCCACACTCATTACACCACCCTGATCTCCGCGACCAATCTTGCCGAGCGGCTCACGGCCGCGCCGGGCAGCGTGTTCGTGATCGACTGCCGGTTCGACCTCGCCGATACCGACGCGGGCGAGAAAGCCTGGCTGGCCGGCCATCTGCCGGGCGCGCACTATCTGCATCTCGATCGCGATCTGTCCGGGCCGAAGAACGGCTCGAACGGCCGGCATCCGCTGCCCGATCGCGCGCGGCTCGTCGAAACGCTGGAGTCGCGGGGACTGAAGCAAGGTCAACAGGTCGTCGCATATGACGCACAAGGCGGCATGTACGCGGCGCGCGTCTGGTGGCTGTTGCGCTGGCTCGGTCACGACGCGGTCGCGCTGCTCGACGGCGGACTGCAGGCATGGGAAGCGGCTGGCCAACCGCTGACGCAGGACGTGCCCGCGCAGAACACCGGCGACTTCAAGGCGGCCGCGCCGCTCGCCGTGACCATCGATACCCAGGCGGTCGAGCGCAACCTCGGTTCGAAGGAGCGAATCGTCGTCGATGCGCGCGCGGCCGATCGCTATCGCGGCGAAAACGAGACGCTCGACCGCGTCGGCGGCCATATCCCGGGCGCGCTGAACCGCTTCTTCAAGGACAACCTGACCCCCGACGGCCGCTTCAAGCCGGCGCACACACTGCGTGAGGAATTCCACGCGCTGCTCGGCGACACGCCGCCCGAACACGTGGTGCTGCAATGCGGCTCGGGCGTGACCGCCTGCATCAATTCGCTTGCGATGGAGGTTGCCGGCCTGCATGGTTCAGCGTTGTACGCGGGCTCCTGGAGCGAATGGAGTTCCGATCCGAAACGGCCGGTGGCGACGGGGGCGAAACCTTGAGCGCGAGCCGCCGCAAGTCGTAACCAGACGCGAGGAATTCGAGCAGCGCTTCAAGCCACGCCGTGCTGCTTGAACCACACGAGCGTACGACGCCAGCCATCCTCGGCATCGGCCTTCCTGTAGCTCGGACGGTAATCGGCGAAAAACGCGTGACCCGCGTCGTCATAAACGACGAACTGTGAGCCGCGTCCTGCTTGCGGCCCTTGCGCGATCGCCTGCTTCATCTGCTCGAGCGTGTCCTGCGGATTGCTTTGATCCTGGCGCCCGTACAGGCCGAGCACCGGCGCATGAAGGTCAGCGACGAGATCGATCGGATTGGCCGGCGTCATCGCATTCTTCGCGCCGGTCACGCGACCGTACCAGGCGACCCCCGCCTTCACGCGCGGATTGTGTTCGGCATAGAGCCACGAGATGCGCCCACCCCAGCAGAAGCCGTTCACGCCGAGCCGGTTCAGGTCGCCGCCGTTTTCGCCGGCCCACGCGACGGCTGCGTCGAGGTCGGCCAGCACCTGCTCGTCGGGTACCTTGCTGAGCAGTTGCTCGCTCAGTTGCTGGATGCTCGTGTAGACGGTCGGATCGCCCTCGCGCTCGAACAGGTTGGGCGCGATTGCCAGATAGCCCAGCTTCGCGAAGCGCCGGCAGACGTCCGCGATATGCTCGTGCACGCCGAAAGCCTCATGCACGACAAGGATCACCGGCAGATGCGTCTTGCCCTTCGGCTGCGCGCGGTAGGCCGGTATCAGCGTACCGAGCGAATGAAACGCCACCTCCCCTGCTTCGAGGCCGTCGCTGTCGGTATGAATGGTTTGCGCCGAGACTGGCAGCACCGCCGCCGCGAAACCGGTGCCCAGCGCCGCCTTGATGAAGGTGCGCCGATCGAAGGGAACGTGCGGGACCAGGCAGTCGACCTCAGGCTTCAGCACGGGGCGCTCCTCGAAGAATTGTTAGAGGCAACAGGATACGCCTTGCGCGCATCCCGTTGCACATTCAACTGAGGAGATCGTCCGCGCGCGTCAGTGCAGCTTGACGCGCGGCAGCGTGGTACGGCGCAACCAATGCGCGAAGGTGTCGAGCACCATGCGCGGATAGCCGTGCAGCGCCGCGATATGCAGCCGGTACAGCGACATGTACATGAAGCGCGCGAACAGCCCTTCGATCAGCATATTGCCGCCAATCACCCCGCCCATCAGATTGCCAACCGCGCTGAAGTGGCCGAGCGAGACCAGCGAGCCGAAGTCGCGATACGTGAATTCCGGTTGTGGCCTGTTGTCGAGGCGCGCCGCCAGTCCTTTCATCAGAAAGCTCGCCTGCTGATGCGCGGCCTGCGCGCGCGGCGGCACGTTGCGCTCGTTGCCCGGCCACTCGCACGCCGCGCAGTCGCCGAGCGCGAAGATGTTGTCGTCGATCCCGGTTTGCAGCGTACGGCGCACGACCAGCTGGCCGAGCCGGTTGACCGGCAAGCCGTCGAGCTGACCGAGCACCGCCGGCGCCTTGATGCCCGCCGCCCACACGGTCAGATCGGCCCGCACGGTGTGACCGCTCGCGGTGCGGATGTAGCCCGGCGCGACCTCGGCCACCGTCTCGCCAATCATCAGCTTCACGCCGAGCTTGGTCAGCAATTCGGCGGTGGCCGTGGAAACGCGCTCCTGCAACGCGGGCAGAATGCGCGGCCCCGCCTCGATCAGCACGATGCCGACGTCATGCCGCGGATCGAGCTTGTGCAAGCCATACGCGGACAACACCTGCGCGGTATTGCGCAACTCCGCCGACAACTCGACCCCCGTCGCGCCGCCGCCGACGATCGCCACCTGAATGCGCGGCTCGCTGGACGTCCACGTGCCGGGTCCCGGTCTCGACTCGACGGGTTCGTGCGCCTGATGCTCGGCGCGCACGCACGCCGCTATCAGGCGCTTGCGGAAACGCTCTGCCTCGCTAACCGTATCCAGTGCGAAGGAGAATTCGGCCGCTCCCTTGACGCCGAAGAAGGCCGTGGTACTGCCAATCGCGATGATCAGCGTGTCGTACTCGAGCTCGCGTTCGGGCAGCAGTTCAGCGCCGTCGTCGTCCAGCACGGTGCCGAGCGTAATGCGTCGGTTCGTGCGGTCGAGTGCGCTCAGGTCGCCTTGCTGGAATGCGAAGCCATGCCAGCGCGCCTGCGCCGCGTACGGGAGCTCCTGCGTGAACGGGTCCATGCTGCCCGCCGCCACCTCGTGCAGCAGCGGCTTCCAGATATGCGTCGGATAGCGGTCGACCAGCGTGACCTGGGCCTGCGCGCTGCGCCCCTTCTTGTCGGCCCGATAGCGATCGCCAAGACGCGTGGCCAGTTCCAATCCTCCCGCACCTCCGCCAACGACGATAAATCGATGCATTGCACTTCTCCGTGTAGCCGATGAATTATCTGTCGCGACGCTGCGCATGAATGCGCCGTCCTGAACCGATTGTCCTCGACCCGCCTGGGAAGTCACAAGTCGCCAAAACCCATGTGTGACATGCGCACGACGTTATCGTGCGCATGTCACGGGCATGTCAATGCGCTTCCTCCCAGTTCAGGCCCGCACCGACCTCGGCGACGAGCGGCACCTTCAGCGCGGCGACGCCGCACATCAGTTCTGGCAGGCGCATGCGGACTTCGGACAACTCAGCGTCGGGCACTTCGAGAATCAGTTCGTCATGCACCTGCATGATCATCCGCGTGCCGATCTTCGAGTCTTCGATCCAGTTCTGCACGGCGATCATCGAAAGCTTGATCAGGTCGGCGGCGGTGCCCTGCATCGGCGCGTTGATCGCGGCCCGCTCCGCGGCCTGGCGGCGCGGACCGTTGCCGCCGTTGATCTCGGGCAGCCACAGACGACGGCCGAACACCGTTTCGACGTAGCCCTTCGCCTTCGCGCTCAAACGCGTCTCGTCCATATAGCGCGCGACGCCGGGATAGCGCGCGAAGTAGCGGTCGATATAAATCTTCGCCGCATCGCGCGTGATGCCGAGGTTCGACGCGAGTCCGAACGCGCTCATGCCGTAGATGAGCCCAAAGTTGATGACCTTCGCGACGCGTCGCTGATCGCTCGACACTTCGAGCGGCGTCACGCTGAAGATTTCCGACGCGGTGGCGCGGTGAATGTCCTCGCCCCGCGAAAACGCGCGCAACAACGATTCGTCGCCCGAGATGTGGGCCATGATGCGCAATTCGATCTGCGAATAATCGGCGGAGACGAGCTTGTGCCCGGGCGGCGCGATGAACGCCTCGCGGATGCGCCGACCTTCGCCGGTACGCACCGGAATGTTCTGCAGGTTTGGATCGTTCGATGCGAGCCGCCCCGTCACCGCGACGGCCTGCGCGTAGTTCGTATGCACGCGGCCGGTGTGCGGATTGACCATGCGCGGCAGCTTGTCGGTATAGGTCGACTTCAGTTTCGACAGGCCGCGATGTTCGAGCAGAATCTTCGGCAGCGGATAGTCTTCGGCGAGCTTCTGCAACACCTCTTCGTCGGTGGAAGGCGCACCGCTCGGCGTCTTCTTGATGACCGGCAGTTCGAGCTTCTCGAAGAAAATCTGACCAATCTGCTTTGGCGAGCCGAGGTTGAATTCGCCGCCGGCCAGTTCGTACGCCTTGCCTTCGAGTTCGATCAGACGCGTGGCGATCTCGCTGCTCTGCTGACGCAGCTTCTCCGCGTCGATCAGCACGCCGGTCCGCTCCATCTTGCGCAGTACGCGCGAAGTCGGCACTTCGATCTCGCGATACACGTGGTCGAGCGACTTCTCCGCGGCGATCTGCGGATACAAGGCCTGATGCAAACGCAGCGTGATGTCTGCGTCTTCGGCCGCATATTCGGCGGCTTTGTCGAGCGCGACTTCGTCGAAGCCGATCTGCTGCGCGCCCTTGCCCGCGACCTCTTCGTACTTGATCGTCTTCACGCCGAGATGACGCAGCGCGAGGCTGTCCATGTCGTGCGTGCGATGCGATTCGAGCACGTACGACTCGAGCAGCGTGTCATGCTCGACGCCGCGCATTTCGATGCCGTAATTCGCGAGCACCTGTTCGTCGTACTTCAGATGCTGGCCGACCTTCTTGTGGCCTGCGCTTTCGAGCCACGGCTTGAGCTTCGCGAGCACTTCGTCTCGCGGCAGCTGCACCGGCGCGTCGGGGCCGCGATGCGCGAGCGGCACATACGCGGCGCGGCCCGCTTCGACCGACAGCGACAAGCCGACGATCTGCGCGATCATCGGATCGAGCGACGTGGTCTCGGTATCGAACGAGGTCAGCTCGGCCGCATTGATCCTGTCGAGCCACGCGTCGAGCTGCTCCCATGTTTGCACGGTCTCGTAGTGGCGCTCGTGATCGACGGACAACGCGGGGGGCACGTCGGTTTCCGGACCTTCGACCGCATCGGCGATTTCGACTTCGCGCAGCCATGTCTTGAAGCCGTGGCGCGTGAACACCTCGCGCAACTCTTCGCGCGATTCGGGAAGGCTCGGCAAACTCTCCTCGATCGACACGATGTGCCCGGTCAGATCGCAATGACGCTCGACTGTGACGAGCTTGCGCGCCATCGGCAAAAAGTCCAGCGCGCGGCGCAGATTCTCGCCGACCGCGCCCTTGATCTCGCTCGCATGCCCGACGATGCCATCTAGCGACTCATATTGCGTCAGCCATTTGACCGCGGTTTTCGGACCGCACTTCTCGACGCCCGGCACGTTGTCGACGGTATCGCCGATCAGCGACAGATAATCGATGATGCGCTCCGGCGGCACACCGAACTTCGCGACCACGCCGTCGCGGTCGAGCGTTTCGTTGGTCATCGTATTGACGAGCGTCACGCGGTTCGACACGAGCTGCGCGAGGTCCTTGTCGCCGGTCGACACGACCACGTTCATGCCGAGCTTTTCCGCTTCGGTGCACAGCGTGCCGATCACGTCATCCGCTTCGACGCGATCGATCATCAGCAGCGGCCAGCCGAGCGCACGCACCGCGACGTGAATCGGCTCGATCTGACGGGCAAGATCTTCCGGCATCGACGGACGGTTCGCCTTGTATTCCGGATACCAGTCGTCGCGAAACGTTTTGCCCTTGGCGTCGAACACGCACGCGCTATACTCTGCTGTGACTTCCTTGCGCATGCGCCGCAGCATGTTGATCATCCCGTAGAGCGCACCCGTCGGGCCACCCTCGGGACCGCGCAGATCAGGCATCGCATGGTAGGCCCGGTACAGATAACTCGAACCGTCGACCAACAGCAGGGTCTTACCTTCAAGGCTTCGTTCTTCAGGCATTATGACTAAGAGAAAAGTGATTCCGAGTCTGCGATCGCTCGCAGATCAAGAGCGCGCAACGGCCAAGAAAGCCCGCGCATCGTGGCAGATGTTCACGATTATGGCAGAGTTTATCGAGGCGACCGAGTACCTGTCGGAGATTCGCCCGGCGGTCAGCATCTACGGTTCGGCGCGCCTGAAACCGAACTCGCCGTACTACAAACTCGCCACGCAGATCGCGCGCAAATTGTCGGATGCTGGCTTCGCGGTGATCTCCGGCGGCGGCCCCGGCATCATGGAAGCGGCCAACAAGGGCGCGCATGCGGGCAAGGCGCCTTCGGTCGGTCTGAACATCGAGTTGCCGCACGAGCAGTCGGGCAACCAGTGGCAGGACATCTCGCTGCGCTTTCGCCATTTCTTCACGCGCAAGGTCACGTTCGTGAAGAACTCGGACGCGGTGATCGTGATGCCCGGCGGCTTCGGCACGCTCGACGAACTGGCCGAAGTGCTCACGCTGATCCAGACCAAGAAGTCGCGCCATGTGCCGATCATTCTGGTCGGCGCCGAGTTCTGGGAAGGTCTGCTCGCGTGGTTCAAGAGCGCTCTGATTCCGATGGGTTTGATCAATCCGACCGACATCGATCTGATGCAGGTGATCGACAATCCGGACCAGGTGCTCGAAGCGGTGCTCAAGTTCTACGAAGACCGCGAGGAAGGCGAAGTTCATCCGGTCAAGTCGGAAGAAGACCGGATGTTCTACCTGTGATGGCAAGAGGCTGCGCGCCTCGCATTGCGCGTAGCACGATGCCTATCGTCGCGCACATGGCGGGCAGCCTTCGGGCTGCCCGCTTTCGTTTAGCAGGCCAGTTTGCGGCGCGCTGACTGTCAACCGGATTGGCGAACAAATCGTTTGCACGCTTGCCAGCGGGCTGTTTATCAGTGCCTCGGCCTGAGTTACTGAAACGCGACTTCCGCGAAACTGCGCAGCTTGCGGCTATGCAATCGATGCAGCCCATTCATCCGCAGCAGTTCCATCGCCTTCACGCCGATCTGCAGATGCTGATCGACCTGCGCGCGATAGAACTGATCGGCCATGCCCGGCAGCTTCAGCTCGCCGTGCAGCGGCTTGTCCGACACGCACAGCAACGTGCCGTAAGGCACGCGGAAGCGGAAGCCGTTCGCGGCGATCGTCGCGCTTTCCATATCGAGCGCGATTGCACGGCTTTGCGACAGCCGCTGCACCGGCTCGCGATGATCGCGCAGCTCCCAGTTGCGATTGTCGACGCTCGCCACCGTGCCCGTGCGCATCACGCGCTTCAGCTCGACGCCGTCGAGCTGCGTGACCTGCGCGACCGCGCGCTCGAGCGCGACCTGCACTTCGGCGAGCGCCGGAATCGGCACCCACAGCGGCAGATCGGCATCGAGCACATGATCTTCGCGCACATAGCCGTGCGCGAGCACGTAGTCGCCGAGACGCTGCGTGTTGCGCAGTCCCGCGCAGTGGCCGAGCATGATCCACGCATGCGGACGCAGCACCGCGATGTGATCGGTGATGGTCTTCGCATTCGACGGCCCGACCCCAATGTTGATCATCGTGATGCCGCTGCCGTCCGCGCGTTTCAGGTGATAGGCCGGCATCTGCGGCAGACGTGGCGGCAGCGTGCCCTCCTGCGCCTGCTCGCCGAGATTCTCGTTGTAGGTGATGACGTCGCCGGGCTCGACGAACGACGTGTATTCGCTGCGATAGGCGCGCAATTCCTCGTCGTCGGTACGGGCCATCATGCCCCGGCCGAGCTTGACGAATTCGTCGATATAGAACTGGTAGTTGGTGTACAGCACGTAGTTCTGCACATGCGTCGGCGAGGTCGCCGTGTAGTGCTTCAGCCGATGCAGTGAAAAATCGACGCGCGCCGCCGTGAACAACGCGAGCGGATGCGGCTCGCCCGGCAGCGGCTCGTACGTGCCGTTGACGATGCGGTCGTCGAGCAGCGCGAGGTCCGGTATATCGAAGATGTCGCGCATCAGGAACAGGCGCTCGCGGTCCAGATCGCCTTCGAGGTGGATGCCCTCGGCGAACGCGAAATGAATCGGAATCGGCTGGTCCGACACACCGACCTCGATCTGCACGTGATGATTCTTCGCCAGCAGCCGCAGTTGCTCGCGATAGTAGTTGCCGAACAGGTCTGGCCGCGTGACGGTCGTCTCGAACACGCCCGGCCCCGCGACGAAACCGTACGAGCGACGTGAATCGACGTGCGTGTTGACCTCGGTACGCACGCGCACGAACGGATAGCAGGCGCGCACGCGATGGTCGAACTGCTCGTTGCGGCGATAGCGCGCGAACGCATCGCGCAGGAACGACGTGTTCGCCTCGTAGATCGCGGCGAGGCGGGTGACGGCCTCGGCCGCGTCGTCGAAGCCTTCGGTTGGGAAGCTGTTGGCGGGAGTCTGCACCGTGCGCTGATTGATATCGTTGTTGATCATCATCGTTCACCCTTTTTGATGAGACGACATTACCACGGAACCCGCTGTTGCCAAATGTCGGCGGCGACGCTTGCAACAGCGCCCGCGAGAACGCGCGCAGGTTGCGCGAAAGCGGCGCAAAATAAGGCTTGGCGCCCGTGCGTCAGGCCGGATTTGCTAGAATCCGGGCACCCAATCGGAGAATCACCATGAAGCTGCTCCTTCCCATCGCTGTTGCGCTGGCTCTGGCCTTCGGCAACGCCGCGATGGCTGCCCAGCCCGTCGACGAACCGCCGGCCGCCGGCGTGCCCCAGTCCGGCAATGAACGGGCCGGTCTGCCGGACCTGGACAAGATCAATCGTCCGGCCGCAGAGGTCAGCTCGAAGGTCGACATCAACGTTCCGCGCACGCCGAGCTTTCACG
The DNA here is from genome assembly GCF_014200875.1 of Paraburkholderia sp. HC6.4b. Taxonomy (NCBI): domain Bacteria; kingdom Pseudomonadati; phylum Pseudomonadota; class Betaproteobacteria; order Burkholderiales; family Burkholderiaceae; genus Paraburkholderia; species Paraburkholderia sp. HC6.4b. The sequence continues at coordinate 63,064 of NZ_JACHDC010000002.1, forward strand.
AAGTCAGCCCGAACGGCACCGAAATCACCGAATTCCGCGACAAGGGCAAGCCGGTCGAAATCGACGTGCATTCGAATTTCGGCACCCGCTACCAGATGAGCGCGTCGCCCGACACGTCGCCCACCGTCCACGACAGCGGCAAGCCCAGTACGCGCTTGCCATCGGTGAATCTCCACTATTGATCTTTACGAAAGCGGCACGCCGGCAACGGCGGCCGCGGCGCGACCGCGCCCCCGCTCAACCCGATCGCGGCCGCTGCGCGATGAACCCGCGCTGAATGCGGCAACGCTTGCACTTCGCCGTTCCGCTTTCGTCGCCCGCTCCGCCACATTCGTTTGTCTCACCTCGCACTGGCCGCACCGCGCCAGCCCGAACAACCTGATCCGACGTTTCCGCATGGCCGTCTTCACCGCTGTCAACGAATCCCAACTCGCAGAATGGATGAGTCACTACGATCTCGGCGATGTCGTCGAGTTTCGCGGCATTTCGTCCGGCATTGAAAACAGCAACTTCTTTCTGACGACGACGCGCGACGAATACGTGCTGACGATTTTCGAAAAGCTGACAGCTGAACAACTGCCGTTCTATCTGAACCTGATGCGGCATCTTGCCGCGCATCGCGTGCCGGTACCGGATCCGATGCCGCGTCTCGACGGCGCGCTGTTCGGCATGCTGCTCGGCAAACCCGCGACCATCGTGACGAAGCTCGAAGGCGCGCCCGAACTCTCGCCGGGCGTCGAGCATTGCGTCGAGGTCGGCCAGATGCTTGCGCGCCTGCACCTCGCGGGCCGCGACTATCCGCGCTATCAGCCGAACCTGCGCAGCCTGCCTTGGTGGCGCGAAACCGTGCCGACGATCCTGCCGTATCTGGAAGGCGAGCAGCGCGATCTGCTGGCGTCCGAGCTTGCGCATCAGGAAGCGTTCTTCGCCTCCGCCGATTACGCGGCAATGCCCGCGGGCCCGTGCCACGCCGACCTGTTCCGCGACAACGCGATGTTCGCTCACGCGGCGCCCGACACCGGCCACGAAGTGCGGCTCGGTGGCTTCTTCGATTTCTATTTCGCCGGCTGCGACAAGTGGCTGTTCGACGTCGCGGTGACGGTCAACGACTGGTGCGTCGACCTCGCGACCGGCAAGCTCGACGCCGAGCGCACCGAGGCGCTGTTGCGCGCGTATCAGACGGTGCGGCCGTTCACCGTCGAGGAAAACCATCACTGGGGCGACATGCTGCGTGCGGGCGCATACCGTTTCTGGGTCTCGCGCCTGTATGATTTTCATTTGCCGCGCGCGGCCGAACTGCTGAAGCCGCACGACCCCGGTCATTTCGAACGCATTCTGCGCGAGCGCCTGCACGGCGTCGCGAATCCAGGCATCCATACCTCATGCAACTGATCGAAGTCCCCGCGAAAACCGGCTATGTGTGGTTCCGCCAGGGTATCTGGCTGTTCCGCAAGAATCCGCTCGCCTTTCTGACGCTGTTCTTCACCTATTTGCTGGTGATGACGCTCGTGTCGCAGATTCCGGTGGTCGGCGGCGTGTTGCCGCTATTGTTCATTCCCGGTGTCGCGGTCGGCTTCATGGCCGCATGCCGCAACACGATCGCGGGCAAACCGGTGTTTCCGACCATCCTTGTCGACGGCTTTCATTCGTACGGCCCGGTGGTCGCGCGGCGGCTGCTCGTGCTCGGCGCGCTGTATGTCATCGCCATGGCGCTCGTGCTGGCCGGCTCGGCGCTCGCCGACGGCGGCATGCTGCTGAAGGTGATGCTCGGCAACGCGTCGATGGACGAGAACACGATCGCCAACAGCAATATCCCGCTCGCGGTGATCACCGCGCTCGCGTTCTACATACCGGTCGCGATGCTGTTCTGGTTCTCGCCCATCCTCGCCGCCTGGCACGACGTGCCGCCCGTCAAGGCCATGTTCTTCAGCGTCGTCAGTTGCTGGCGCAATCGCGGCGCTTTCGTCGTATTCGCGGCGCTGTGGTTCGCAGTCGCAACGGTCGTGTCGATCGGGCTGTCGGTGCTGATGCAGGCGCTCGGCGCGGCCGACTTCGCGTTCGCGATCCTGATGCCCGCGACGATGATCGTCACGACCATGCTGTACTGCTCGTTCTACGCGACCTATCGCGGCTGCTTCGGCGTGCAGACGCCGCAAACGCCGGATCTGCCGACCACGCCGGCGGCCTGATCCGTCGTTCCCGCGCGGGAGCCGTTCTGGCGCCCGCGCGCGCCGCGTGTTCCGCGCACACCTTCCCGACGTCTCTGTCGACACACCTGATCCCGACGCTCGGCATCCTGAATCGACTTGCGGCACAATGGTTTGCGTGCAATCCATTTGCACGCTCTTTTTGCCGAGATGAATCATGACCCAGCGCCCCGCTCTCCCCTTCACGCTCGACGAGCAACTGTGCTTTGCGCTCTACTCGACCTCGCTCGCGATGACGAAAGCGTACAAGCCGCTGCTCGAAAAGCTCGGACTCACGTATCCACAGTATCTGGCGATGCTCGTGCTGTGGGAAACCGACGACGTCACCGTCAAGGACATGGCCGCGCGCCTGAATCTCGATCCGGCGACGGTCACGCCGCTGCTCAAGCGCCTCGAAGCGCAGGGACTCATCGAGCGCGCGCGCGGCACCGACGATGAGCGCCTCGTCTACATTCGCCTGATGGGCGCGGGCAAGGCGCTCAAGCGTCAGGCGCGCGACGTGCCCGGCGAAATCTTCTGCGCGACGCAGCAGACGGCGGACTTCCTGCTGCGTCTGCGCGACGACCTCACACGCCTGCGCACGACGCTCAACGACTTCATGGACCAGTAGGGCGATAACTGAAAAGGACTAGTTCCGGTTCCATCGAAAAATTCATTTGCACACAAATGATTTGTGTACTATCTTGGTCACCTGCCGCTTCGCTAGCGCTTCGCCAGACCGGCGAACCGGCAGCCAGCGGCAAACAAGCCAACCCTGACACCCCAGACTAGGAACCGCACCATGAACATCCTCTACAAGGCAAGCGCAACGAGCACCGGCGGCCGCGACGGCCGCGCCGTATCGTCGGACGATGCATTGGACGTGAAGCTGGCGGCACCGCGTGAACTCGGCGGAAATGGCGCAGCAGGCACGAATCCCGAACAGCTGTTTGCAGCCGGCTACTCGGCCTGTTTCCTGAGCGCCATGAAGTTTGTCGCCGGCCAGCGCAAACAGGCCCTGCCGGCCGACGCGCAGGTTTCCGCCGACGTCGGCATCGGTCCGAACGACAAGGGCGGCTTCGCGCTCGACATCGACCTGCGTATCACTCTGCCGGGTCTGGCTGCGGACGCTGCCAGGGAACTGGTGGATGCAGCGCACCAGGTCTGCCCGTACTCGAACGCTACGCGTAACAACGTCGCGGTTCGTCTGCACGTCGCTTGAGGTCAGGTCGGCCGTTGCGCCGATCAGCAATGCTCAAGAAGAACCGCTCACGGCGCATTACCCTGCGCCGTCGCGAGCAGCGCCCGCACCCTGCACAAAGGGCCGGGCGCTGATTGTTTTCGCGCGCACGGCACGCATCCTGCGTAGCCGGTCCTCGACCACCTTCAGCCCGACTGCCTCTCCCGATGACACGCGCCCGCCGCCTGCAGCGTTCGCCGCCTGGTGCGACGGCCGCACCGGCTATCCGCTCGTCGATGCCGCGATGCTGCAGTTGAACCAGACCGGCTATATGCACAACCGTCTGCGGATGGTCGCGGCAAGCTTCCTCGCGAAGGATCTCGGCATCGACTGGCGGCTCGGCGAGCGATACTTCGCCGATTTGCTGAACGACTTCGATTTCTCGGCGAACAAGGGCGGCTGGCAGTGGGCCGCCTCGACCGGCTACGGCGCGCAACCTTACTCCCGTATTTTCAATCCGCTCACGCGATCCGAAAAATTCGATCCCGACGGGCGCTTTATCAAACGATATCTACCGCAGCTCGCGAACTTGCCGGCAAAATGGATTCACGCGCGGTGGCTGGCCGGCGCGGAGCGGCTCGCGGAATTCGGTGCATGGTACGGGGCGGGAATTATCCCGAACGGATCGTCGACCAGGCACAGGCCCGCGAGCGCACACTGGCCTGATACGGAAAGTGAGTGCCTGCTCACATTACTGAATAAGAAGGTCTGAAGGGGGCGAAGATGCGCCGTCTACCGTCGCTGCTCGTGTTTTTGATCCTGACGCTGGCGGCCGGCTGGGCCGCGAGTCTGTCTCTGCCGGACGCGTGGTACACGGGCCTGCAAAAGCCTGTGTTCAATCCGCCGAACTGGGTTTTCCCACCGGTCTGGACCGTACTTTACGTGCTGATGGCGTTTTCCGCGTGGCGCGTGTGGAAGCGCGACGGCCTGACCGCGGCGATCGTACTGTGGGTCGTGCAACTGGTGTTCAACGCCGCGTGGATGTGGCTGTTTTTCGGCCTGCATCGGCCGGAGACGGCGCTGATCGACATCCTGATTCTGCTGCTACTGATCGTGATGCTGACGTATGTGTTCTGGCGGCGCGATCGCCTCGCGGGCATTCTGCTCGTGCCGTATGTCGTGTGGGTCGCGTACGCCGCGCTTTTGAACTACGCGTTGTGGCAGTTGAATCCGGCTGCTTGAGTGGGGTCTGCCAAGCGGGCACGAAGGCCGCGCGATGAGTAAAGGGGAATGCGCGTTACGAGTACTAGCCTTGATGGCCAACCCCAAACACCAGCGCCTCACCACGCGCCGATGTTCCGATTGCTGACGGCCTGATGCCGATTACAGGCAGTCGGCTTAGCCGTAGTGCTGGCTCATCCACGACGGACGCGCGTTCGTCTCTTGATCGAGCTTGCGCATGCGGAATTCGAGATCGTAGAGATCGGTCGCTTCAGCGAGATAGGCGTCAGCGCGCTCCTTCGCGAGCTGGTCCGGCGATTTGGTCAGAAACAGGAACAGGCGGCTGATCAGATACATGGTTTACCTCGGCAATGATAGCTAGGCGGTTACGCCTAAGGGATAACCCGTATTATAGGGAAAACCCTGATTACATGCCACTGCTCATTTTCGAGGTGTTGCTCGGACGTCACCGCCCGACCGACGATGCCGCCAACCCTTCCGCGATGCGGCCCGCGTCCGTGCGACGCTGATGCCGGAAAAACTCCCACAGCATGGCGCTCGCGTCCGGGCCCTTGGATGAATGGAAGGGCAGCGCATCGTCGCCGCCGGCCCATGCGTGACCCAGCCCCTGCACACGACAAAGCCGTACCACGCGCCGCCCGCCGCGCAGATAATCGCGCATCACGACGCCATTTTTGCGGTCCTCGCGCGTCTCGCCGGCTTTGCGCGCGCCGTTTGCGTCAATGAGGCGGTTCAGACGCAGGAACTGTGTCGCCAACTGGTCCGCGTTGACCGGCGCCACCACATGGTCGGCATCGCCGTGGACGATCAATGCCGGCATGCCCGGGTATTGCGCGACATTCGTGGTTTCGTCGACGAGTTCCGCCGGCTCGCGACGCGCGCCGCGCCGCATCACGTCCATCGCGGTAATGCCGGAGCGCGCCTCGCCGAAAGCGGGGCCGGAATGCAGCGCGACCGCGGCGAAATGCCCGGGGTACTTGACGGCCAATAGCGCAGTCAGCCCCGCGCCCGCCGAAATCCCCGCCACGTAGACACGCGCGCGGTCAAAGCCGTGCTGCTCGACCAGCGAATCCACCAGCGACACGACCGCGCGCGCTTCCGCGCCGCCCGCGTTATCGCCGGCATCGTACCAATGCCAGCAGCGGTGCGAGTGCGCGTGCTTCGATTGCTCCGGATACACGACCGCGAAGCCGTGGCGGTCGGCGAGCAGGTTCATGCGCGTACCCTCGGCGAATTCGTCGATCGACTGCGTGCAGCCATGCAGCATCACGACCAGCGGCATCGCCTCATGCGCGTGCCCGGACGGGATATAGAGCCCGTACTGCAGGTGATTGACCAGCCGGCCCGGCGCGGCCGGCGCGGAATGGAACGAGCGCGTCCACGCGCCGCTCGCCCACGCTGCCGCGCGTGGACGCACGCGCGACTCGCGCGGCGCTTCGCGTTTCATCGGCGTGCGTAGCGCGGCAGCCGGCTTCAGTGGATGAGCCTTGCTCGACGGTTTGGTGGTGGCGGCGCGAACCGGTCGCGCCTGCGCTCGCTTGGCGGTTTTTTGCGCGTGTTCGGTTTGGATCGCGAGCAGGCGCTTGAAACCACGCAGCCAGATTTTCGATAGGCTTTTTGCCATCGGCGATAACCTCGCAAAAGAGACAAATGCGGACCCCAAAACTGCGGATCAGATGAAGTTGTGCAATGCACAATAACATCATTTTTCCTGCGGTGCTGAACACAGCGCCGCTCTTCGTGCCCCATTTCGATCGTCGCGAACCTTGCCGGGGCCCTGTCGTCAAACCACGTCGATAGCCGTTCGGCAGCCCACATTCGGCGTGCAAAAGCGCTGTGCGCCGCAAGACCGTCGCGCGACACCCGACTATACTGGCGGTTGATCTCCCGACCTGTCGATCCGGGCCGCATCGGCGTTTCGTGCCGGCCGCGCGCCGATTTCCACCAACCCGATGTCACGCGACCCGCGTCGCGCTCCCGCCATGCCCGATTTACCGATCCACCTGTGGTATTCGATCACCAGCCTCGGCGGCGCCGGCTTGACGCTGCCGCTCGCGCTCGCCATCGCGCTGTGGTTGGCGGTCGGCTACTCGTGGCGGCTCGCGGCCTGCTGGCTCGCGCTGCTCGGTACGGCGATCGGCGTCGTGACCGTGACCAAGCTCGCCTTCCTCGGCTGGGGCGTCGGCGTGCGCGAGCTCGATTTCACCGGCGTCAGCGGTCACTCCATGCTGTCCACGGCCGTCTATCCGGTCGCGCTGTTTTTGATGCTATTGCCCGCGCGCCGCGCCGTCCGGCTGCTCGGCGTGCTCGGGGGGCTTGCCGCCGGCCTGGCGGTGGGCTTGTCGCGCGTCGTGCTGAGCGCGCATTCGCCGTCCGAAGCCGTGACTGGCTGCCTCGTCGGCGCGCTCGCCGCGCTCGTGTTCGTGCGCATCGCGTGGAATGCGGAGCCGGGCCGGCTGTCGGCGCTCCCGGTCACCGTCAGCCTGATGGTGCTGGCAATCCTGATGCACGGCGTGCACGTGCCCACGCAGCGCTGGGTCACGCATATCGCATTGAAGGTGTCCGGCCACGACCGGCCGTTCATTCGCGCGAAATGGCTGTCCCCACGCGACATTCGACCGTCGGCCGCGCCGCTGTCGCAAACGCGCAATACGCTCCAGCCGATGCGCGCGTCGGACATCTGAGCACGCTGCGCCGGCCCTTCCGCCGCGTTTTCAAGCTTCCTTTTACAGTTTCGTAGCACTTCCCTCGCTTCACGCCATACGTGAAGCGCTGCGCCGAATCGACCGTTTCGCCCACCGCTATAACCGCGCATATATTACGATAGCGTTTTTAAGCCACTGCTTCCCGTTCACGTCAGACTCCAGGTCCTTCATGACACTCTCTTGCCATCTGAAGCAGTACGCGCTGTGCGTCGCAGCCGCCGTCGCGGTCGTGGGCAGCGTCAAGGCCCACGCCGATGAACTGGTGGTCTCGGCCGCCGCCAGCCTGACCAATGCGTTCAAGGCGGTCGGCGACGCGTTCGAGCAACAGCATCCCGGCACCAAGGTTCTGTTGAACTTCGGCGCGTCCGACGTGCTGATGCAACAGATCGTCAAAGGCGCGCCCGCCGACGTATTCGCGTCCGCGGATCAGAAGGCAATGGACAAGGCCGCCGCCGAAAAGGTGATCGTGCCGTCGACGCGGCGCGACTTCGCCGCCAACTCGCTGGTGCTGATCGTGCCAGCCGACAGTCATTTCGCGCCCGCCAACCTCAACGCGCTGACGACCGCGAACGTCAAGCGCGTCGCGTTCGGCGATCCGGCCTCGGTGCCGGTTGGCCGCTACACGCAAGGCGCGCTTCAGGCCGCCGGCGTGTGGGACGCGGTCAGCGCGAAGGCGGTGCTCGCGTCGAACGTGCGTCAGAGCCTTGATTACGTCGCGCGCGGCGAAGTCGACGCCGGCTTCGTGTTCGGCACCGATGCCGCGATCATGCCCGACAAGGTCAAGGTCGCGCTGAACCTGCCGACGCAAACGCCGATCAGCTATCCGATCGCGCAGGTCGAAGGCAGCCATCACGCGGCCGACGCGCAAGCCTTCATCGACTTCGTGCTGTCGCCGGCCGGCCAGTCGGTGCTCGCGAAGTACGGCTTCAAGCCGGCGCATTGATTCACGGGGAGAGCACACGCTCATGCAACAGGCCTGGGTTCCGCTGCTGCTATCGCTGAAGGTCGCAGGCTGGGCCACCGCGCTCACTCTCGTGCTCGGCGTCGCGGCCGCGTTCGGCCTGTCGCGCTGGCGCTCCGGCGCGCGCGACGTGATCGATTCGCTGCTGATGCTGCCGCTCGTGCTGCCGCCCACCGTGCTCGGCTATTACCTGCTCGTGCTGCTCGGCCGACGCGGCGTGATCGGCGCGTGGCTCGACCGCTTCGACATCCAGCTCGTCTTCACGTGGCAGGGCGCGGTGATCGCGTCGACGGTGGTCGCGTTTCCGCTCGTGCTGAAGTCCGCGCGCGCCGCCTTTGAGGGCGTCGATCCGCAGTTGGAGCGCGCGGCGCGCACGCTCGGCGTCAGCGAAGCCGCGGTGTTTTTCCGCGTGACGCTGCCGCTCGCCGCGCGCGGGATCCTCGCGGGCGGCCTGCTCGCGTTCGCGCGCGCGCTCGGCGAATTCGGCGCGACGCTGATGATCGCGGGCAATCTGCCAGGCCGCACGCAGACACTGTCGGTCGCGGTCTATTCGGCGGTGCAGGCCGGCGACGACAGCACCGCCAACTTCCTCGTGCTCGTGACATCGGTCGCGTGCGTGACGATCCTGCTGCTCGCGGGGCGTCTCGTGCCGCAGCACACGCTTCTGAGAGCCCGCTGACATGCCGCTCAACGTCGCCATCCGCAAGACCTTCGAGACCGCCGAGCGGCGCTTCACGCTCGACGTCGCGTTCAGCGCGAGCACGCAGCGGCTCGTGCTGTTCGGGCCGTCGGGCGCGGGCAAGAGCCTGACCTTGCAGGCGATCGCCGGCTTGCTGCGTCCCGATGAAGGGACCATCACGCTGCACGGCACCACCTTGTTCGATAGCGCGGTCGGCATCGATCAGAAGCCGCAGGCGCGCAAGATCGCGTATCTGTTTCAGGACTACGCGCTGTTTCCGCATCTGAATGTGCGGCAGAACATCGGCTTCGGGCTGCAGCGGGGCTGGCTCAATCCGCGTGCGCGCGGCGCGCATGCGCAGGTCGATTACTGGCTCGATGCGCTCGAATTGAGGGGCTTGGCGGGCAATCACCCGGCGCAGCTGTCGGGCGGGCAGAAGCAGCGTGTGGCGCTCGCGCGCGCGCTGGTTTCGCAGCCGCGCCTGCTGTTGCTCGACGAGCCGTTTTCCGCACTGGATAGTGAGTTGCGCCAGCGCATGCGACGCGAGCTATCGGACCTGCAAACGCGGCTCGATATTCCGATGGTGCTGATCACGCACGATCCGGACGACGTCGCCGCATTCGGCGATCAGGTCGTGCAGGTCAGCGACGGCCGCGTGCGCGAGGATCATCCGTTCGCAGGATATGCGCGCAGCGAGGCGTCGCCTCGTTGAGCGGGTGGCATTGCGCTTCCGTTACGCCCCGGCAACCTCAATCCTTCACGCCAAGTATCACGCTCGACGCCTTGAACACCGCGACCGCGCTCGCGCCTTCCTGCAAACCGAGCATGTCGACGCTGCCATTGGTGACGACCGCCGTGACCACCGCGCCGCCTTCGAGCCCGAGCGACACTTCCGCGTTCACCGCGCCGCGCTTCACGCCGTGCACGGTGCCACGCAACTGATTGCGCGCCGACAGGTTCAACGGCGCATCGCGATCGCCATCACCCGGTACGAGCAAAACGACCCACGACGCCTTGATCAGCGCAAACGCCGCCACGCCGACCGCGAGCCCGAGGGCTTCGGTGCTCTCGTGCGTGAGCACGGCGACGATCGTGTGGCCGCCGGGCAGCGCGAGCGACACTTCGTCGTTGACGGTGCCGCGCTCGATCGCCGACACCGTGCCGTAGAACTGATTGCGCGCGCTCGTCTTCACGCCGATGCGGCCGATCAGGTCCCAGTCCGTCGCGAAGCCCTCGCCAATCGCCGCGCCCGCGCGTTCGAGAAAGCGCCGATGCTCGCGCTCGACCGCGCGAAACGTCTCGATCAGCTTCATCGCGCGCGGCGTCAGCGTCGTGCCGCCGCCGCCCTTGCCGCCGGTCAGACGCACGACGAGCGGCTCGCCGGCGAGGTTGTTCATCGTGTCGATGGCATCCCACGCGCCTTTGTAGCTGATGCCGACCGCCTTCGCCGCGCTCGTGATCGAGCCGGTCTCGCCAATCGCCGCAAGCAGCGCGATGCGGGCCGCGCCGCCGAGCGTCTGCGTGCCCGCCTGAAACCAGACGGAGCCGCCGAGTTCGAGGGCATCGCGGGGAGGATCGGGGCGGTCGATGGTCATGGCAGAGAGTGATTGAGGGTACGTGTAGGGCGGCGAATCATTATAGCGACGCGCTCTTCTACCGCTGGCCCCTACGCTTGCCGTTCACCAAGGCACGACTCTGCCGAGGTAGTCGAGGTAATGCAAACCGGCACGGCCCTCGTAAGCGTCGATCGTGCTGACCAGGTTCGGGATGCTTTCGTCGATGCTCAGACGCGCGTCCGGCCCGCCCATGTCGGTTCGCACCCAGCCGGGCGCCATCAGCAGCAGGGTTCTGGTATCGCTTCGATGACGCGCGGCAAAGCTTCGCATGAACATGTTGAGCGCGGCCTTGCTGCCGCGATAGACCTCGTAGTTACCATTCTCGTTGTTGGCGACGCTGCCCTGCCCCGACGACATCACGCCGATCGTGCCAGTCGGCCGAACGAGATCCTGCAAGGCCTCGACGACCCGCATCGGACTCAACGCGTTCGTCACCATTACGCGCACGAATTCGTTGGTCGATACATCCGCGATCGTTTCACTATCGTCGTTCTTGACGCCGGCGTTGACGAACAGCAGGTCGATCGGACGTCCTTCGAGGCGGCCCCGCAACGCGGCGACCTGTTCGGGCATCGTGATGTCGACCGTTTCGACTTCGAGTGCGTCATGTGACGCCGTCGCAAGCTGAAGGAGCCTGGTCGTGGAATTTTGCCTGCCGGTCGCGATGACTCGCCAGCCGCGCTTCAGATACTCCTCGACCATCGCGAAGCCGAGGCCGCGCGAGGCGCCGATCAGAAGCACGGTTTTTTGCTGGTTTGCGGGTTGCATGGAACGTTTCCTGTCGATGGACTCGGGTTGAAGCCGGTCCAGGAAATATAGTCCCGCGTGATACAGCGCGGAAGATGCAATGCTTGCACTTACCGACCGTGAATCGCCGACAATGAGCAAGCGCCCGAACCAGGAGACCGCGCGATGTCACCCTCTCGTGAATACTGGTTCCCAGCCAAACGCTATGGCTGGGGTTGGGGCCTTCCCGTGCGCTGGCAAGGATGGGTGACGCTGCTCGCGTATTTCGTGTCGCTCGGGGTGGTCGTTTTCCGGTTTCAACCCGCGGGTCATCCGCTCACGTTCGCCTTGCTGGTCGCCCTATTAACCGTGGCTCTCGTGGTCGTGTGCTGGCTGAATTGCAGGGGCGCGGCCTCCTTGCGCTCGCTGTATCGATCGGTCAGATAGTCCGAACGGTCCCGCACGAGCAGCGTGAACTTGAACAACTCTTCCATCACGTCGACCACGCGATCATAGTCAGTCGATCTGATTCTTGAATACGGCCGTGAGATTGCCGTGGCGTTCCGGGCTGCACCAAACCTGCCCCTCCGACCACTCGGACAGCTTGCGCAGTTCGACGACCTTCGGATGATCTGCCGGGACGCTATCGGCGAGCGGCAGGCCGTGCGGGTCGAATACCCGCGTTTGCGCTCCGAAATGCCGGAGGATGCGCTCGGCTTCGAGCGTCAGCAGCCGGCTATACGACGTTGCTCGCAGCGACCCGTAAAGCAGCAGGATGCGTGGCGGATGCGTTGAAGTGGTCACGGGTGCCAGCTTGTCCACGTCCGGTATATCGAGGTGAATAGGGCTGACGTTCGGCAGATCACTCATCGCGATCCGTTTCTCCCCAAGTTGGGCGCGGCGTTCCGCTGCCCTGATTCGTACCATGCTTGCGAACGGTTCACGACCCCCACGACGAGCAGCATCACGGGGACCTCGATCAGAACCCCAACCACCGTCGCCAGGGCGGCACCCGAATGAAAACCGAACAGGCTGATTGCGGTGGCCACGGCGAGTTCGAAGAAGTTGCTTGCGCCAATCAGACTCGACGGGCCAGCGACGCAATGTGCGACGCCTAACTGGCGGTTGAGCAGGTAGGCCAGTCCCGAGTTCAGAAACACCTGAATGAGGATTGGCACGGCGAGCATCGCGATCACCAGCGGCTGCTCAACGATCTGCTGACCCTGAAACGCAAACAGCAGGACCAGCGTCACGAGCAAGGCGCAGATGGACCAGGGACCGAGACGGGCAACGACGCTACGGAAATGCTCTTCGCCCTTTCGAAGAAAGCGTTGGCGCAGCAGTTGCGCGAGGATGACCGGGATCACTATGTAAAGGCCAACCGAAGCGATCAGTGTGTCCCAAGGCACTGTAATCGCGGACAGCCCGAGCAACAACGCGACGAGTGGCGCGAACGCCACGACCATGATCGAGTCGTTCAGCGCGACCTGCGACAGGGTGAAATACGGGTCGCCCTTGCACAGCTGCGACCACACGAAGACCATTGCCGTGCACGGCGCGGCGGCGAGCAGGATGAGACCTGCGAGGTAGCTGTCGAGTTGCTCGACGGGCAGCCACGGCCTGAACACGTGACGAATGAACACCCAGCCCAACAAGGCCATCGAGAACGGTTTGACGAGCCAGTTGACCGCGAGCGTCACGCCGATGCCGCGCCATTGGCTGCCGACCTGCTTCATCGCCGAGAAGTCGATCTTGATGAGCATCGGGATGATCATCACCCAGATCAGCACGCCGACGGGCAGATTGACGTGCGCGAGTTCCATGCGCCCGAGCGCCTGAAATGCGCCCGGCAACAACTGGCCGAGTATCACGCCTGCCACGATGCACAGCGCGACCCACACCGTCAGATAGCGCTCGAAGAAGCCGATAGCCGGGCGCGCTGCTGCACGAGCCTCAGCGCGACTCATTGGTTTCCTCTGCCGGACGCTCGCCAATGGCACGCATTTCGCGCCGGATTGCGTCGTGGTTGAGCGCGTGCAGCGGCAGGTTCACGAACTGGCTCACGCGATTCATGATCTGTCGATAGACCTTGTCGAAAACTTCGCGCTTCTCGTCGTCGGTTCCCTGGCAGGCTGCGGGATCTTCAAAGCCCCAGTGCGCGCTGATCGGCTTGCCGGGCCAGATCGGGCAGACCTCGCCCGCGGCCTGATCGCATACGGTAATGACGAAGTCCATCTGCGGCGCGTCGGGCGTTGCGAACTCGTCCCAGCTCTTACTGCGCATCTTCGCGGTGTCGTAGCCCAGTGCCGCGCATTTCTCGATCGCGAACGCATTGACTGCGCCGGATGGATGGCTGCCCGCGCTGTACGCGCGAAACTGTCCTTTGCCGAGCACATTGAACAGCGCTTCGGCCATGATGCTGCGTGCGCTGTTGCCGGTGCAGAGAATCAGTACGGAATACGGTTTGCCGCTCACGTGCGGCTCCGAAATGAAATGCTTGTCTGGGACGGAGCGCAGCAGGCTGCCGCGGATTCGTTTGCTGCCAATGCCTCCTGGGTATGAGATTGCCCATAGATGGGAGCCGATTCGAGGGTCAGAAAGGTTTCCCAGGCCACGCCTTGCGGATCGACGGTCCACGCCTTGTCCGACTTCGCGTAACAGCATGTCGTGCCGCTCTGATGCTGCACGGGAACTTCAGCGGCGGCGAAGCGCGCGTTCATCTCTGCCAGTTCTTCATCGGTTTCGACCTGGATGCCAATGTGATCGACGCCAGGTTTCGCCCCGCGTTGCGAGATCGCGAAGTTCACGACGGGGTCGCTCAACTCCCACTTGCAGTAATCGCTCTTGATGACCGTCGGCTCGACGTTGCCAAACATCGCGCTGTAGAAGCGGATGCTGTCGGCAAGATTGTCCACAGCCACGTGAATGTGCATGCGTTTCATGTTTCGTCTCGGCAGCAGTTGGAAAGGTCGCTCGCGGCGCACGATGCACCGGAGCAGCAGTTCTCTGTGAGGAAGCCGATCAGCGACGTCATCGCGTCGAAGTTTGCGGTGTAGATGACGAAGCGCCCTTCCTGTCGCGGACTCACCAGTCCGACGTGTGTCAGGTCTTTCAGGTGGAATGAAAGGCCGGAAGGCGAAATGCCTAACTGCTGCGCTATTTCGCCAGCCGCCATGCCTTCGGGACCGGCAACGACGAGCCGGCGAAAGATCGCGAGACGGGATTCGTGAGCGAGCGCGCCGAGCGCGCGTACGGCATTGATCGTGTCCATAACGACACTATATCCGCCTCACCGTTATATTTTAATATTTGTTGAAATGTCGCAATTTGGTCGGTGGTTCGCTCTTTGTTGACGCATGGCGCTAGTCGGGACGGCTTGCGTACTGCGCAATCCCATTCCCAAACGACCAGTTCTCCTTCTCGACCTCGACGAGATTGATGAACACATCCTCGGGCCGCACGCCCGGCGACTTCCCGAGTTCATCGACGATGCGCCGGTAGAGCGCCTTCTTCTGCTCGACCGAACGCGTGTTGCTAACGGTCAGCTGGATCACGACGAGATCGTCGCCGCGCTCGATATTCTGGTACTGCCGGTCATAGATCATGTTATCGGGCGTGTGCTCGGTGATCAGCATGAACATGTCGTCCTTCGGCACGTTGAACGTGTCCACCAGCGAGCGCTGGATGCCGGCGCTCAGCGCCTGGCGGTAATCGGCCGGCTTGCCGGCGCGCAGTGAGATCCGGGTGAGCGGCATGATGGGCTCCTTGTTTGCGGTGTTGGGTTGAACACAGCTTAGGCGCGCTCAATCATAATAAACAGATATCTTTGTCTATTTCATCCATTTCCATCCGAAATGAAAGTCCTCGATCTCGATGCGGTGCGCGCCTTCGTGCTGGTCGCCGATCTGCGCAGCTTCACGCGCGCCGCGGACGCGCTCGACACCACGCAATCGGCCGTCAGCCTGAAGCTGAAGCGACTGGAGGCGCACCTGGGCAAGCAGTTGCTGGAGCGCACGCCGCGCATCGTGCGTCTGTCCGCCGACGGCCACGCGTTTCTCGGCGCCGCGCGCGAGTTGCTGAACGCGCACGAGCGCGCGCTCGGCGCGCTGTCGGTGGAGCGGCGGCGGCTCGTGCTCGGGCTCAGCGAGCACGTTGCGGGCTCCGATCTGCCGCACCTGCTCGGCCGGCTCAACGCGCACGATCCGGGCCTCTTGGTCGAGTTGCATATGGGCACGTCGGCGGCGTTGCTCGCGCAGTTCGACGAACGCCGGCTCGATGCGGCGATCGTCCGCTACGGCGCCGACGAACCGCCGCGCGAAGACGCGCAGACGCTGTTCAGCGAACCGCTCGGTTGGCTCGCGACGCCGACATGGCTGCCGCGAGTCGGTGAGCCGCTAGCGCTCGCGCTATTGAGCCCGCCGTGCAACGTGCGTGAGGTCGCGTTGCGCACGCTGACGGTGGCGGGGTTCGCCTGGCAGGAGGTGTTTGTGGGTGGTGGCGTGGCGGCAGTGGGCGCGGCTGTGGCCGCTGGGCTCGCCGTGTCGCCGCTCGCGCGTCGGGTTGCGCCGCGCGGTCTGATCGACGTCGGCGCGCGGCTCAGCCTGCCGGCGCTGCCGGAATCGCGTGTGACGCTGCATTCGCGCGTGCGCGAGGCCCGCTCGGCGGAAACGCTGCGGCTGCTTGCAAACGGCCTCGCCACGGCGTGACGCCACGACCGATGCCACACCCCGCCGCTCGAAGCAGCCTTAGTGGATGATCGGCGGCAGCGAACCGCTGCTGGCGGTCGCCGGATTGGGCACGGAGCCCATCGGCGCGATGTCGCTAACGTTTGCGGACGCGTCCGACGAAGTCCGCACGGGCGGTTTGATCAGATTCGCACGGGAAATCGCGGGCTTCGCCGCGACCTTATCCACATGCGGACGCGCGGTGTGAGCCGCCGCGAAATCGGCGTGCACGACCTTGCCCCGAGCCGGCTTCGCGTGCGCCAGTTGCACATGTGGCTGCGCGTGCTTCGTGGTCTGCGCGGTCACGGTCGGGTGCGACCGGTTCGGCCCCGACGCCGCGACTTTCGTACCGCCTTTCACGTTCCCGCCCGCCACGAGATGTTTCTCGCCGTTCCCATGCGCCGCGAGTTTGCCGCCGTGGGCCGCGCCGGCCGACGCGACATGGGTTGCCGCGTGCCGGGCGCTCGCCGTCTGCCGCGCATGCGCACCAGTTTTGGTCTTGATTCCGCCCTTGGCGCCCGCCTTCACTTTCACCGCCTCGGGTTTTTTTCGCGCGTGCGCCTGCCGGGTAACGTGTCCGCTCGCGATATGCCCGCTCGCCTCCGGTGGATTCCACACTTCCGCATAACCGGCAGCCAACGCCACCTCCGACACACACCACACGGCCAGCGCCGCTGCTACTGCTCGAACCCGCATCTGCTGCTTCTCCTGATCGACGACTGCCAAAACGAGCCGGGATTATATTCTCTTGCAAAAATCCACTTTTGGACTAATATCATTAAAAAGTACACATAGGGACTTACCCGCAATGACTCACGCTGCCCGAATTTCCTCGCCCGAGGCATCGCCGCGACGATCGCTTTCGGAACCCACGCTGACGCAGATGTCCGCGGCCGGTCTGCGTGCGTTCTTCAACATCGCGCGCGACTGGAACCTGAGCGCCGACGAGCAGATCGTGCTGCTCGGCAAGCCGGGCCGCTCGACGTTCTTCAAGTGGAGGGCGACGCCCGAGACCGCGCGCCTCAGCCACGACACGCTGGAGCGACTGTCGCTGCTGCTCGGCATCTACAAGGCGCTGCAGATTCTGCTGCCGCAGCCGAGCGCCGCCGACACCTGGGTCAAACGTCCCAACAGCGCGCCGCCGTTCGGCGGCAAACGCGCGCTGGACCGCATGCTGGCGGGCAACATCAGCGATCTCGTGGCCGTGCGCCAGTATCTCGACGCAATGCGAGGCGGCTGGGCGTGACACAACCGCAATGGCAGGACCGCTGGACCAGCGCAGCGCTCGATTGGTCGCCCGCGTATCGCGTGATTCCGACGCGCTTTCCGGCCATCAACCTGTTCGATCGGGTCGCATCGCCGGAGGATTTCGACGCGCTGTACGCGCTCGAAGCGATGACCAACGACCGTCTGCGCACCGAAATCGGCGAACTCGATCTGGTGCCGCGCGAGGAGCGCCGTTTCGGGCCCGGCTACGGGCCGATCATGGCCGCGCTCACGCATCTGAATCCGCTCGGCAGCCGCTTTTCCGACGGCACCTACGGCGTGTTCTATTGCGCGCGTTCACGCGCGACTGCGATCGCCGAAACACGCTATCACACGGGTCAGTTTCTCCAGGCGAGCGCCGAGCCGCCGATGCGTCAACAGATGCGTCTCTACACGGTAGTCGCACAAGGCAGCGTGGTCGACTTGCGTCGCGACCCCGAGTTCGATCCCGCCGTGCTGTCGCCCGACGACTACCTTCCCGGACAGGCGCTCGGGCGCGCGGTACGCGCGGCGGGCGCGCCGGGCATCGTGTATCCGTCGGTGCGCGACAGCGCTGGCGAATGCCTCGCGGCGTTCCGCACGATGCTGCTGCGCGACTGCCATCACGCGGCATACCTCGAATACAACTGGAACGGCAGGAGCGTCGATATGGTGTTCGAGTTGAATCAGGTCGGGTGACAGAAGAGCGGCGAAGCAGCGCGGGGACTTCAGCCGTTCAAGGCAAGGCCAATTCCGCCGCCCCTTCCGCGCGCGCGGCCTCGACCGAGATCGACCAACGACGCAACGCCTGCGGCTGCACGATCGTCAACGTGCCGTCCGGCCCGAACGCGCCCGTATCGATGAACACTTGCGAGCCGATCTGCGTGATGTCGCGCACCGGCGTATGGCCGCAATAAGTCAGCGACAGCCCACGCTGCCGCAGCGGATCGCCGTTGCCCAGCGCGAGCTCGCGACCCCACAGCAATTGCTGGCGCGTTTCGGCCGAATAATTGCCCGCGTCGAGCTCGGCGTCGGAGCCGAAAAATTCGGCGTGCAGAACGTTGAAGCGCGCCTTGCCGCTGCCGATCACGCGCACGAGCGGCAGCGTGCGCAGATGCTCGGCGTAATAGCGCAGACGCTCGTCGGGCACGTCGGCCGCCCACGCGCCGCCGATGCCGTACCACCACTGCCGCCGCAAGCGGCCGTCGGCGACCGCACACAGCGCGTCCTCGTGATTGCCGAGCACCGCATGGAACCACGGCTTCTCGAGCAGCGCGAGCGCCTGCTCCGAGTGCTCGCCCCGATCGACCAGATCGCCGACCGAAAACAGCCGGTCGCACGTCGGATCGAACGCGATCTGACGCAGCAGGTAGCGCAAAGCGTCGACGCAGCCGTGCAGATCGCCGACCACGAAATCGCGGCCGGCCTCGTTGGCGTCGTGATGCTGAACGAAGTTGGCGGGGGTGGAATTCATCCCACCATGATAATGCGGCCGACGCGCACGCGTATGCGGGGTGCCTATCGTATCCGCGCGCTTCATCGAGCAAGAAAGACATCGAACGACGCAAAAATGACGCTGAAACGCCACATTTGCGGTATGCGTTACCGGAAATGCACGTTTGCGCGAGTCACTCCTGGCGCGCGCCCGAGTCGTCCCGCGCGCTATTGCAGCGTGCGCAGCTTCGCCACCTGGTCGGCCGCGATCGTCGCCTGCGGATTGCCGAACTGTTTCGTCACGTAGTTGGTGATCGCCGCGATCTGCTCGTCGTCGAGATGGCCGCTGAACCCGGGCATCAGCACGTCCGCGTGCGCGGTCGTGCGATTCACGCCGTGCAGAATGACCAACGCGAGATTGTTCGCGTCGTTCGCGCCGACCGTCGAGTTGTGGATCAGCGACGGATACGCGCCCGGCGCGCTCGCGCCCACGCCCTGCCCGGTCCAGCCATGACAGGTCGCGCAATTGGCGACGAACAGCTGCGCGCCGTTCACGCCGGTGATCGCGGTGCCGCGCATGGCGGTGACGTCGCTGGCCGGCTTGCCCCATTGATGACGGGGACGCGCGTCGCCGCCGCTCACGGCCGGCACCGAGCGCAAGAACACGACGATCGAGCGCAGATCCACCGGCGTCAGGAACTGCGTGCTGTTCGCGACCACTTCGCCCATCGGGCCGGCCGCGTTTGCGCGGCTCGGCGCCGCGCCGGTCGACAGATACGACGTGAGTTCGTCGTCGCGCCAGTCGCCGACGCCGCTCAGCTTGTCCGGCGTGATATTGAACGCATGCCAGCCGGCCTGCACCGCACCGGAGAAACGCGCGCTCGACTTCAGCCCCTGCATGAAATTGCGCGGTGTATGGCATTCCTCGCAATGCGCGAGCCCTTCGACCAGATACGCGCCTCGGTTCCATTCGGGGCTCTGTTTCGGGTCCGGCACGAAGCGCCCCTCGGTGAAGTTGAACAGGTTCCAGAACACCATTAGCCAGCGCTGATTGAACGGGAACTTGAGGCTGTTCGAGGGCGGCGTGTAGTGAATCGGCGCGAGCGTGTTCAGATACGCGCGAATCGCGAGCACGTCCTGTTCGGTCACGCGTGTGTAGGCGGTGTACGGGAACGCCGGATAGAGCCGCTCGCCGCCTTTGCCGATGCCTTCGTGCATCGCGCGCATGAAATCGGCGTCGCTCCATTGGCCGATGCCGGTGTCGGGATCGGGCGTGATGTTCGGCGTCACGATCGTGCCGAACGGTGTGCTGATCGGCAGGCCGCCCGCGAATGGGCGCGACTTGTCCGCCGTATGGCAGGCCGCGCAATCGGCAGCACGGGTCAGGTATTGGCCGCGCTTCACGAGTTCGCCATTGGCGGCCTTGCCGGCGAGCATGGCCGGGCCGCCGACCGCAGCCTGCGCCGCGTCGTCGGCGCGCGCCTGGGTGATCGGCATTTCGTCGGTCGAGTCTGCGTCGGGGCCGTGCGACTCGTGCCACGCTATCGACAGCGCAAGCAGCGAAAACGCGGCCGCGAGCGCCGCGCCGCCGAAGCGGCGGCGCTGGTTGACGTGCATCAGCACAGGGTCCGGCTGCGCGCGACAGGTTTTCTTCGTCATTGTGGCTCTCCGGTCGGCGCTCAGATTTCGCGCTTCAGCTTGTCGCCCAGTTTCAGCGACAGTGCAGCGATCGTCAGCGTGCAGTTCACCGACGCGGCGGTGGGCATCACGCCGCTACTCGCGATGAACAGGTTCGAATGATCGTGCGTGCGGCAGTCCGCGTCGACGACCGAACTCGCCGCATCGCTGCCCATGATCGTCGTGCCCATGATGTGATTGTTGGGCGCGAAGCTGTCATCGAACGAGACCTCGGTGCCGCCGAATAGCGTCGCGATCTGCGCATACAGTTCGTGCGTATTGGCGGCGCTCTTCTTCACGTAGTCGTTGATCGAGTAGTAGATCTCGGGCTGAGGATTCCCGAGCGCGTCCTTGTGATCTGCCGACGGCACGATGCGGTTCTGCGGCTCCGGCAGATGTTCGTGAAAGCTGTTGATGTTCAGCGTGCGCGCCGCGCGGTCGCGAATCTGCCGGTCGAGCTCGGCGCCGGTCAGGCCTTTTTTCAGCAGGTCGGCGGTGACCCCCATCGTCGGCACGCCATTCGACAAATGCAGCTTCTTCGCCGCGTGATCGGAGCGGAATGCGCCGTCGCGGAAGTTGACGATCGAGGTCATCTCCATCGGGCCACGGCCGGGCCACAGCGGTTCGTTGGCGAGAAACGTGACGCCGGTGCCCGGATGGTCCATCAGGTTGCGGCCCACCTGATCGGAGCTGTTGCCGACGCCGTGCGGGAATTTGTCGGAGGTCGACATCAACATCAGCTTCGGCGTTTCGATGCCGTTCGCCGCGAGCACGAACAGCTTGCCGGTGACGCGTGTGCCATTGCCGTTCGGGTCCTTGTAGTGGACCGCGGTGATGAGCCCTTTGTCGTCCGCTTCGATGCGATACACGACCGCTTCGGGAATCAGTTTCGCGCCGGCCTGCTCGGCCTTCTCCGCGTGAATCACGCCGTTGTACATCGCGGCGATCGGGCAGATCGGCATGCAGTTGTTATTGCCGCAGCAGGTGGGCCGCGCATCGTACGGTCGGCTGTTGCGCGCGACCGGTTCGGGCACGACCTTGAAGCCCTGCGCATTGAGCACGTGGCTGAACCGCTGATCCATGTACGAAAGTGGCAGCTGCTGCATCGGATAGGGCTTCGAGCGCGGCGAACCGAGATCGATCGAACTATCGGGACCGGACACGCCGAGCTGCACTTCGGCGGCAACGTACCACGGCTCGAGCGTTTCGTACGGATACGGCCAGTCGCGCCCGACGCCATACAGCTTGCGCAACTGGAAGTCCGACGGCAGCAGCCGCCACGCGGCGGCCGCCCAGTGCCAGGTCGTGCCGCCGACCAGCCGCACGTATTGTGAGTTGTACGGATAATCGCCCTTCTGGATCAGGTAGTTATTCGCGGGCGCGTACTCGGGATGCGGCGCGTAAGGCGTCGACGGATACGGCGTCGCGAAGTCGGACTTCGCCGGCGAGTTGCGGAAGTTCTCGACGATCTGCCAGCGCGGAATGCGCGGCCCCGCTTCGAGCAGGATCACCGACGCGCCCGCCAGCGCCAGCTGATGCGCAACCAGACTGCCGGCGACGCCGGAGCCGACCACGACGATATCGGCGGATTGTGTGTTTGCCATCGTTTCTCTCTTCGATGCCCTGCCTGTTGCGGGCTTTGTTCGTGCGACGCTTGCGGGTCCGGCGTGCTGGTTGCGCTGCTGGCGTGGCCCGCACGCGGGCTCGCGCGGCTCACGCGGGCGTCGGCTTCTGCGTCCAGTAGAACGGCACGTCGCGGCAATAGGAGGGAATCGTGAGCACGTCTTGCACGGGCTCGAACATCAGCGCCTTTTCAAACGCGATCACCTGGACGTGCGGCATGTCGCCGACGAGGCCCAGGTACCACGCGCGCATGATTGCGCCGACCGTTTTCGCGAGCGCGGGCTGGTCGGTCTGCAGCGCCTGTGTGACCGTATCGGACGGCACGCCGCCGTGGCCTTGCAGCCACGTGTTGAGCGCCGCGACGTTCTGCGCGAACTGGTTATCGGCACGCGACAGCGCATCGTAGACACGTTGGCCAAGCACGGTATCGAAACTGCTACGACCGGTGAGGTGTTGCGAAAGCGCGAGGAAGGCATCGAGTCCGCCCCCGGCTGGCCGCGTATCGGCGAAGGCGGGCGCGATCCACGACAGCGAACGGCTCGCGCCGGCGAACGCGAGCGCCGCGGCCGTCGCGCACGAGCCGAGCACCCAGGCCCTGCGCGAAGCGGAAAACGACGGCGGCAAGCCGGTGAAACGTGTGGCATTGCGATAAGACTTCGCTCCTTGCCGATGCGTCACGTGGGGATGCGCATCGTTATCCTCAGGAACATCTGTCATGGGGGCTCCAGATGATGAGTCGTTCTCGACGAGCAGCGCGGCGAGGGCATGATGCCGTTCGCCTGCCGCTTCGTTTGCTCTTCCCCAAACCTGGTCTTACGCCGCTTCAGCGGTCTCGTATCCGTGCGCGTGATTCACGCGCGCCGCATGTGCGGTGTTGCATGCATGATTGCAACGATTGCTGCCGTTATCTACCAATCGCCTTTCAAGTGAAAGCGGCGCGCAAGGCCGCCGCGAAAGACTATAGCCTGTGACCCACCATTCGACAATCGGTCCGCGTTGCACGCGTAGAATCCGCGACACCGACTGCCCTACACTTCGTCGTTCATCGAGTCCATGTCCATCAACTACTATCCCCAGCTTCTTCGCAATCGGCCCCGCACGGTGATCGGCCTCGTGATCGGGATCGTCGTCGCGTTCCTCGTGCCCGGTCATACGAGTCCGATCGCCCGCACACTGATCGGCTGGGACGCGGCCATCTGGAGCTACCTGCTGATGATCTGGGCGCATATGGCTCTTGCCGACGAGCACCGCGTGCGCGAATACGCGATGCGCGACGACGAAAACGCGGGCGTCGTGCTGGTCGTCATCTGCGTCGCGACGATCGCGAGCGTCGCCGCGATCGTGCTCGAACTCGCGTCGGCCAAGGGCGCGGGCGGCGCAACGACCGTCTGGCACTACCTGCTGACCGGTCTGACGCTGATCGGCGCATGGTTTCTGATTCCGACGATCTTCACGCTGCACTACGCGCGCCTCTACTTCGACACGGACGCGCAAGAGACCGCGTTGAAGTTTCCCGATCACCATTTGCTGCCGAACTACTGGGACTTCCTGTACTACTCGTTCACGATCGCGGTCGCGTCGCAGACTTCCGATGTCGTGTTGCGCTCACGCGAAATTCGTCGCGCGACGCTCGCCCAATCGGTCCTGTCGTTCTACTTCAACGTCGCGGTGCTCGGCCTGTGCGTGAACATCGCGGCGGGTCTGCTGGGTTCGTGACACGGCCGCTGCGCGGCGTTCGGATGAATTTCATGCGAATGCCACGCGCGTGCCACATGGCTGCCACGCGAGCGGCACCCAGGCTTCACGCGTCCGCTTGAACCGCATTCCGTGCAACGCGGGGCCGCCCGTGTAAAACCGGCCCCACACCACCCCGTTTTACATGCCGGCCACCCGCGGCGTGCGTAACAATGCCCGCATTATTGCGCGCGCTCCGTGCGCGCGCGCACCTTCGGCACCCGCCATCTCACCGTAACCTCGCCGTTTCCGCGCTAGCGCGGTGCCCGGCTGCCCGCGTTGGCACACGGTTTGCTCCTTTCCGCGACGAGTGACGACCAGTCCCGCGAGACCGGCGTCTGGCGTCAAAGCACCCGCGACTGGCCAGCGGCGCGACGATCTTTGCACTACATTGACCAGTACGTGCCCCCGCTGACGCATCGCGCGGTATCCGGCTCGGGAAGCCCAATGAGCGCTGTGATCGCATGCCAAGTGCATCCACACCGCAGCAGGACAACTCTGGAAACGACCGATGGAATCTCCAAACGGGTACGCGCCGCGGATTTACTTTTTTCATTCTCTTCTCGTCGGGCCCCTCGATGCCTGGCCCGCGCAGTTCGCTCATGCGGCCGGGCTCGGCTTCGATCATGCGTTGATCGGCGGGCTGTTCGAGCCCGGCCAGGCCGGCCATGGCCAGGTGGTCGGCAATCACGCTCGGCTGCATCCGGTGTTCGAGGCGCAGCATTCGGTGCACGACGCCGTGCGCATGCTCGCCGATGCCGCGCGCCGCAACAACCTGACACTGCTGGTCGATCTCGTGATCGACCGCATGGCCGCCGACGGCGTGCTGTACAGCGAGCATTCGGACTGGTTTCACGCGCGTGAGTCCGAGCTCGCACGGCTCGATCCGCGCCACGTGCATCGCGAAGACAACGTTGCCTACGCGAATTTCGACGACCCCGCGACGAGTGCCTCGCTGAGCGTCTGGTGGACCCAGCAACTGCTCGCGCTCGCCGAGGCGGGTGTCGGCGGCTTCCGTTTCGATTCGCCGCATCGCGTGCCGGCTGCCGCATGGCGGCACCTCGGCGATGAAGTGCGAGCGAAGCATCCGCGCGTGCGCTTTCTCGCG
Organism: Paraburkholderia sp. HC6.4b; assembly: GCF_014200875.1. Taxonomy (NCBI): domain Bacteria; kingdom Pseudomonadati; phylum Pseudomonadota; class Betaproteobacteria; order Burkholderiales; family Burkholderiaceae; genus Paraburkholderia; species Paraburkholderia sp. HC6.4b. The sequence continues at coordinate 87,904 of NZ_JACHDC010000002.1, forward strand.
GCAACGCCGGGCCTGTCGCGCGGCGATCTGCCCGGTCTCGAAGCAGCCGGCTTCGACAGCGCGTTTTCGTCGGTGCGCTGGTGGGATTTCCGTTCGAGCTGGATGGCCGAGGAGCATGCGGCGCTCGCGCGCGTTGGTGCGCCGATCGCCTTTCCCGAAGCGCCGTACGGTACGCGCCTCGCCGCCGAGCTGAGCGACGTGCATGATGCTGCGATCGTCGAGCGGGCGTATCGACGCGCGCTGTTCACGTCGGTTGCATTGGGCAGCGGCTGGATGATGCCGATGGGCTTCGAATACGGCATCGCCGAACCGATGTCGCAAACGCGCGGCGACGCCGCGCAGTTCGCCCGCGCCGCGCAGTCGCGCCGCTTCGATCTGAGCGCCGCCGTCACCCAGGCCAACGACTTCGCGCGCAACACGCCAACACTGCACGCGAACGGTGAATTGCGCCCATTGAGCGGCCCCGGCGCATCGGCCGCGGTTCTGCTGCGCGGCGACGCAGCCGATCTGCGCGACGCCGGCGAAGCCGTTCTGATCGTCGTGAATCCCGAGCTCGGTGCGCCAGTGCGTGTCGATCCCGCGCGCTTCCTCGCGGGCGTGCCGGGCAGCTTTACGCGCTTCGCGCCGCTCGACGCGCGCGGCCGAACCGAACCCGCGGCACTCGTGCCGTTCGCGCTCGCGCCCGGTGCGGTGCGGCTGCTGCGCGCGTTCGCGGAGCAGCCGATCTGCCTCGCGCCGCCGATCGACAAGGCGAACAGCAAGCGCAGCGGCCGCAAGACAGTGCTCGACGCGATCGAAGCGCCGCGCGTCGCGATCGAGAGCGTGTCGCCGTCGGTGGAGAACGGTCGCTTCGCGGCCAAGCGCAGCGTCGGCGAGCGCGCGGAAATTCGCGCGGCGATCTTCGCCGAAGGTCACGACAAGATCGCGGCCGCCGTGCTGTGGCGCGCGGCCGACGAAACCGCGTGGCACGAAGGACTGATGTCGCCCGCGCCGCCGGCCGGGCTCGACTTGTGGAGCGCGCGCATTCCGCTCGAGCGGATCGGCCGCTACGAGTTCACCGTGATCGCGTGGCGCGACGACTTCGCGTCGCTCGTCGAGCACATCCAGAAGAAGCTGAAGGCGAACCAGACCGTCGAGATAGAACTCGACGAAGCCGCGCATCTGTTCGCGCTCGTGCTCGCCGAAGTCGAGACGACCGAAGGCGCCGACAAGGAGCCGCTCGAACACATCGTGCGCGACTTCCAGAAGGCCGACGCCGAACAGAAGCTCGCAGTGATTCTCGCGCCCGCCACAGCGAAGGCAATGACCGCTGCGCGCCATCGCCCGTTTCTGAGCCGCGACCCCGTGATCTACAAGATCGACGCGGAACGCACGGCCGCCTATTTCGCGAGCTGGTACGAGATCTTCCCGCGCTCGATGAGCGACGACGAGTCGCGCCACGGCACGTTCGCGGACGTGAGCGCGAAGCTGCCGCGCATCCGCGACATGGGCTTCGACGTGCTGTACTTCCCGCCGATCCACCCGATCGGCCTCGCGAACCGCAAGGGCCGCAACAACACGCTGACCACGCAGCCGGGCGATGTGGGCAGTCCCTATGCGATCGGCGCCGCCGTGGGCGGTCACACCGCCGTGCATCCGCAACTCGGCACGCTCGACGATTTCAAGGCGATGCTCGCCGCCGCGCATGCGCATGGCCTCGAGATCGCGCTCGACTTCGCGATCCAGTGCTCGCCCGATCACCCGTGGCTGAAGGAGCATCCGACGTGGTTCGCGTGGCGCCCCGACGGCACGCTGCGCTACGCCGAAAATCCGCCGAAGAAGTATCAGGACATCGTCAACCCGGACTTCTACGCGCACGACGCCAAGCCCGGCCTGTGGCTCGCATTGCGCGACGTGATCCTGTTCTGGGTCGACGCGGGCGTGCGCATCTTCCGCGTCGACAATCCGCACACCAAGCCGCTGCCGTTCTGGGAATGGATGATCGCCGACGTGCGTGCGCGCCACCCCGACACGATCTTTCTCGCCGAAGCCTTCACGCGGCCGCGCATGATGAACCGGCTCGGCAAGATCGGCTTCTCGCAGTCGTACACGTACTTCACGTGGCGCGAGTCGAAGCGCGATTTCACCGAGTACATGGGCGAACTCACGCAGACCGGCGCGCGCGATTTCTATCGGCCGAACTTCTTCGTCAATACGCCGGACATCAACCCGCGCCATCTGCAATCGCAGGGACGCACGGGCTTTCTGATCCGCGCGGCGCTGGCCGCGACACTGGCCGGCCTGTGGGGCGTGTATAGCGGCTTCGAACTGTGCGAGGCCACCGCGCTGCCGAACAGCGAAGAGTATCTGGACTCCGAAAAGTATCAGTTGCGGGCGTGGGACTGGCACCGGCCCGGCAATATCGTCGGCGAGATCACCGCACTGAACCGCATCCGTCGCGCGAATCCGGCGCTGCAAACGCATCTCGGTCTCACGTTCCTCGCCGCGCACAACGACCACATCCTGTGCTTCGAGAAAGCGACCGAATCGCGCGACAACGTGATCGTCGTCGCGATCAATCTCGATCCGTTCAACGAACAGGGCGCGGACATCGAGTTGTCGTGGGACACGTTCCAGCGCTGGCATCTACACGATCACGCCACGCTCGAAGTGATCGACCAGATGACCGGCGCACGCTTCGAATGGCACGGACGCTGGCAACACGTGCGGCTCGGCTCGGGCCAACCGTTCTCGATCTGGCGCATCGCGCCGCTAGGCGGCCTGCCCGCCGATCGCCCCGAGGACAGCGACCACGATCCCGACAGCGCTCCTCACGCAGACGCTGTCAACCCAACCTGGATGGAAGGTGGAACATGAAGCGCGACGATCCAGCCCAAACCGCGCACGAGGCGCAAACGGCCGTGGCCGTCGGCACCGCGGCGAAGGTACGCACGCGCCGCCGCGGCAAACCCGCGGCCCTCAGCGACGATCCGCTGTGGTACAAGGACGCGATCATCTATCAGGTGCACATCAAGTCGTTCTTCGATGGGAACAACGACGGCGTCGGCGATTTCCCCGGTCTGATGGCCAAGCTCGACTACATCGCCGAGCTCGGCGTCAACGCGATCTGGCTGCTGCCGTTCTATCCGTCGCCACGCCGCGACGACGGCTACGACATCGCCGACTACCGCAACGTGCATCCCGACTACGGTCAGCTCGCGGACGTGCGGCGCTTCATCCAGGAAGCGCACGCGCGCGGCATCCGCGTGATCACCGAGCTCGTCATCAACCACACGTCGGATCAGCACCCGTGGTTCCAGCGCGCGCGGCGCGCGAAGCCCGGCTCGAACTATCGCAACTACTACGTGTGGTCCGATACCGATCAGAAGTACGCGGAGACTCGCATCATCTTCATCGACTCGGAGCCGTCGAACTGGACGCACGATCCGGTTGCGGGCGCGTACTACTGGCACCGCTTCTACTCGCACCAGCCCGATCTGAACTTCGACAATCCGGCGGTGTTGAAAGAGGTGCTGCAGGTGATGCGTTTCTGGCTCGACATGGGCATCGACGGGCTGCGGCTCGATGCGGTGCCATACCTCGTCGAACGTGAAGGCACCAACAACGAGAACCTGCCTGAGACGCACGAGGTCCTGAAGCGGATTCGCGCGACCATCGACGCCGAGTACCCGAACCGGATGCTGCTCGCCGAGGCGAACCAGTGGCCCGAGGACGTGAAGGAGTATTTCGGCAACGAAGACGAATGCCATATGGCGTTCCACTTCCCGCTGATGCCGCGCATCTACATGTCGATCGCGAGCGAAGACCGCTTCCCGATCACCGACATCATGAAGCAGACACCGGAACTCCCCGAATCGAACCAGTGGGCGATCTTCCTGCGCAATCACGACGAGCTGACGCTCGAAATGGTCACTGATTCCGAGCGTGACTATTTGTGGAACACCTATGCGAGCGATCGCCGCGCACGTTTGAATCTCGGCATTCGCCGCCGTCTCGCGCCGCTGATGGAGCGCGACCGCCGCCGCATCGAGCTGATCAACTCGCTGCTGCTGTCGATGCCCGGCACGCCGGTCATCTACTACGGCGACGAACTCGGCATGGGCGACAACATCCACCTCGGCGACCGCGACGGCGTGCGCACGCCGATGCAGTGGTCGTCGGATCGCAACGGCGGCTTCTCGCGCGCCGACCCTGAGCAACTGGTGCTGCCGCCCGTGATGGGTACGCTGTACGGCTTCGACGCGGTCAACGTCGAAGCGCAGAGCCGCGACCCGCATTCGCTGCTGAACTGGACCCGCCGCATGCTTGCGACGCGGCGCGCGAAGCAGACCTTCGGACGCGGCACGATCCGCTTTTTGAAGCCTGAAAACCGCAAGATTCTCGCGTATCTGCGCGAGATGCCCGGCGCGGCGCCGATCCTGTGCGTCGCGAATCTGTCGCGTGCGCCGCAGGCGGTCGAGCTCGAACTGTCAGAATTCAACGGCTTCGTGCCGATCGAGATGACCGCCGATTCGGTGTTCCCCGCGATCGGCCAGCTGACCTATCTGCTGACGTTCCCGCCCTACGGCTTCCTGTGGTTCATGCTGTGCGAAGGCGGCGGGCGGCCGACATGGGCGCAGGCGCATTCCGTGCCGCTGCCCGAGTTCGTCACGATCGTGATCCGCGAAGGGCAATCCGGGCCGACACCCGAAAACGTGCGGCTGCTGGAATCCGAGGTGCTGCCGTCGTGGCTGAGCCGGCGCCGCTGGTTCGCGTCGAAAGATCAGAAGATGCACGCGGTGCGGCTCGCCGCGCTGACCACGATCCCGAACGGCGGCTTCGCGTTCACCGAAATCGAAGTGGACGTCGGCAACCACACCGAACGCTACGTGGTACCGATCGCGCTCACATGGGGCGGCGAAACCACCACGCCGCTGTTCCTGCAATTGGCGCTTGCGCGCGTGCGGCGGGGCCGCACCGTCGGCCATCTGACCGACGCGTTCTCGCTGCCGATCTTCGCGCACAACGTGCTGCGCAAGCTGCGCGAGCGCGCGGTCGTGCCGACCGTGCAGAAGAGCGAGATCAAGTTCCTGCCGACCGAGCGCTTCGCCGAACTCGACGCTCTCGGCGAGCGGCCCGAGATTCGCTGGCTCGCGGCCGAACAAAGCAACAGCTCGCTGATCGTCGCCGATGCCGCGGTGCTGAAGCTGGTGCGGCGGCTCGTCAGCGGCATCCATCCGGAAGCGGAAATCAGCCGCTATCTGACGCAGCTCGGCTATGCGAACACCGCGCCGCTGTATGGCGAAGTGGTGCGCGTCGATCCCGAGGGCGTGCCGCATACGCTCGCGATCCTGCAGGGCTTTATCGACAATCAGGGCGATGCGTGGAACTGGTCGCTCGACTATCTGCGCCGCTCGGTCGACGAACTCGCGATCGCGATCGACACCGAAACGCAGACCGTACCCGATCGCACGAACGAGTCGATTCTGCTGGACGGTTACGGCGAACTCGCGGGCATCATCGGCCGCCGGCTCGGCGAGTTGCACGTCGCGCTCGCCACGCCGAGCGACGACCCCGCGTTCGCGCCGGAACCGGCCAACGCCAAACAGGTGAAGGCATGGGTCGAGGCGGCGAAGACGATGCTCGCGGCCGCGCTCGATCTGCTCGCGCCGCGCATCGCGGACATGAGCGACGCGGACACGAAGGGGCTTGCGCAAAGTCTGATCGATCGCCGCGCCGCGCTCGTCGAGGCCGTCGACAAGCTGGTGCCGGGCGACGCGGGCGCGTTGCGCATCCGCATCCATGGCGACTTCCATCTCGGCCAGGTACTGGTCGCGCACGGCGACGCGTACCTGATCGACTTCGAGGGCGAGCCCGCGCGTTCGCTCGACGAGCGTCGCCAGAAATCGAGCCCGTTGCGTGACGTGGCCGGTCTGATGCGCTCGTTCTCGTATGCGAGCGCAGCCGCGCAATCGACCACCGAAGGCGCGCCGCAACAGACCGCCGATCGCAAGCGCGCGCTGTTCGAACGCTTCCGCGCGCACGCGACCAGCGCGTTCCTCGCGGAATATCGCGCGGCCGCCGCGCAGTCGCCGACACCGCTCGTCGCGCCCGAATCCGAGGAAGCGCTGCTCGATCTGTTCCTGATCGAGAAGGCCGCCTACGAAATCCGCTACGAAGCGGCCAACCGACCGGCGTGGCTCGGCTTGCCGGTGCGCGGCCTCGCGGCGCTCGTGAGCCGGCTGCTCGGCGACACCGGTGCGCCGCCGCACAGCGTTCCGTCAACCCAGGCGCCTGGCGCGGCCACGCCGCCTAACCCGGCCGAGGGCGACTATGAGTGAGCATGATCCGGCCGCAGGCCTTCAACCCGTCGATATCGACGCGCTCGTCGAAGCGCGTCACCCCGATCCGTTTTCGCAGCTCGGGCTGCATCAGACGGACGCGGGGCCGATCGTGCGCGCGCTGCTGCCGAACGCCGCGCACGTCACCGTGATTTCGCGCGCTGATGGCGCGACGCTCGGCGAACTCGAACAACTGCGCCCTGGCCTGTTCGCGGGCCGCATCACGTCGGCGATGCCGTATCGCTTGCGCATCGACTGGCACGGTGTGGTGCAGGAAGTGGAGGATACCTATTCGTTTGCTCCGGTGCTCGGCGACGAACCGCTCGAACGTCTCGCGCGCGGTGATCCGTACGCGGTGCTCGAATGTCTGGGCGCGCGGCCGGTCGACGTCGACGGTGTGCCGGGCGTGCGCTTTGCGGTGTGGGCGCCGAATGCGCGGCGCGTGTCAGTGGTCGGCGACTTCAATGCGTGGGACGGCCGCCGCCATCCGATGCGGCTGCGTCACCAGGCGGGCGTGTGGGAGCTGTTCGTGCCGCGTGTCGGCGCCGGCACGCGCTACAAGTACGAGCTGCTGTCGCGCGACGGCCATCCGCTGCCGCTGAAGGCCGACCCGTGCGCGATGCAGACGGAAAAGCCGCCGGGCACCGCATCAATCGTCGCACACGTCGACGAGATCGAGCAGTTTCCATGGAGCGATCACGAGTGGATCCAGTCGCGCGCCGACAAGCAGACCGCGCGCACGCCGATCACGATCTACGAAGTGCACGCGGAGTCGTGGCTGCGCGTCGCCGAGGAAGGCCAGCGTGGTCTCGTCTGGGAAGAGCTCGCCGAGCGGCTGATCCCCTATGCGAAGAGCATGGGCTTCACGCACATCGAATTTCTGCCGATCGCCGAGCATCCGTTCGGCGGTTCGTGGGGCTATCAGCCGCTCGGGCAGTTCGCGCCGTCCGCGCGCTTCGGCAAGCCCGAGCAGTTCGCGCGTTTCGTCGATCGCGCGCACGAAGCAGGCCTCGGCGTGATTCTCGACTGGGTGCCCGCGCATTTCCCGAACGACGCGCATGGCCTGATCGATTTCGACGGCACGCCGCTCTACGAGCATGCCGATCCGCGCGAAGGCTATCACCAGGACTGGAACACGATGATCTACAACCTCGGCCGCAACGAGGTCAGCGCGTTCCTGATCGCGTCGGGGCTCGCGTGGTTGAAGCGCTATCACGTCGACGGCCTGCGCGTCGATGCGGTCGCGTCGATGCTGTATCGCGACTACTCCCGTGCGGCCGGCGAGTGGGTGCCGAACATCTATGGCGGCCGCGAGAATCTCGAATCGATCGCGTTCCTGAAGCGCTTGAATCACGAGGTCCGCTATGTGCCGGGCGCGCCCGGCGCGATCACGGTCGCCGAGGAATCGACCGCATGGCCGGGCGTGACCGCGCGCCTCGCGGACGGCGGCCTCGGCTTCGACTTCAAGTGGAACATGGGCTGGATGCACGACACCCTGCACTACATGCACGAAGACCCGATGTATCGCCAGTATCACCACCACAACATGACGTTCGGCATGGTGTACGCATATTCCGAGCACTTCGTGCTGCCGCTTTCGCACGACGAGGTGGTGCACGGCAAGGGCTCGCTGCTCGGCAAGATGCCCGGCGACCGCTGGCAGCGTTTCGCTAATCTGCGCGCGTACTTGGGTTTCATGTGGACGCACCCAGGCAAGAAGCTGCTGTTCATGGGCGGCGAATTCGGCCAGATGGCGGAGTTCGACCATGACGGCTCGCCGCATTGGCATCTTCTCGACGATTCGAACCACCACGGCGTGCAATTACTGGTGCGCGACCTGAACCATCTGTATCGCAACGAGCCCGCGCTGCATCTGCTCGACAGCGAACCGGGCGGCTTCGAATGGTTGATCGGCGACGACAGCGGCAACAGCGTGTTCGCCTATCGGCGCACCGACGGCGCGGGCCAGGAGTTCGTCGTGGTGTGCAACATGACGCCGGTGCCGCGGCTCGGCTATCGGCTCGGCATGCCGCGCGGCGGACGCTGGGTGGAAGTGCTGAATACCGATGCAGGCGTGTACGGCGGCTCGAACATGGGCAACGGCGGGCTGATTCATTCTGACCATGTATCGAGCCACGGCAGGCCACATTCCGCCGCGCTGACCTTGCCCCCGCTCGCGACGATCGTATTGCGCGCGGACTGAGAAAACGTGCCGTAACCCGGGCGCGCGGCGCACAGGCAGCCGCCGCGCGCCCGTTGCATGAAGACCCAGGCAGACCCGAGCTCTAGCTCGACAATCAGAACAGGAAAGGGAAATCATGTCGCATGCGTTGCCCGAGCGGTTGCTGCCCGGCTCGCCGTATCCGCTCGGCGCGAACTGGGATGGGCTGGGTGTCAACTTCGCGGTGTTCTCGGCCAATGCGCAGAAAATCGAGCTATGCCTGTTCGACTCAACCGGCCGCAAGGAGATTCGCCGCTTCACCATGCCCGAATGCACCGACGAGATCTGGCACGGCTATCTGCCGAACGCGCATCCGGGCACCGCGTACGGCTTTCGCGCGCATGGGCCGTATCAGCCGCATTTCGGGCATCGTTTCAATCCGCACAAGCTGCTGCTCGACCCGTATGCGCGCAAGCTCGTCGGGCAGTTTCGCTGGTCCGACGCGCTGTTCGGCTATCGCGTGCATTCGAATCGCGCGGACCTTTCGATCGACCGGCGCGATTCCGCGCCCGCGATGCCCAAGTGCGTCGTGATCGACGAGGCGTTCGACTCGTCGCACGACAGGCGGCCCGACGTGCCGTGGGGCGAGACCGTGATCTACGAAACGCACTTGCGCGGCGCGTCGATGCTGCGCTCTGATCTGCGCCAGCATGAACGCGGCACGTTCGCGGCGCTCGCGTCGCCGGAGTTCATCGAGCATTTGCTGAAGCTCGGCGTGACCGCGGTCGAGCTGCTGCCCGTGCACGCGTTTCTGAACGACCGCTTCCTCGTGGAGCGCGGCCTGCGCAATTACTGGGGCTACAACACGGCAGCGTTCTTCGCGCCGGAGCCGACCTATCTGAGCACGCACCGGCTCGACGAAATGCGCATCGCCGTGCGCCAGCTGCACGCGGCCGGCATCGAGGTGATTCTCGACGTGGTCTACAACCACACTTGCGAAAGCAATGAGATGGGCCCGACCATTTCATGGCGCGGCCTCGACAATGCCAGCTATTACCGGCTGATTCCCGGCGACGAGCGTCACCATATCAACGACACGGGCTGCGGCAACACGGTCAATCTGCCGCATCCGCGCGTGCTGCAGATGGTGATGGATTCACTGCGCTACTGGTCGACCGCGTTCAATATCGACGGCTTCCGTTTCGATCTCGGCGTGACGCTCGGGCGCGAAAGCCACGGCTTCGATCCGGGCTCGGGCCTGTTCGACGCGTTGCGCCAGGACCCGGTGCTATCGCAACGCAAGCTGATTTCCGAGCCATGGGATCTCGGCCCTGGCGGCTATCAGCTAGGCAATCATCCGCCGGGATTCAGCGAATGGAACGACCGTTTCCGTGACACGGTGCGACGTTTCTGGCGTGGCGATGCCGGCCTGCGGCCCGACCTCGCCGCGCGCCTGACCGGTTCGGCCGATCTGTTCAACCGGCGGCATCGCAAGCCGTGGGCGTCGATCAACTTCGTCACGTCGCATGACGGCTTCACCTTGGCCGATGTCACCGCGTACGAGCAGAAGCACAACGAAGCCAACCTGGAAGACAACAACGACGGCCACAACGAGAATTGCAGCCGCAATTGGGGTCTCGAAGGCGCGACCGACGACCCCGCGATCCTCGCGACCCGCCGTCGCGTGTCGCGCTCGCTGATCGCGACACTGATGATCACGCTCGGCACGCCGATGCTGCTGGCCGGCGACGAAGCGCTGCGCACGCAGCGCGGCAACAACAATGCGTACTGTCAGGATAACGACCTATCCTGGATCGACTGGGACCTCGCGGATTCGCCGGAAGGTCAGCGCATGACCGAGTTCGTCGCGCGCGTGATCGGATTGCGCAAGCGCCATCCGCTGCTGCGTGAAACGCGCTTTCTGTTCGGCGACCGCGAAGTGCTGCCCGGCCTGTTCGACGTCGGCTGGTTCGACGAACACGGCGATCCGCTGACGATCGAAGCGTGGCAGGACCCGGAGGGACGCGCGTTCACGTTGCGTCGCGCGGGTCCGGGCCTGAATGGCGAAACCGAAGTATTGTTACTGATGCTCAACGCTCACGAGGAACCGCTGCAGTTCGCGCCTCCCGCGCCGCACCTGGAATGGCATGTGCTGTTAGACACGGCCGATCCGGAACGCGCGCCGCAGCGGCTCGCGACGGCCGAACTCGAGGTCGCCGCGCACGGCCTCGTGATACTCGCCGCGCAACCGACCGGTGAAGCGGATTGGCAAGCCGGCTGGGTGGCTGGCGCGCAGCACGGGCCGCGGCTGTTGACCGCGCTGCCGCCCGATCCGGGCGCGCAGACCGCAAACGATGTTGGTTCGCAATGAACGATGCACTGCGGCGACCTGGTTCGAGCATGGACAAATCGCGCCGCAGCCGGGGTGGCAAGAATGTTGCGACGCAATGCCTGCTTGCGTTGCGTCGCATTGCCGTCCAGGCTCGTTAGCAGATTCGAATGGTGAAGACATGTCTGAAAGTCCGATTGATCCTCACACGCATCATTACGCGCACTGCCTGCCGTTCAGCGCGCAGTTGATCGGCGCGAGCGGCACGCGACCGCGCACGCGGTTCCGTTTTTGGGCACCGTCGTGCAGCAGCGTGCAGGTGGTGGTCGAAAACGGCCCCGCGCAAGGCACGCACGACATGGCTCCGACCGGCAACGGCTGGTTCGAGACCACCGTGGAGAGCGGCGCGGGCACGCTGTACCGGTTCCAGCTCGACGACGGGCAGGCGGTGCCCGATCCGGCCTCGCGGTTCCAGCCGCGGGACGTGCACGGCCCGAGCGAGGTCATCGATCCGCGCGCCTACCATTGGGAACACACCGAATGGCACGGCCGGCCCTGGGAAGAAACGGTGCTGTACGAATTGCACGTCGGTGCGATGGGCGGGTATGCGGGCGTGCAAAAGCGCCTGCCCGAGCTCGCCGCGCTCGGCGTCACCGCCATCGAACTGATGCCGTTGAACGACTTTTCCGGTCGTCGCAACTGGGGTTACGACGGCGTGTTGCCGTACGCGCCCGACTCCGCATACGGCCGCCCCGACGAACTGAAGGCGCTGATCGACGCCGCGCATGGTGTGGGCCTGATGGTGTTTCTCGACGTCGTCTACAACCACTTCGGACCGGACGGCAACTATCTGCATAGTTACGCGGAGCCGTTTTTCCGCGCAGGCGTGAACACGCCGTGGGGCCCCGCGATCGACTTCGAGCGCAGCGAAGTCAGCGACTTCTTCACCGACAACGCCGTCTACTGGATCAACGAGTACCGCTTCGACGGACTGCGCTTCGATGCGGTGCATGCGATCGACAATCCCGGGTGGCTGCGCGAGCTGTCGGACCATATCCGCGCGCGCGTGCAGCAGGGCCGTCACGTGCATCTGGTGGTCGAAAACGAGCACAACAGCGCGAGCCTGCTCGGCGCGCATTTCGACGCGCAATGGAACGACGACGCGCACAACACGCTGCACGTGCTGCTGACCGGCGAAACCGAAGGCTATTACCACGCGTATGCCAACGAACCGATTCGCCGGCTCGCGCGAGTGCTGGCCGAAGGCTTCGCGTATCAGGGCGAGCCGTCGCCGCTGCACGATGGTGCGCCGCGTGGCGAAGCGAGCGCGCATCTGCCGCCGACGTCGTTCGTGATGTTTTTGCAGAACCACGATCAGATCGGCAACCGTGCGTTCGGCGAACGTCTGCGTAAGCTGACCTCGGATGACGCGCTGCGCGCCGCGACCGCGTTGCTGTTGCTGTCGCCGCAAATTCCGCTGCTGTTCATGGACGAGGAGCATGGTTCGACGCAACCGTTCCTGTTTTTCACCGATTACACCGGCGATCTCGCCGACGCCGTGCGCGAAGGGCGACGCCGTGAATTCGCGCGCTTTGCCGCGTTCAGCGATGAGAAACGCCGCGCGCAGATCCCCGATCCGAACGATGCCCAGACCTTCGCCGCCTCGTCGCCACCCGCGCCCGATGTACAGCCGACGCCGGATCGGCTCGACTGGATGCATTACTACAAGTCCGCGCTCGCGGTGCGCGCGAAGCTGATCACGCCGCGCCTGAAACATACGAAGGCGTGCGGCGCGACCGTGCTGCGCGATGCCGGCGGCGGCGACGCGAACGCGCTGATCGCGCGCTGGAAACTCGGCGATGGCGAAACGCTGTCGATCGCGCTGAATCTGTCGCAGCAGAACGTCGCGTTCGACGCCATCCCCGACGGCAAGATCATTTTCGAAACACCGCCGCGCGCGCGCGAACAGGCCGACGCGCGGGTGTTGCCCGCGCATGCGTGCATCGCGTGGCTGACCGGCGACATCAACGAATTCGCGAGCCGCCACGATGCGCGCATCGCATCGCACGAGGAGCAGCGCGCGTGACGACCCGACGCCCCAACGACAGGCTTGCCGCGCTCGCCACCCGCGCAGGCTTCGAGGTGGAGTGGCAGGACGCGCACCATCATACGCAGCACGTGCCGGAGAAGACTCTTGGCACGCTGCTCGAACGCATGGGTCTGCCGTGCGGCAACGCCACGGATATCCGCCACAGCGCCGCTGCTCTGGAGGCCGAACTATCGGGCCGTAGGCTGCCGCCGCTGATGACCGCGGTGATCGGGCGTGGCATCGCGCTGCCCGCGGCCGCGGTCAGGTCGGGCAGCCATTACCGGATCGAGCTGGAGAGCGGCTCGATCATCGACGGCCGCTTTACCGCGCCGAAAGGCGAGGAAGCGCTGCTCGCGCCGATCGACGAAACCGGCTATCACACGCTCGTGATCAACGACCAGCGCATGACGCTCGCGGTCGCGCCGCCGCGCTGCTACACCGTCGCCGACGCGTGGCGCACGCTGCACGGCGGCGACGGAGAAGGCGAACGCGAAGCCGCGCCGCCCGCGCCGCCGCTGTGGGGCATCGCCGCGCAACTGTATGGCTTGCGCCGCACCGGCGACGGCGGCATCGGCGACTACACGGCGCTCGCGCAGCTTGCGCGGCACGGCGCGCAGCGCGGCGCGCACGCGCTCGCCGTCAGTCCGACCCACGCGATGTTCAGCGCGCAGCCCGAGCGCTTCAGCCCGTACGCGCCGTCGTCGCGTTTATGGCTCAACGTCACGCATATCGATCCGGCCGCGGTGTTCGGCACGGATGCGTCCGCGTCCGCATCGGCGCAGGCCGGCAACGCGTGGTCCAAATATGAAGAGCTGCCGCTGATCGATTGGCCGCACGCGACCCCGCTGAAGCTCACGGTTTTGCGCGCGCTGTACGAGCAGTTCAGCGCCAACGAGCGCCCGCAGCACTCGCCGCGCGCGCTCGAATTTCACGGCTTCTGCGAACGCGCGGGGCGCGCGCTCGAAGATCATGCGCGCTTCGAAGCGCTGCAGGCCGCGCAGCTCGCGCAAGGCGGCGACGGCCATTGGCGCAACTGGCCCGATGCGTTGCGCGACCCACGCAGCCCCGAAGTCGAGGCGTTCGCCGCCGCGCATCGCGACGAGGTCGACTTTCATCTGTTCCTGCAGTGGCTGGCATCGCGCGGACTGTTGCACGCTCAGCACACCGCGCGCGAAGCCGGCATGGCGGTCGGCCTGATCGCCGATCTCGCGGTGGGTTGCGACAGCGCCGGCAGTCATGCATGGTCCTATCCCGACGACATGCTGCAGGGCGTGTCGGTCGGCGCGCCGCCCGATCTCTTCAACCAGGCCGGCCAGTCGTGGGGACTCACGACCTTTTCGCCGCGCGCGATGCGCACACAAGGCTTCGCCGCGTTCATCGACATGCTGCGCGCGGCGTTCGCGCATGCCGGCGGCATCCGCATCGATCACATCCTCGGCTTGCGGCGTCTGTGGCTCGTGCCCGAAGGCGAAAGCGCGCGCAATGGCGCGTATCTGCGCTATCCGTTCGAAGACCTGCTGCGGCTGATCGCGCTCGAATCGTGGCGGCATCGCGCGATCGTGATCGGCGAGGACCTCGGCACCGTGCCGTCCGGGTTTCGGGAGCGGCTCGACGAGCACGGCATCGAGGGGATTCGCGTGCTGTGGTTCGAAGGCGCCGCCGACTGCAACGGCTTCAAGGCGCCGGCCGATTGGGACCGCTACGCGGTCGGCACGACGACCACGCACGATCTGCCGACCGTCGCCGGCTGGTGGCGCGGCAGCGACATCATGTGGCGCAACCGCATCGGCCAGACGATGGCGCGCGCCGACGGGCGCGATCCCGAGGAAGCGGCGCTCGAAGAGCGCGCGCAGCAGCGCGCCGACTTGTGGCGCGCGTTCCAGCAAGCGGGCGTGGCCGCGCCCGAGGTCGCGCCGCCGGACACCGACAACGCGCCGGTCGACGAAGCGCTCGCATTCGTCGCCGCGACACCCGGGCCGCTCGTCACGTTTCCGCTCGAAGACCTGCTCGCGCTCGACGAGCAGCCGAACCTGCCGGGCTCGATCGACGAACATCCGAACTGGCGCCGCCGCATGACGCTGCCCGTCGACGCGATGTTCGACGACCCCGTGTTCACCGACCGCCTGCTGGCCGTCGACGGCGCGCGCCGCGCCGCCGCGCGTTCATCCAACACTTCCGCGGAGCCTGACACGCCATGACCGTTCCACGCTCCACACTGCGCCTCCAGTTCCATCGAGGCTTCACGTTCGACGACGCCGCGCGGCACATCGACTACTTCGCCGCGCTCGGCATCAGCCACCTGTACGCGTCGCCGATCACGACGGCCGAGCCCGGCTCGATGCACGGCTACGACACCGTCGACTACACCGAGGTCAGTGCCGAATACGGCGGCGAGTCGGGCCTGAAGCACCTCGTCGACGAGCTGCGCGCGCACGACATGGGGCTCATCGTCGACATGGTGCCGAATCATATGGGCGTCGGCGGATCGAGCAACGCGTGGTGGCTCGACATCCTCGAATGGGGCCGCCACAGCGCGTATGCGCGTCATTTCGACGTCGACTGGCATTCGCCCGATCCCGCGCTGCGCGGCAAGGTGCTGCTGCCGACGCTCGGCGCGTCGTACGGCGAAGAACTGGCGGCGGGCCGCATCGGGCTGCATTTCGCGGCCGACAGCGGACGCTTTCATATCGGCTACGGTCCGCACGTGTTCCCGATCTGCCCGGTCGATTACGCGGCCATCCTGCAAGGCGCCGACCGCGCCGATCTGAGCGCGCTCGCGAATCGCTTTCAGGGGCTCACCACGCAGCCCGCCGACCAACCACGCGCCGCCGAGGCGCGCGACGCGCTGCGCGAGTTCGTCGCGCGCGAAGGCGAGTCGGCGATCGAGTTCGTGCTGGAGACTTACGCGCCTGAGGATCCGGTCACGCGCGACCGGCTGCATCGGCTGATCGAGCGGCAGCATTTCCGGCTCGCGTGGTGGCGCACCGCCTCCGACGAAGTGAACTGGCGGCGCTTCTTCGACATCTCGACGCTCGCCGGCGTGCGCGTCGAGCGGCCCGAGGTGTTCGAGGCGGTGCACGCGCTGATCTTTCGCCTCTATCGCGAAGGGCTCGTCGACGGCTTGCGGATCGATCACATCGACGGGCTCGCCGAGCCGCGCGAATACTGCCAGCGTTTGCGCCAACGGCTCAGCGAGTTGCGCGACACCGCGCCGTATGTGGTGGTGGAGAAGATTCTCGGCCGTGGCGAGCCGTTGCGCGACGACTGGCCCGTCGACGGCACGACGGGCTACGACTTCATGAACGACGTCGGCGCGCTGCTGCACGATCCGGCCGGCGCGGACCCGCTCGCCGGTACGTGGGCCGAGCTCACCGGCCGCAGCGCGCGCTTCGCCGATGAAGCGCACGCGGCGCGGCGCAAGATTCTCGCGGAAAACTTCTCCGCCGAACTGGACCGCGCGGCGCGCGCGCTGCATCGGATCGCACGCGATTCGCTGAGCACGCGCGACTTCACGTACCCGGCGCTGCGCCGCGTGCTGACCGAACTGGTCGTGCATTTCCCCGTGTACCGCATGTATCCGCTGGGCGGACTGCGCAGCGCCGCCGACAACGTCTATTTCGAGGAGGCGCTCGCGGGCGCGCGCGCTTCGCTGCCGCGCTCGGACCATGCGGCGCTCGAGCGCGTGAATGCGTGGCTCGGCGGCAGCGCCGAAGAGGCCCCGCCCGCGCGGCCCGGCGCGCAGTCGCAGCAGCAGGCGCAAGGCGGCGGAGCGTCGCCGCATGCGGGCTCGTCCCGGCGCAGCGCGCAAACGCTGTTTTCGCAGCTGACCGCGCCGCTCGCCGCCAAGGCGATCGAGGACACCGCGTGCTATCGCTACGGCCGTCTGCTGTCGCGCAACGAAGTCGGCTCGGACCCGGGCGAGTTCGCGCTGTCGGTGGAGCAGTTTCATGCGGGCAATCTCGAGCGCGCGCAACGTTTTCCTCATGCGATGCTTGCGACCGCCACGCACGATCACAAGCGCGGTGAAGATGTGCGCGCGCGGCTCGCGGTGCTCAGCGAGATCGCCGACGAATGGGGCGCGACGTTGCGTGCATGGTCGACGTTGAACGCGCCGCAGCGTCGAGCGCTCGACGGCACGCCGATCAACAGCGTGAGCCAGGACAAGAGCGACGCATGGGCTCCCGGCCCCGCCGCCGAGGCGATGCTGTATCAAACGCTGGTGGGCTGCTGGCCGCCGCCGCTGCGCGCCGACGACGAAGCCGGCGTCAAGGAGCTGGCCGAGCGGGTCGCGCAATGGCAGTTGAAGGCGCTGCGCGAGGCGAAGCTGCAAACCAGCTGGCTTGCGCCCGACGAAGCCTACGAAGCCGGCTGCCGCGAATTCCTGTTCGGCATCCTTGCGCCGCAGCGGCGCGACGCCTTTCTGAAGGAGCTGTCAGCGTTCGTCGAGCGCATTGGTCGCGCGGGCGCGCTCAACAGCCTGCAGCAGACGGTGTTGCGCGTGGCGTCGCCTGGGATCCCTGATCTTTATCAAGGCACCGAGCTGTGGGACTTCAGCCTCGTCGATCCGGACAATCGGCGGCCCGTCGATTTCGCGAAACGCGAGGCGTGGCTGCCGCAGACGCAAACGCCGCCGTCGGAATTTCTGGCGGACTGGCGCGACGGGCGCGTAAAGCTCGCGGTGATCCAGCGCGTGCTGGCGTTGCGCGCGCATCTGCCGGAGCTACTGAGTCAGGGCGCGTATCTGCCGCTCACGGTGCGCGGCGCGCATGCGTCGAGTGTGATCGCGTTCGCGCGGCGGCATGGCAATGCGTGGGCCGTGGTGATTGCCAGCCGGTTGGCCGCGCGACTGCTTGGCGATGATGCTGCTCTGCCGCTCGTCGAGCCGGCGCAATGGGCGGATACGGCCATCGAAATGCCGCCCGATCTGTCGGCGCGTGCGCTGTTCGATTGGCTGAGCCCCGCCGCGCCGAAAGTCGACGATCATGGGCTGCTGTATCTGCGCGACGCGCTCGCCGCGATGCCGGTCGCGGTGTTGGTGGAGGATGGGGTGCCTCGAAGCTGAGGCGGCTAAAAAGGGTTGAGGCTTCGGGTTGGCTCGGCCCTCAACCGCCCTCGTCGTCGAACAGCTTCGGATATACGCGCACGAGCACGATGCGCGGTCCCTTCATCTTCTTGACCACGACGTCGAAGTCTTCGAACTCGACGCGCTGCCCTTCGCTCGGCAGATCGTTGAGCGCCTGGATCACGAGCCCGCCCACCGATTCGGCCTTGCCTTCATCGATGTCGATACCCAGAGCACGTTCGAGCGACACCACCGGCAAGCTGCCCTTGCCCATCAGCGTGCCGTCGTCCATGCGGGTCCAGTCGGCGTCGCCCTGGCGGAATTCATCGTGGATCTGCCCGACCAGCGCGCCGAGCAGGTTGTCGAGCGTCAGGAAGCCGATCGGTTTCGCGTTCTTGTGGCCGACCAGCGCGAAGTGCGGCGCGCCCTTGCGAAAGCGCCGGAACAGATCGAGAGCCGGCATGTCCGGCTTCACGTACTGCACGGGGCGGACGTAGCGCGACAGGTCGTCGAGCGTGCTGCCCGCCTGGCGCGCGAGCAGCAGGTCCTTCAGATGGATCATGCCGGCCACGCGTTCGCCCGATGCATCCTCGAACAGCGGATAGCGGCTGAAGCGGTGCCGCGCGACCACCTGCATGTTGTCGCGCAACGGTAGATCGCGCCGCAGGCACACCATTTCATGCGACGGCCGCATCAGGTCCGATACGGTCATTCGCGAGAAGTCGAGCGAGTGCGCGATCGTGTTCCATTCGTCCTGGCTGTAGGCGCCGGTCGACGCACCGAGTTCGCTCGCGACGTTCGCGCGGCGGCCGCGCAGGATCAGCTTGAGTTCCTCGGTCGAGTAATGCGAGTCGTGACCCTGGTCGGTATCGAGCCCCGCGGCCTTCAGCACCGCGTTCGCGCTCGTGTTGAGCAGCCAGATGGCCGGGTACATGGCCCAGTAGAAACCGTACAGCGGCGTCGCGGTCCACAGCGAAATTTTCTCCGCCTCGCGAATCGCGAGCGACTTCGGCGCGAGTTCGCCGACCACGATATGCAGGAACGAAATACACGAAAACGCGAAGAACAGTGAAATGCCATGCATCAGCTTCTCGGACTCGACGCCGATCACGGTGAAAAGCGGCATCAGCAGTTGCGCGAACGCTGGTTCGCCGATCCAGCCGAGGCCGAGCGACGCGAGCGTGATGCCGAGCTGACACGCCGACAGATACGCGTCGAGCTGTCCGTGCACCTTCGCGAGCAGACGTCCGCGCATGCCATGCTGGGTGGCAAGGCTTTGCACGCGGGTCTGCCGCAGTTTGACCAGACCGAATTCGGCGGCGACGAAAAAGCCGTTGAGTGCAACCAGAAACATTGCACCGATAAGAGCGACAACCTGGATCAAAGCGACGGGCTCCGGCAACAAAAGTTGTCAGTATAGGCGCTGAAAGCTCGATGAATTCTTGATTGTGCGCCAACGCATTCGCGCGCGACGCTCATTTCGGCGCCGCCGCGCTGAACGGCACGCGCAGCACGAGCGTGGCGGGGGTCGCGGTGACGCCGTCCGCTTCCGTCGTATCGCTTTGCTCGAAGCTTCCGCCGTGCGCCTCCGCGACGCGTTTGCACAACGCGAACACCCACGCGATGCGCTTCGCCTCGCGCGGTTCGCCCGCCTGCTTGCGCGCGAACGCTTCGAGCACATGCGGCAGCGCGGCGTCGTTCAACGCGGCCTCGTTCGGCTCGTACGTGACGCTCGCATGCCATGTGCCGTTGTCCGCGCGCGCGGCCAGTGCGACCTCGGTGCCCCGCGCGCTCGCTTCGACGGCGAACGTCAGCATCAGCCACGCCGCGGCGGCGAGCCGAGCGCGGTCGCCGTTCAGTTGCTCGGTGGCGATCTGCGAGTCGAGCCGCACTTCGACGCCGCGCGCGCGGGCGAGGCCGGCGCGGACTTCCTCGACGGTTTCGTCGAGCAGCGGATGCAGCGGAAAGGGTTCATACGTGAGCGCGAGCGATTTCGTTTCGGCGCGCGTCGCATCGACGATCGTCTCGAGCAGCTTCACCTGCTGATCGACGCCGCTGCGAATGCCGGTGATCGCGCGCTGCGAATTGGGATCGTTCGCGTCGAGCTTGCGCTCGAGCACGTACGCCCAGCTATGAATCGCATTCAACGGACCGCGCAGGTCGTGCGACACCAGCGACAGCACGTGATCGCGCATGAACAACGCGGTTTCCGCGCGCAGCAGCGCGCTGCGTTCGGTGATGACAAAGCCGGCCGACGCCGGCTGGGCGCCAGCAGTCCCGTTGGGTGACGTAGTCACGATCGAGTCCTCTCAGGCAATGCTGGATGATGGGGGGAAGCCTCATTATAGGCATCCCGTTCGGACCGACCAGTCGAGGCCGAATCGCGACGCGGGACGCAATCCGCATGCCATGCGCGGAACCGGACCAGACTCGGCGATCGACGTCAACGCGCCTACAATGTCGGTTTTACGTTTTGATCTGAGGAGCAACGCATGTCGACTGTGACGACCGAATCCGGCCTGAAGTACGAAGATCTCGTGGAAGGCACCGGCGCCGAAGCCGTGGCCGGCAAGACCGTGACCGTGCATTACACGGGCTGGCTGACCGACGGCCAGAAGTTCGATTCGAGCAAGGACCGCAATGACCCGTTCGCGTTCGTGCTGGACGGCGGCATGGTCATCAAGGGCTGGGACGAAGGCGTGCAAGGCATGAAGGTCGGCGGCAAGCGCAAGCTGACCATTCCGCCGCAACTCGGCTACGGCGTGCGCGGCGCGGGCGGGGTGATTCCGCCGAACGCGACGCTCGTGTTCGAAGTCGAACTGCTCGAAGTCTGAGTCACGTCTGAGTATTGTCGTGAGCCACGCCGCCGTCACCGCCCCCAACGTTTCGCTGCGCTGCTATGGCGCGATCGAAGCGTCGGACGTGCACGACTTCCACCAGGTCGTGCTGGGGCTCGACGGCGCAATGGTGATGGCGGTAGACGGCGTCGCCGAGCAGATCGACGCCGGCTCCGCATGGCTGATCCCGGCCGGCGCGCGGCACGATTATGCGGGTGTCGGCACGAACCGGCAGCTCGTGCTCGATTTGCCTGCGGCGTCGCTGGCGGTGCCCGAGCGGTTGTTCGAGCGCGCGCGCGCCGTGGCCGTTGATCCGTCGCTCGCACAGCTCGTGCACGCGATTGCCGCGCATGCTGCGGGCGGCGTGGGCGAAGCGCAAGATAATGCCTTCGGTCACCGTCGCTTTCATTGGGATGCTGCGGCACGCCTGGGCGCCGCGCTTGTCGCCGATTCCGGGGCACTAGCCGGTGTGCAGAGCGAAGGCGTTCGCCTCGATTTCGCGCGCATCGACCGCTGGCTGCGCGCGCATCTGTCCGAGCCGCTGAAGACCGCGGACCTCGCCGCGCACTGCGGCTTCGGCATGCGGCGTTTTCATCAACTGTTTATCGATGCGTTCGGCGAGACGCCGCATCGCTATTTGCAGCGGCTGCGGCTCGACACGTCGATCACGCTGCTTGCGGACGCGCGTCTTTCGTTGACCGATATCGCGCTCGAGATCGGCTTCGGCGATCAGAGCGCTTACACGCACGCGTTCACGCGGCGTTTCGGGCTGGCGCCCGGGCAGTGGCGCGCGTTGCGGCACTGAGCGTGGCGGAGGTGGCGCGGAGGGCTTTGAGACCCTTGAGGCCATTTGAAGCCTGTATGCCGCGCACAGGTTTTGCCCTGCCTGTCAGCTTTCGAGCCCACATTGCAGATCCGCACGGATATCGCCCGCGTTTTCAAGCCCCACCGCAAGCCGGATCAGACCTTCGCTGATGCCCACCGCCGCGCGCGCTTCGGGCGTAATGCGGCCGTGCGTGGTCGTCGCCGGATGCGTGATCGTCGTACGCGTGTCGCCCAGGTTGCCGGTGATCGAGCAGACTTTCGTGCCGTCGATCACGCGCCATGCGTTCGTACGCATCTGCTCGGGCGTGTCGCCCTTCAATTCGAACGACACGATCGCGCCGCCCAACTTCTGCTGACGCATCGCGAGCGCGTGCTGAGGATGCGATTCGAGCCCCGGATAGAACACGCGATTGACGGCCGGATGCGAGTCGAGCCAGCGCGCGATTTCGAGCGCATTCGCCGACTGCTTCTCGACGCGTAGCGACAACGTTTCCATGCCTTTCAACAGTACCCACGCGTTGAACGCGGACAGCGTCGGCCCGGCGCTGCGTACGAACGGAAACACCTTTTCCATGATGATTTTCTTCGAACCGACCAGCGCGCCGCCGAGCACACGGCCCTGGCCGTCGAGGAACTTGGTCGCCGAATGCATGACGACGTCCGCGCCGAGCTTCAGCGGCTGCTGCAACGCCGGGCTGCAGAAGCAGTTATCGACGACGAACAGCGCGTTCGCGGCCTTCGCGATCTTGCCGATCGCTTCGATATCCGACACTTCCGTCAGCGGGTTGGAAGGCGTTTCGAGGAAGAACATCTTCGTTTCGGGACGCACCGCTTCGTTCCACGCCTTCAAATCAGTCGGATCGACGAATGTAGTCGTAATGCCGAACTTGCTGAAGATCTGCGAGAACATGCCGAGCGTCGAGCCGAACAGCGCCCGCGAGCTGACGAGGCGATCGCCCGCCTGCAACGTCGACATCACGACCGACATGATCGCGGCCATGCCCGAAGCCGTCGCGATGCAGGCCTCGCCGCCTTCGAGCGCGGCCAGACGGTCCTGGAACATCGACACGGTCGGGTTCGAGAAGCGCGAGTACGTGAAATAGTCCTCGGAGTTTCTGAAGCGTTCGGCGGCGTCCGCGGCGCTCGCGAACACGAAGCTCGAGGTCAGGAAGATCGCTTCCGAGTGCTCGTTGAAATCGCTGCGCATGGTGCCCGAGCGAACGGCCAGCGTGTCGAAGTCAAAGTCGTGGAAGTCGTCCATGTTGGTTCTGGTCTCCAGGTTTCCGTGGCTGCTTCCGTGCCTAAATGAGGCAGCAACAAAAAAGAAAAAGCCCGCTTTTGCGTCGGCATAAGCGGGCTTCATGTGCGGGGAGGGGCTGGAGCCAGGGCGGACGACCGTGGCGTTCCGCCCTTCGCTTTAGCTGTTTCGGGTTGCCCCGCGTCCGCAAGCTGAGATCAAATCGACGCAAGCCAACATGTTAATGCGCTCGGGGCGCGGTGTGTACGCTCAACCCACCGACAGTTGCAGATGCAGCTGCGAACGCGCCGGGCCGCCACCGTCGATCGCTTCGCTCGCGGCATCGCGATCCGATTGCGACGACGGCGCGAGACGCGCGCTTTCGATGCGGTCGAGGTATTCGGTCGTGATGTCGCCGGTCACGTAGTTGCCGTCGAAGCACGAAGCCTCGAACTCCTTCAGCGCCGGATTGATATCGCGCACCGCCTGCTTCAGCGCATCGACGTCCTGATACACGAGGTGATCCGCGCCGATCATGCGCGCAACTTCCTCGTCCGAGCGGCCGTGCGCGACCAGTTCGCCGCGCGTCGGCATATCGATGCCGTAGACGTTCGGGAATTTCACCGGCGGCGCCGCCGACGCGAAAATCACCTTGTTCGCGCCCGCATCGCGCGCCATCTGCACGATTTCATGCGACGTCGTGCCGCGCACGATCGAGTCGTCGACGATCAGCACGTTCTTGCCCTTGAACTCGATGTTCATCGCGTTCAGCTTCTGGCGCACCGACTTCTTGCGCACCGCCTGCCCCGGCATGATGAAGGTACGGCCTACATAGCGGTTCTTGAAGAAGCCCTCGCGATACTCGACGCCGAGCTTCTTCGCGACCTGCATCGCGGCCGGGCGCGACGAATCGGGAATCGGCATCACCACGTCGATTGCGACGTCGGGCAGCTCGCGCCTGATCTTCTCGGCGAGGTAGTCGCCCATGCGCAGACGCACGTTGTAGACCGGCACGCCGTCGAGCACCGAATCCGGACGCGCCAGATACACGAGTTCGAAGATGCAGGGGTTCAGGCTCGTGGTCGTCGCGCATTGCTGCGAATGCAGCTGGCCTTCGGCGTCGATGAAAATCGCCTCGCCCGGCTGCACGTCGCGCACGAATTCGAAACCGACGCCTTCGATCGCCACCGATTCCGACGCCAGCATCCACTCGACGCCGTCAGCCGTTTCCCGTTTGCCGAGGCACAGCGGACGGATGCCGAACGGGTCGCGGAGACCAAGCAGGCCGTAGCCAGCGATCAACGCGACGATCGCATACGAGCCGCGCACCCGCCGATGCACACCCGACACCGCCTTGAACAGCGCGGCCGGATCGAGCTGCAGACCCGAGCTCGACAGTTGCAACTCGTGCGCAAGCACGTTGAGCAGCACTTCGGTATCGGAATTGGTGTTCACGTGGCGGCGATCGATGCGGAACATCTCATCTTTCAGCTGCTGCCAGTTGGTGAGGTTGCCGTTATGCGCGAGGATGATGCCGAACGGCGCGTTCACGTAGAACGGCTGCGCTTCTTCTTCGCTCGACGCCGAACCGGCGGTCGGGTAACGGACCTGGCCGATGCCCGTCGTGCCCGGCAGGCTGCGCATGTTGCGCGTGCGGAACACGTCGCGCACCATGCCGTTGGCCTTGTGCATGTGGAAATTGCTGCCGTTCGCCGTTGCGATGCCGGCGGCGTCCTGACCGCGATGCTGCAGAAGCAGCAGGCTGTCATAGATCAGCTGGTTGACCGGGGAATGGGAAACTACGCCTACGATGCCGCACATGGCATGTCCTTCAAAGGTACGAAATTCGTGATGGCGACCGGTGCCTGCGACCGCGCCCGCGCTTTCATGCGACGGCACGCGCTACGACGTCAAGGCAGCCGGTATGCGCCGGAGTCCTGTTGCGCATTGCTCGGGGCGCCCGAATCGTCCACATGGACGTAAGCGGCGAGCGCCTCGGGGAGCAGCGGTTTCATTGCGCGTACGCCCGCAACCGCATACGGACGAAGCAGCGCGTTGCGCCAGAATTCCTCTTTGGGCAGTTTAGTCAAGCCTGCGAGGGCGACCAGAATCAGCACCAGAACGACCCCACGCACGAGGCCGAACATCAAACCGAGCGAGCGGTCCGCACCACCCAGTCCCGTGACCTGCACGAGGCGGCTGAGCAGCGCGCTCACCACGCTCGTGACCAGCACTACGCCGATCACCACGAGCGAAAAAGCCAGCAGCCACTGCGTCAACGCGCCGCCCGGCCAGGTAGACGGGATATACGGGACCACGTAGCCCACGAACTCGCAAGCGATGAAAAACGCCGCGACCCAGCCGATCAAACCAAACACTTCCGACAGCAAACCGCGCCAGGCGCCTCGCAGCGCCGACAAACCAATCACCGCCATTACAGCGTAGTCGAAGGCAGTGAACATCGCTCGCTTACTGTGCTCTGCCGCCGGTCGAGCCCGACACGAGGCCCGCCTCGCGGACCTTCGCGACAGCGGCGGTGGCCGCGGCGCGGTCGGCGAACGGGCCTGCACGCAGCAATGTCAGCGTCGAGCCGTCGGCTTGCTTCCTATGTTCCGTATATGTGGGCACGCCTGCTGCTTTCAACTTCGCGGCCCAATTGCGCGCGTTCGCTTCGTTCGAGAAGGCGCCGAGCTGCACCGCGAAACGGTTGCCCGGCGGCGAGGCCGGCGTGCCGGAGTTCGCGTCGGCGCTGGCGCTGGCGGTGGCCGTGTTCGCTTCGTCGTCGGTCGACGCCGACGGTGTGGTGGCGGGTGCCTTCGTCTGTTTGGCGGGGACAGCAGGCGCGGTGTTGGCTGCGAGCGATTGCGTTTGCGGCTTCGCGGCGGGCTTTGGCGTCGCGGCGGTAACAGCGCCAGTTGCGGCGGAGGGGGTCGCGCCTTGTTTCGCTGCGGTCGATTGCGTCGATTTGGCGGCGGAGGCCGAGGCGGCCGCCGTGGTCGCCGCGCTCGTTGCCGGCGCGAGGCCGGACGCAGCCACGCCCGTGTCGGCGGCCGGCGGACTGTCCGGCGCGACGCCGGCCTGCACGTCTTCGTTGGCGGTGGATCTGGAGAGCTTCGGCGCGGGCCGGTTCGGAATGTCGATCGAGATGTCGTCGGTGACGGGCTTGGGGTGCGAGTCCAACACCATCGGCAGGATGATCACCGCCGCGACAACCAGTGCGATTGCGCCGACGAGCCGGCGGCGCGCGCGCTGCTTTTCCGGCAGCGTGGGGTCGAGCAGCATTGCATCTGCATCGACGGTGCGCTCGGTGCGGCGGGTGCGCCGCTCGACGCGTTCACCCCGGGTGGCCCGATTGGAACTGGTGTTTGCGCCGCGCCGGCTGGGCGCGTCGTCTTTCTTGCCGAACGAGAAAATTCCCATGAATCGCTTGGTTCGAGCCTGGTGCCCGCTCAGTGTTGCTGCGATTTCCGGTAGGCCATCACACCCGCTACCGTATAGAAACTGCCGAAAACGACGATTCTATCATTCTCTGACGCACGTTTTAGCGCGTCCTGGAAAGCCTGCGCCGGCGTTGCATAACGCATGACGCTGCTGTCGGCGCCGTCTTCCACGCCCAGCTCGCGCAACACGGTTTCCAGCTCTTGCGCGGACGCGGCGCGTGGGGTCGGCAGATCGGTCACGCACCAGTGATCGATCTCGCCTTTCAGATGACTTAGCACGCCGGCGATGTCCTTGTCGCGCATCGCGCCGAACACCGCGTACGTGTACGGGAAAAAGCCCATGTTGCCGAGGTTCTGCCCGAGCACCGCGGCGGCATGCGGATTGTGGCCGACGTCGAGCACGATGGACGGCTTGCCCGGCAGTACCTGGAAACGGCCCGGAAGATCCACGTTGGCGATGCCGAGCCGGATGTCCTGCGCGGACACCGGCAGACGGTCGCGCAAAGCTTCGAGCCCGGCCAGCGCCGCCGATGTGTTGATCAGCTGATTCGCGCCGCGCAGCGATGGATACGCGAGCGCCGAGCGCCGCAGCGTCGGGCCGACATAGCTCCACTGCTGTCGCTCGCTGCCGGCCTGGCCTTCGTAACGGAAATCGCGGCCGAACGACCACAATTGCGCCCCGATCTTTTCCGCGTGATCGATCAACGATTGCGGCGGCACCGGGTCCGCGCAAATCGCGGGCTTGCCGGGACGGAAGATACCGGCTTTTTCGAACGCGATTTTTTCGCGCGTGTCGCCGAGATAGTCGGTGTGGTCAATATCGATGCTCGTGATGATCGCGCAGTCGGTGTCGAGGATATTGACCGCGTCGAGACGGCCACCGAGGCCAACTTCGAGAATCACCGCGTCGAGGCCTCGCGACGCGAACAGGCTCATGATCGCGAGCGTCGTGAATTCGAAGTAGGTCAGCGTGACCGGTTTGGCGAGGCTCAGGCGCGCGGCCTCGACGGCTTCGAAGTGCGGCAGCAGATCTGCGTCGCTTGCCATTGCCCCATTGATGCGCGCGCGCTCGTTGAACGACAGCAGATGCGGCGACGTGTGGCAGCCGACCGTATAGCCCGCGCGCAGCAGGATCGCTTCGAGAATCGCGCAGGTCGAGCCTTTGCCGTTCGTGCCGCCGACCGTGATGATCGGGCACGCAAACGATAGCTGCATCGCATCACGCACCTGGGAGACGCGGCCCAAACCCATGTCGATGCCGACCGGATGCGCGGATTCAAGGTGCGTGAGCCACGCGTCGAGAGTGGGGAATGTCGTCATCGGGTGAATCTTCAGTGAGTCGCGGTAGTTCGGTTCTGCAGTGCTGCGAAGGGTGCTGGTCAGGCGGTTGCGGTCGAGGGTCGAGGGTCGCCGGTCATGGGCGTAGGCCGTTGCGCGGTTTATGCGCACAAACCCGCGCCTTGAGCCGCGCCAGCTTCGGCTTCGACCGCTGCCGCATCGCAGGCGACGGTAATTATCCTGGAAATGACAGCGCGCCGCTTGATTGCTCACGCGGCGCGCTATTTTTTTGATTGCTTCTCTGGCTCCCCCGCGTCTTCGACAGCGCGGCGAAAGAGCGGCAAATGCGGTGCTGCCCGGCTTTTACGCGACCGCGTCCGCCGGCTGATGGCTCAACAGCGCCAGCAATTGCGCGATCTCTTCGCGCAGCTTGCGACGATCGACGATCATGTCGATCGCGCCCTTTTGTAGCAGAAACTCGGCGCGTTGGAAGCCTTCCGGCAGTTTCTCGCGCACGGTCTGTTCGATCACGCGCGGACCAGCAAAGCCGATCAGCGCCTTCGGTTCGGCGATCACGACGTCGCCGAGGAATGCGAAACTCGCTGACACGCCGCCCATCGTCGGGTCGGTCAGCACCGAGATGAATGGCAGCCTGGCTTCCGCCAGCTTCGTGAGCATCGCGGTGGTCTTTGCCATCTGCATCAACGACAGCAAGCTTTCCTGCATCCGCGCGCCGCCCGAAGCGGTGAAGCAGATGAACGGCACTTTCTGTTCGAGCGCGTTCTGCGCGCCGCGCGCGAAACGCTCGCCGACCACCGAACCCATCGAGCCGCCCATAAACGAGAACTCGAAGTTCGCCACGACGACCGGCAGCGTGTGAATCGCGCCGCCCATCACGACCATTGCGTCGGTCTCGTCGGTTTCGTCCATCGCCTCTTTAATGCGCTCAGGGTACTTGCGGCTATCTTTGAACTTCAGCGCGTCGACCGGAACGATTTCCTGGCCGATTTCGTAGCGGCCTTCCGGATCGAGCAGGCTGTCGAGCCGCTCACGTGCGCCGATGCGCATGTGATGGTCGCACTTGGGGCAAACATGCAGATTGGCCTCGACGTCGTTGCGATACAGCACGGCTTCGCACGACGGGCACTTGATCCACAGGCCTTCCGGAATTCCCTTGCGGTTTTTCGGGTCGGTTTGTTTGATTTTCGGCGGCAGCAGCTTATCGAGCCAGCTCATAGGGAATCCTTCTGGGTCAGCAGTCGCGCGAACGGCGGGACGAGCCCGCCGCTCACGTTACCGCGACAAAAAATAACTGTTATCGGGCAGTTGCAACGCTATCGAGCGCCTCGCGCACCTCGGCAACGAAACGCGTGAGCGTCTCGGCAGCGGCGTCGGGCGCTGCCTGTTCGAGCAATTGAACGATACGGCTGCCGATCACGACGGCATCGGCCACCTCGCCCACCGCACGCGCCGTTTGCGCGTCGCGAATGCCGAAACCGACGCCCACCGGCAGGGGGACGCGCGACTTGATGGCCGGGATTTTACTCGCGATGCTGGAAACGTCCAGATTTGCGGCGCCGGTGACCCCTTTCAGCGACACATAGTAGACGTAGCCGCTGGCGATGCGGCCGACTTCGGCGATACGTTCGTCGGTTGAAGTCGGCGCGAGCAAAAAGATCGGATCGATCCCGGCAGATTGCATCTGTTCCGCGAAGTTTGCGCACTCTTCAGGCGGATAGTCGACCACCAGCACGCCATCGACACCGGCTTCCTTCGCGGCTTTCGCGAAGGCCTCGGCGCCCATTCGCTCGATCGGATTCGCATAGCCCATCAGCACGACCGGGGTTTTGTCGTCGGCTTCGCGGAAGCGTTTGACGTCGGCCAGCACATGGCGTAGCGACACGCCCTTCGCGAGCGCGCGTTCAGACGACTGCTGAATGACAGGACCGTCTGCCATTGGGTCGGAAAACGGCACGCCTAGTTCGATCACATCCGCGCCGCCGGCGGCGAGGGCGTGCATGAACTCGACCGTGCGAGCCGGGTCCGGGTCGCCAGCGGTCATGAACGGGATCAGGCCTTTCTTACCTTGGGCGGACAGCGCGGCAAACGTGTTCTTGATACGGGACATGGAAGTACTCTCGAATTAGGGCTATTGCGCGCCCATTGCCGCGCGCTTTTCAGCGAACTTAGCGGCGCATCTCGCGCTTTTCACTGCACTTCGGTCGACGGCTGCACTTTTGGCCTGGCTCGGGTCCGACGGGGCGCAGCAGGCGTAGCGGCGGCGCTGACGCGCTCGCGCGCTATCGCACAATAGCTCTCGTTGATCTCATAGCCGACGAATTCGCGCTGATGACGGACGCAAGCGACTGCGGTGGTGCCGCTGCCCATGAATGGGTCGAGCACGCGGCCGCCCTTCGGGCAGCTGGACAGTACCATCCGCTCGACGATTTCCAGAGGTTTCTGGGTTGGATGCGCAACGCGCTCGGCATGCTGCCGATGCAGACGCGATACCGACCAGACATCCTTCGGATTATAGCCAAGCTCCAACCACTTGCTTCCTTCGAACAACTTTCGCGAACGCGCCTTCTTCGTGACTGGATCGTACGGGATGCGGACAGGATCGAGATCGAAGAAGTAGTCCTTCGACACCGCGAAAAAACCGATGTTGTCATGCACTGACGTGAAGCGGCGCGTGGTGCCGCCCATACTTGGCACGCGCCGGTCCCAGATGATTTCGTTGACCATCGTGAGTTTCGTCTTCAGGAAACTGAAGATTTCCGGCGCGTATTGCCAGGTGCAGAAGATATAGAGCGACCCTGTTGGCTTGAGCTTCGGTACAGCGAGCTCGAGCCAGCCGCGCGTCCAGACAAGAAATTCCTCGCCCGTGCGCATGTCCGAGTCGTTGCCATAGTCCTTCCCCAACCCATAAGGCGGATCACAGACGATCAGGTCGATCGACTCATCGGGAATGTTCGCTACATCGGTTAGAAAATCGCGGTTCAACAGCTGAACGCCGGCCGGCACCTGCGCCAGCAGCGGTGCGGATGCCGCGGCCGCCGGGACTTCGGCCGCCGGATTCGTGGATTCAATCGCCGGCTGCGGCTCGTCGAACTCGTCGCGCATCGTCGCGGCTCAGAACTGGATACCCGATCGCTCAGCGACCGTGTGCATGTCCTTGTCGCCGCGGCCCGACAGGTTGACCAGCAGAATCTTGTCTTTCGACAAGGTCGGCGCGAGTTTCGTAGCGTAAGCGAGCGCGTGGCTCGACTCCAGCGCAGGAATAATGCCCTCGATGCGGCAGCAATCGTGGAACGCCTTCAGGGCTTCTTCGTCGGTGATGCCTACGTACTGAGCGCGATTGCTCTCTTTTAGCCACGCATGCTCGGGGCCGACGCCCGGGTAGTCGAGGCCTGCCGACACCGAATGCGTCTCGATGATCTGGCCGTCTTCGTCTTGCAGCAGATACGTGCGGTTACCGTGCAACACGCCGGGACTACCGCCGATCAGCGATGCCGCGTGACGACCCGTTTCGAGGCCGTCGCCGGCCGCTTCGACGCCGATCAACTGCACGGAACTATCGTCGATATACGGGTAAAAGATCCCCATCGCATTCGAACCGCCGCCAACACACGCGATGACGGCGTCTGGCTGGCGGCCAGCGAGTTCTGGCATCTGCACGCGGCATTCGTCGCCGATCACTCGCTGGAAGTCGCGCACCATCATCGGGTACGGATGCGGACCCGCAACCGTGCCGATGATGTAGAACGTGTTTTCGACGTTGGTGACCCAGTCGCGCATCGCTTCGTTCAGCGCGTCCTTCAGCGTGCGCGACCCCGATTCGACCGGCACGACCGTCGCACCGAGCAGTTTCATGCGATAAACGTTCGCGGCCTGGCGGCGCACGTCCTCGGCGCCCATGTACACCACGCACTCCATACCGAAGCGCGCGCAGATTGTCGCCGTGGCCACGCCGTGCTGACCGGCGCCGGTTTCCGCGATCACGCGCGGCTTGCCCATGCGCTTGGCGAGCAGAGCCTGGCCGATCACGTTGTTGATCTTGTGCGCCCCCGTGTGATTCAGGTCTTCACGCTTCAGATAAACCTGCGCGCCGCCGAGCAGTTCGCTCCAGCGCTGGGCGTGATAAATCGGGGACGGGCGACCCACGAAATACTTCAATTCGCGCTCGTACTCGGCGACGAATTCCGGGTCTTTCTGATATTTCTCGTACGCTTCACGCAACTCGTTGAGTGCGGAAAACAGCGTTTCGGCGACGAACACACCACCAAATTGGCCGAAGTGGCCTCTTTCGTCAGGCAAGTTGTACATGGTGATCACTTTTCTCAGGATGGCTCGCGGCTTTCATCGGAAAGCGCCCGCGAGCCTGAATCATTCAGCGTCCGCAGCGCGCACCGCGCGTACGAACGCCGCCATCCGGGCGTGATCCTTCACGCCCCGGGCGCCCGCTACTTCGATGCCGCTCGAGACATCGACCGCGTACGGGCGCACGCGATGGATCGCATCACTGACGTTTTGCGCGTTCAACCCACCACTCAAAACGGCCCGACGCGCGAGCTCTGCTGGAATAAGTGACCAATCGAAAACCTTCCCACCGCCGCCGTAGCCTTCGACATGGGTGTCGAACAGAAGACCACTGGCTGCTGAATAGTTGAATGCCGATTTTACCAAATCGGCCGCTCGAGTATCCGCCGCAACTCGCAACGCGCGCAACCAAGGCAAACCCGCAACGCCGGCGAGCGCCTCGCACTGCTCAGGCGTCTCGTCGCCGTGGAACTGCAACAGCGTCAGGTTCACGTTGCTCGCGACTTCGTGAACCCATTCCGGCGTCGCGTTGACGAACAGACCGACGACCGACACGAACGGCGGGACCTCATGCACGAGTTCGACCGCTTGCGCGACGCTCACCGAGCGCGGGCTCGGCGGATAGAACACGAGGCCGATCGCGTCGGCGCCGAGGTCGATCGCGTGTGCAATGTCGACGGGTTTCGACAGTCCGCACAGCTTGATGCGCGTGCGATGTGGCACGCCTTGCAAGGCGGTGGCGTCGGTCTGAATGGCGGGGTTCTCTGCTGCTTTCATGTTTCCGGTTGTTCGGTCCATACGCTGCTCCACGGCACGCTGCCCGTCGCCGGATCGGGCACGCCGAATTGCTCAGGATAGCCCACTTGCGCGAGGTACAAGCCGTCGGGCATGAAGGTCGGCGCCGCGCAATCGCGGCTACGGCTCGCGAGCACGTCGGCCATCCACGCGGCCGGGCGGCGGCCGCTGCCGATTTCGATCAGACAGCCCATCACGTTGCGCACCATGTGATGCAGGAACGCGTTCGCGCGGAGGCGGAAATGCACGAAGTTACCCTGTCGTTTGACGTCGATCTGGTACAGGTGCTTGAACGGCGTCTTCGACTGGCATTGCGACGAACGAAACGCCGAAAAGTCATGCTCGCCGATCAGGTGCTCGGCGGCCGAGCGCATCGCGTCGACGTCGAGTGGCGTGTGCACCCAGCCGGCGCGCGTCGTGAGCATCGGCGAGCGAACCGGACTTACGTACAGCACGTAGTAATAGGTCCGCTCGAATGCCGAAAACCGCGCGTGAAAATCGTCGGGCATCGGCTTGGCCCATTGCACGCCGATCGTCTTCGGCAGAAACGCGTTCGGGCCGCGCACCCAGGAGATCTCGAGACGATCGAGGTCGGTGTCGAAATGCACGACCTGACCCAAGCCATGCACACCGCGGTCGGTGCGGCCGGCGACCACCGTCTGCACGGGCGTGCGCATGAATTCGCGCAGCGCCCGTTCGAGCTCGTCCTGTACCGTGTTGCCATGCGGCTGCGACTGCCATCCAGTGAACGCGGCGCCGTCGTATTGCACGCCTAATGCGATGCGCTTCACGACAGCGGTGCGAGAGTCGAAAGCAACGCGCGGGCTTCGGTGCGCGTGGCTGGATCGTTTGCTTCGATCACTTCGTTGATGAGCGCGCGGGCGCCCGCCAGATCGCCGAGCTCGATGTACTCGGAGGCCAACTCCAGCTTGTTGCGCGCGATGCGGCCGAGATCGGCCGGTGTGAAGGCCGACAATGGCTGAGCCGGGCTCGGCGGCAACTCGAGGTCGAAGTCGAGCTTCAGCGCGCCGAAGCCGGCCGCGCCGAGGCCCGCGACAGCGCCGTGGCCGGCTGTGCCGGCGGCGATCTGGTCGGCGATGTGCGGGGCGTCGTCGTCCGCGCCATGGACGCCGAAGGCCTGCTGCGCGGTCGTGTCGGGCGATGCGACCGGTTGCGTCGAAAGCGACGTGGAAGGCTCCGCTTCGCCGACGGTGGGCACGTCGATGCGCGGTGGCAGCGGCATGTTGAGGCTGCCGAACGCGTCGACGGCCTCGCGCGGGAACTCGGTCGGTGCGGACAGCGCGGGTTCCGTCGGCACGGGGATGTCGCTGAACGGCTGACCGAACGACGTAGTGGCGCGCGGTTCGATCTGATGTTGCGTGAAATCGATCACTGGGGGTGGAACGTTCAAGGGGGACTGCGGTTCGGCCGTCGCGGTGTGCGACGCTGCCGAGGGCGGTTCCGCGGCGCTTGGGCTCGGGGTTGTCGTCGTGCCTGTCGTTTTCTCTGCGGTCGGACTTTCTGTGGGTTCCTCGTCCCATTGCAGGCGATGCGCGTTCTCGTCCTGCGTCGCGGCGCCAACCGGTTCGAGCGGTCCCAGCGGCAACGCGTCGGCGCCGAGTTCTGCCGCGGCGGCGAGATTGGCGGCCGTCGCGGCGGAGCGCAGCGTCTCGTCATGGGCGGGTGCGACCGCCGGTGGTTCGCTGGACAGTTCGCTTTGGCTGGGTAGCGGGATGCTGGCGAGTGGCGCCGTTAGTGCAGTAGGTTCGGGCGTGTCTGCTTGCTGTGCCGCCTGTTCTTCTGCGGCGCGCTCGGATGCGCTGCGTTCTGCTGCGATGCGTTCCGCTTCCGCATGTTCGGCGGCGACGCGTGCTGCTGCTTGTTCGGCTGCGGCTTGTTCGGCTGCCGCGCGTTCCGCTGCTGCGCGTTCCGCCGCGGCGTGTTCTCCGGCCGCTGCTCGCTCTGCTGCGGCTCGCTCCGCTGCGGCTCGCTCCGCTGCCGTCTGTTCGGCTGCTGCACCTTCCGCTGCTGCTTGCTCGGCTGCTGCACGTTCCGCAGCCGCACGTTCCGCTGCGGCGCGCTTGGCCGCCGCCTCCGCGGCCACCGCGCGCTCCGCTGCTACCCGCTCCGCAGCCGCGCTTTCTGCCGCTGCCTGTTCGGCTGCCGCACGTTCCGCAGCCGCATGCTCTGCTGCTGCGGCCTGCCGTGCAACCTCTTGATCTTGCGCGTCCGATCCTTCCGTGACCGCCGCCTGCCCCGCCGTCGCGCTGCCATTGCGCGAATCGGCCTCACGCGCGGATCTCGCCATTTCTGCATCAGTTGCCTGGGCAGCCCGTGCCGCGGCCTCTTTATCGCGCTTGCGGCGACCCATGCGCAGAGCAGCGAGCAGAACGATCAGTGCCGCGCCCACGGCCGCCGCGATGCTCAAATCGCGCTGAGAGATGCCGCCCTCATTCGACGGCGACGTCGTCACATTCGCGTGCTCCGGCGCCACGGCCACGGTCGCCGCGGAACCTGCCGGTGCCGGCTGCGCAGCGCTCGTCGGTGTGAGGCCTGAAGCGACGGGCGCCCCGCCGATACCGTGCTTCTGCAACTCCATCAGCACGCGGTTTTTCAGCGCGAGCAATTGCTGCAGACTCGACACCTGCGGATGCGGCTGCGAAGCCGCCTGCGCGGTCGCGGCCGACGGCGCTTGTCCCGCGGGCGCGCTCGCCGCCGGTTGAATCGATCCGGCCCATTCCCGCGTGCCACTCGTCGCCACCGGCGCCGAACCGGCCACTGGCGCGGACGAAACCGCACCGCCCGCCGCCGCGCCGGTCGATACCGCCGCGCTGGCCGCGCCGGAAACCGTGGATGCGGCTGGCGTCGTCGCTTGAGCCGCCGCGCTGGCCGCACTCGCGGCGGCGGCGTTGACCTGCGCGACTGCACTCGCCGTGCTGGCGGCAGCCGCCGCGGCCGGCGCGGCAGTCGGCGCGGAAGCGGGCGCGGCCGCCGTGGACTCCGACGCCCCTGCCGCGGCCCCAGTCGACGAAACCGCCAAGGCCCCCGACGCATCGAGCGCCGGCACGATCAACACCGCTCCTACACGCATCCGGCTCGGATCGTGATTCATGAACGCGGCCGGATTCGTGTCGAACAATGCGTGCGTAGCGCGCGCGAGTACCGCCCGGTCATGCGACTGCGTAATAGCGATCGCGACATCGTTCAGCGACTGCCCTGCGTGTACGGTGTACTGAGAGCCCGCAGCGACAGCAACGACAGCGGTAGTGGAACTGACAGCGGAAGCGGCATCCGGCGCGCTCGTGGCACTAGCCGGCGCGGCAAGCGCATTGCCCGCGCCACCGCCGAGCAGCGCAAGGGCGAAAGTGGCACAAGCGGCCATCGCCGCCGGACGGCTGCTGAATCGCACCTTCTCGTGACGAATGGACATAGCCCGAAGAGCGGAGCGTCGAAAGTTCATCGGGACTCCTGGGCGCGTCAGCGCGCAGCCTTTTTTGCGAGTGGAAAGAGACAAGATGATCGGAGCACACAATGAAAAAGCGCCGCGCAAGCGCGACGCTTCTTGAGTTGTCTACGCGTCGTGAGCGCGTAGTTTACTTTACTTGTCGAGCACAATGCGAAGCATACGACGCAGCGGTTCAGCCGCGCCCCACAGCAGCTGATCGCCGACCGTGAAGGCCGACAGATACTCGCCGCCCATCGCGAGCTTGCGCACGCGGCCGACCGGCACCGTCAGCGTACCGGTGACAACCGCCGGGGACAGATCGCGCATCGACGCTTCGCGTTCGTTCGGCACAACCTTGACCCAGTCGTTGCCCGACGCGAGGATGCTGTTCACTTCGTCGAGCGGCACGTCCTTGTTCAGCTTGATCGTGAGCGCTTGCGAATGGCAGCGCATTGCGCCGATCCGCACGCACAGACCATCGACGGGAATCGAACCCGGCGTGCCCATGGCCGGCCTGCCGAGGATCTTGTTGGTTTCCGCGCCGCCCTTCCACTCTTCCTTCGACATGCCGTTGCCGAGATCCTTGTCGATCCACGGAATCAGCGAGCCCGCGAGCGGTACGCCGAAGTGGTCGGTCGGCATGCTGTCGCTGTTCATCGCTTCGAGCACGCGGCGGTCGATGTCGAGAATCGCCGAAGCCGGGTCTGCCAGTTCGTTCTTCACCGCGCCGTGGAGCGTGCCCATTTGCGACAGCAATTCGCGCATGTTCTGCGCGCCCGCGCCGGATGCGGCCTGGTAAGTCATGGCCGTCATCCAGTCGACGAGGTTTTCGCGGAACAGGCCGCCCAATGCCATCAGCATCAGGCTGACCGTGCAGTTACCGCCGATGAAATTCTTCTGGCCTTTGACGAGCGCGTTCTTGATCACGTCGAGGTTGACCGGATCGAGAATGATGACCGCGTCGTCCTTCATGCGCAGCGACGATGCCGCGTCGATCCAGTAGCCGTTCCAGCCCGCCGCGCGCAGCTTCGGGAACACTTCGTTCGTGTAGTCACCGCCCTGGCAGGAAATGATCGCGTCGCACTTCTTCAGGTCGTCGATGCTTGTCGCATCTTTGAGCCTGGTCTCGTTTTTGGCGAACGAAGGCGCGTTGCCGCCCGCGTTGCTGGTGCTGAAAAACACCGGTTCGATCAAGTCGAAATCGCCTTCCTGCTGCATACGTTGCATCAGGACGCTGCCGACCATGCCGCGCCAACCTACGAGACCTACGTTCATGACTTCATACCCTTCGAATGGAAACTTCCCCGCGTCTTTGCCCGCAGTGACCGCGCGGGGAAGATGGGCGGGCACGACGGACGATCAGCGCTTCGTGATCGTTTTCGGGGTAATGGTTTTGATGGTAATGGCGAACTCGATCGCACGGGACGTTGTGCCGTGCGTTTTGGAAATCGAGGAGATTTGGGAGATCTGAGCCATCACAAGAATATACACGAAAACGGAAAACTGGCGGCGTTCTTCGCCGTATGACGCGCAAATCGGCCTGTTTCAAGGCCCGATTCGCGTTTTTAAAAGGCCAGTATCGTTGACCTGACCACCGCATGCCCTCGCTCTGCGAGCGCATGCGGTGCACGCGTTTTACAGCGCGGCCACGACGGCATCGCCCATCGCGGCGGTGCCGACCTGCTTGCAACCCGGCGTGAGGATGTCGCCGGTGCGATAGCCCTGTTCGAGCACCTTCTTCACCGCGGTTTCGATGCGATCGGCCTGCTCCGCCTTGTTCAGCGAATAGCGCAGCATCATCGCGGCCGACAGGATCGTGGCGAGCGGATTGGCAACGCCCTTGCCGGCGATATCCGGCGCAGAGCCATGCGACGGCTCGTACAAGCCCTTGTTGTTCTTGTCGAGCGATGCCGACGGCAGCATGCCGATCGAGCCGGTCAGCATGGCCGCCTCGTCGGACAGGATGTCGCCGAACATGTTGCCGGTCACGATCACGTCGAACGACTTCGGCGCCTTCACGAGCTGCATCGCGGCGTTGTCGACGTACATGTGCGACAGTTCGACGTCCGCGTATTCCTTCGACACGTCGATCATCACGTCCTTCCAGAACTGCGACGTTTCGAGCACGTTGGCTTTATCGACCGAGGTGAGCTTCTTGCCGCGTTTTTGCGCCGCCTGGAACGCGACGTGCGCGATGCGGCGCACTTCGGGTTCCGAATAGCGCATCGTGTCAAAGCCTTCCTTCGCGCCGGCGAACAGGCCGTCCGGCGACGTACGCACGCCGCGCGGCGCGCCGAAGTAGATGTCGCCGTTCAGTTCGCGCACGATCAGGATGTCGAGACCCGAAACGATCTCTTCCTTCAGCGACGACGCGCCCGTCAGTTGCGGGTAGCAGATCGCCGGACGGAAGTTCGCGAAAAGTTCCAGGTGCTTGCGCAGACCGAGAATCGCCTGCTCAGGGCGCAGCGCGCGTTCGAGCTTGTCGTACTTCCAGTCGCCGACCGCGCCGAACAGGATCGCGTCGGCTTCCTTCGCGAGCGCGAGCGTCGAGTCCGGCAGCGGGTGGCCCTTCGCTTCGTAGCCCGCGCCGCCGACCGGCGCTTCTTCGAGTTCGAACTTCTCGCCGAGCACGTTCAGGACCTTGACGGCCTCCTTGACGATTTCGGGACCGATGCCGTCGCCCGGCAACACTGCGATCTTCATGCGAATTCCTTGATGATTTTTTCGGATCTTTCTGGCGCAAACCGACATTGGCGCGCGAACTTCACGCCCCTGACGCCCTCACGGTTTCGCTTAGCGGACGAGGCGATTGTTCAGCCACGGTTGCTTCGCGAGACGCTCCGCTTCGAATTGGCGGATCTTGTCCGCGTGACGCAGCGTGAGGCCGATGTCGTCGAAACCGTTCAGCAGACAATACTTGCGGAACGCCGCGACTTCGAACGGATATTCGGTGCCGCCGTCGGCCGTGCGCACGACTTGCGCTTCGAGGTCGATCGTCAGCTCGAAGCCGTTGAACGCATACGTCTCGTTGAACAGATGATCGACCTGCTGTTCGGTCAGCACGATCGGCAGCACGCCGTTCTTGAAGCAGTTGTTGTAGAAGATGTCCGCGAAGCTCGGCGCGATCAGCGCGCGAAAGCCGTATTGCTGCAACGCCCAGGGCGCGTGTTCGCGCGAGCTGCCGCAGCCAAAATTCTTGCGCGCGAGCAGCACCGAGGCGCCCTGGTAGCGCGGCTGATTCAGCACGAAATCCGGGTTCAGCGGACGCTTCGAGTTGTCTTGACCCGGTTCGCCGTGGTCGAGGTAGCGCCATTCGTCGAACGCATTCGGACCGAAACCCGTGCGCTTGATCGACTTCAGGAACTGCTTCGGAATGATCGCGTCCGTGTCGACGTTCTCGCGATCGAGCGGCGCCACGACGCCGGTGTGTACGATGAATTTATCCATGACGCTTGCGCCTGTTCAGGACCGGGCGATGCGACTGGCGGCTGGAACCCCCGCGCCGTATCGCCGGCAAAAATCAAAAACCGCTTATTTCTCAGCGTGATTGCTGATCGAATTGCCGAGGTGCGACATGTCCTGGCCGAATCCGTGCACCGTGTTGCAGCCGGCAAGACCGAGCAGGAGCCCGGCGAACGTGCCGAGTGCGAAGCGGCGCAATAGAGTGATGCGATCCATGTTCTTCATCATGCGATTTATCCGAGCTTGCGAATGTCGACGAAATGCCCTTCGATGGCCGCAGCCGCGGCCATTGCGGGGCTCACCAGGTGCGTGCGGCCACCAGCGCCCTGACGACCTTCGAAATTGCGGTTCGACGTGGACGCGCAACGCTCGCCCGGCTCGAGCCGGTCGGCGTTCATTGCCAGACACATCGAGCAGCCCGGCTCGCGCCATTCGAAACCGGCCTCGGTAAAGACCTTGTCGAGGCCTTCACGCTCCGCCTGCGCCTTCACGAGACCCGAACCCGGCACGACCATCGCCAGACGGATGTTCGGCGCGACGCGACGGCCGAGCTTCTTCACGACGTAAGCCGCGGCGCGAATGTCTTCGATGCGCGCGTTGGTGCACGACCCGATGAAGATTTTATCCGGCTTGATCGACTCGATCGGCGCGTTCGGCTCGAGCGCCATGTACTTGAGCGCGCGCTCCATCGCGTCGCGCTTGACCGGGTCCTTTTCGCGCTCCGGATCCGGCACGCGGCCGTCGATCGGCGTGACCATTTCCGGCGACGTGCCCCAGGTGACCTGCGGCACGATTTCGGCGGCGTTCAACTCGACCACGCGATCGAAATGCGCTCCGTCGTCCGACTTGAACTGCTTCCAGTACTCGACCGCGTGATCCCACTCGACGCCCTGCGGCGAGAACGGACGGCCTTTCAGGTATTCGACCGTGGTGTCGTCGACGGCGACCATGCCGGCGCGCGCGCCCGCTTCGATCGCCATGTTGCAGACCGTCATGCGGCCTTCCATCGTCAGCGAACGGATCGTCGAGCCGCCGAATTCGATCGCGTAGCCGGTGCCGCCCGCGGTGCCGATCTTGCCGATGATCGCGAGCACGATGTCCTTCGCGGTACAGCCGCGCGGCAATTGGCCCTCGACCTTCACGAGCATGTTCTTGCTCTTCTTCTGCAGCAGCGTTTGCGTGGCCAGCACG
Organism: Paraburkholderia sp. HC6.4b; assembly: GCF_014200875.1. NCBI lineage: Bacteria > Pseudomonadati > Pseudomonadota > Betaproteobacteria > Burkholderiales > Burkholderiaceae > Paraburkholderia > Paraburkholderia sp. HC6.4b. The sequence continues at coordinate 128,695 of NZ_JACHDC010000002.1, forward strand.
TGCTCGACTTCCGACGTGCCGATGCCGTGCGCGAGCGCGCCGAACGCGCCGTGCGTGGACGTGTGCGAGTCGCCGCAGACGATCGTCATACCCGGCAGCGTGGCGCCCTGTTCCGGCCCGATGATGTGAACGATGCCCTGACGCAGGTCGTTCATCTTGAACTGTGTGATGCCGAAGGCGTCGCAGTTGGCGTCGAGCGTGTCGACCTGCAGCTTCGACACCGGATCGGCGATGCCGTGGCTGCGGTCCGTGGTCGGCACGTTGTGGTCGGACACGGCCAGGTTCGCGCTGATGCGCCACACCGGACGCTGGGCGATTTTCAGGCCTTCGAACGCCTGCGGGCTGGTCACTTCATGCAGCAGGTGACGGTCGATGTAGAGAATCGTGGTGCCGTCGTCTTCCGTGTGGACCACGTGCGTGTTCCACAATTTGTCGTAGAGAGTCTGTGCCATGGTATGCGGAGTAGTAGTGACTGCGGGCTGACTGTGTCGATTGATTATGCCACGCTGCGCACCGCGGTGGGCTGCTCAGCCGACGAAAAAACCGATAAAAAACATGGAGTTGGCTGGTAGTGGCAATACCTGTATCGTCGTTACCCTGCAAGTGTTGGCCCCAGCGACGCCAATGCGCCGCATGCGCGACGCCTAGCTGCCGCCGAAACGGAAAACGCCCCAACGGTAGACCCGTTGAGGCGTTTCATTCACCCCAATTTCGCGCTTGTGCACGGCACGAATGCCGCTGCGAAGCGCGCGTATCGAGGTCGATCAGCGATCAGCGCTGTGCGATCGGCTTCGCTTCACGCAGCGTCTCGCCGATGAACAGCTGGCGCGGACGGCCGATCTTCTGCTCAGGATCGGCGATCATTTCGTTCCACTGCGCGATCCAGCCGACCGTGCGTGCCATCGCGAAGATACACGTGAACATCGACGTCGGAATGCCCAGCGCGCGCTGCACGATACCCGAGTAGAAGTCGACGTTCGGGTACAGCTTGCGCGACACGAAGTATTCGTCTTCGAGCGCGATCTTTTCGAGTTCCATCGCGAGCTTGAACAGCGGATCGTCGTGCAGGCCCAGCTCTTCGAGCACTTCGTAGCAGGTCTCGCGCATCAGCTTCGCGCGCGGGTCGTAGTTCTTGTACACGCGGTGGCCGAAGCCCATCAGCTTCACGCCCGAGTTCTTGTCCTTCACCTGCTTGATGAACTCAGGAATGTTGTCGACCGAGCCGATTTCTTCCAGCATGGTCAGCGCGGCTTCGTTCGCGCCGCCGTGCGCCGGGCCCCACAGACACGCGATACCCGCCGCAATACACGCGAACGGATTCGCGCCCGACGAACCGGCGAGCCGCACGGTCGACGTCGATGCGTTCTGCTCGTGGTCAGCGTGCAGGATCAGGATACGGTCGAGCGCGCGCACCAGCACGTCGTTGACCTCATACTCTTCGCACGGGTTCGAGAACATCATGCGCATGAAGTTCGCGCTGTACGACAGGTCGTTCTTCGGATACACGAACGGCTGGCCGATGCTGTACTTGTACGCCATCGCGACCAGCGTGGGCAGCTTCGCGATCATACGGATCGCCGACACTTCGCGGTGACGCGGGTTATTGATGTCGAGCGAGTCGTGATAGAACGCCGACAGCGCGCCGACCGCGGCGACCAGAATTGCCATCGGGTGCGCGTCGCGGCGGAAGCCGCGGAAGAAGAACTGCATCTGCTCGTGCACCATCGTGTGCTTCGTGACGGTGCCGACGAATTCGACCTTCTGCTTCTGGTTCGGCAGCTCGCCGTTCAGCAGCAGGTAGCAGGTTTCGAGGAAGTCGGCGTTTTGCGCGAGGTTGTCGATCGGGTAGCCGCGGTAGAGCAGTTCGCCCTTGTCGCCGTCGATGTAGGTAATCGCCGAATTGCACGCCGCCGTCGACATGAAGCCCGGGTCGTACGTGAATTTGCCGGTCTGGCCGTACAGCTTGCGAATGTCGATCACATCCGGGCCAATCGTGCCCTTGTAAATCGGCATTTCGACGCTCGGCGAATTGTCGCTGAACGATAGCGTGGCTTTAACATCTGACGGGGTCATAGCACATCCTCAATCGAAGTATGGATACAGGGTTTCGATAATTGCACGCCTGGAACAACGGACTGGCGGCGCTCAAGCGTTGCGCAGCAACTCCAGAACCCGGACCACGTCCGGGTCGGCCAGATCGCCTTCTGGTTCCTTGCGCGCGAGCAGCAAGTCCATCAGGTCGTTATCGCTCAGCTCGAGCAGGCGCGTGAGTGCGCCCACGTCGGCATCGCTGAGGTCATGCTCATATCGGCTGAAAAAACGCTCGAAAATCAGGTCGTTTTCCAGCAGGCCCCGCCGTGCGCGCCAGCGAAGACGCGCGCGGCGGAGAGGGTCGGACTGATGCGATGTTTCGGTCATGTCGGTACACCCCGCGCCGCGCCCGGGCGCACTGACCGCCCTCTCGGGGGCAGCGCGCGCCAGGGAGCGCGGAGCTCATTGATACTAGACAGCGCGGCGAACCATCAATTCCTTGATCTTGCCGATTGCCTTGGTCGGGTTAAGGCCCTTCGGACAAACGTCGACGCAGTTCATGATGGAGTGGCAACGGAACAGACGATACGGATCTTCCAGGTTGTCGAGGCGCTCGCCGGTTGCCTCGTCGCGGCTATCCGCGATGAAGCGGTAGGCTTGCAGCAGACCAGCCGGGCCGACGAACTTGTCCGGATTCCACCAGAAGCTCGGGCACGACGTCGAGCAGCTCGCGCACAGGATACATTCGTACAGGCCGTCGAGCTCGTCGCGTTCTTCCGGCGACTGCAGACGTTCCTTTTCCGGCGGCGGCGTATCGTTGATCAGGTACGGCTTGATCGAGTGATACTGGTTGAAGAACTGCGTGAAGTCGCAGATCAGGTCACGCACGACGGGCAGGCCCGGCAGCGGACGCAGCACGATCTTCTGCGGCAGGTCGTTCAGGTTCGTCAGGCACGCGAGGCCGTTCTTGCCGTTGATGTTCATTGCGTCCGAACCGCACACGCCTTCGCGGCACGAGCGACGGAACGACAGGGTTTCGTCGAGCGCCTTCAGCTTGATGAGCGCGTCGAGCAGCATGCGTTCGTGCGAGTCGATTTCGATCTCGTACGTCTGCATGCGCGGAGCGGCGTCCTTGTCCGGATCGTAGCGGTAAATTTCAAATGTACGCTTGGCCATTTCTCTGAATTCCTTTGACTTGTGCCTTAGAAGGTACGCGCTTTCGGCGGAACCGATTCGACGGTCAGCGGCTTCATGTGAACCGGCTTGTAGTCGAGGCGATCGCCTTCGCTGAACCACAACGTATGGCGCAGCCAGTTTTCGTCGTCGCGATGTTCGAAGTCGTTCTGCGCGTGCGCGCCACGGCTTTCCTTGCGCGCTTCGGCGGAGACCATCGTGGCGCGTGCCACTTCGATCAGGTTCGCCACTTCGAGCGCTTCGATGCGAGCCGTGTTGAACACCTTCGACTTGTCCTTCAGATGGATGTTGTCGACGCGTGCCGCCACTTCACGGATGGCCTCGACGCCTTCGGACAGCAGAGCCGAGGTACGGAACACACCAGCGTGCTTCTGCATCGTGCCGCGGATGTCGTTCGCGACCGACTGTGCGTACTCGCCCGACGACGAGTTGTCCAGCTTCGCCAGACGCGACAGCGCGAAGTCGGCTGCATCGGCCGGCAGCGGCTTGTGTTCCTTCAGTTCCTTCACGTGCTTGACGATGTGGTTGCCGGCAGCGCGGCCGAACACCACGAGGTCGAGCAGCGAGTTCGTGCCGAGACGGTTCGCGCCGTGCACCGACACGCACGAGCATTCGCCCACTGCGTAGAAACCGTTGACGACTTCTTCGGGGCCGCGCGGCGTCCCGACCACCTGACCGTTGATGTTCGTCGGGATACCGCCCATCTGGTAGTGGATGGTCGGCACGACCGGAATCGGCTCTTTAATGCAGTCGACGTTCGCGAACTTCAGCGCGATTTCGCGGATCGACGGCAGACGCTTCATGATCGTCTCGGCGCCGATGTGCGACAGGTCGAGCAGCACGTGATCCTTGTTCGGACCCACGCCGCGGCCTTCCTTGATTTCCTGGTCCATCGAACGCGAGACGAAGTCGCGCGGCGCCAGGTCCTTCAGCGTCGGCGCGTAGCGTTCCATGAAACGCTCGCCGTTCGAGTTACGCAGAATACCGCCTTCGCCGCGCACGCCTTCGGTGATCAGCACGCCCGCGCCGGCCACGCCGGTCGGGTGGAATTGCCAGAATTCCATGTCCTGCAGCGCGATGCCCGAACGGGCCGCCATGCCGAGGCCGTCACCGGTGTTGATGAACGCGTTGGTCGATGCCGCGAAGATCCGGCCCGCGCCGCCCGTGGCGAACAGCGTGGTCTTGCCTTCGAGGATGTAGACGTCGCCGGTTTCCATTTCCAGTGCGGTCACGCCGAGCACGTCGCCGTCGGCGTCGCGGATCAGGTCCAGCGCCATCCATTCGACGAAGAATTGCGTCTTGGCAGCAACGTTCTGCTGGTACAGCGTGTGCAGCAGCGCGTGACCGGTACGGTCAGCCGCCGCGCAGGCGCGTTGCACCGGCTTTTCGCCGTAATTCGCGGTGTGGCCGCCGAACGGGCGCTGATAGATCGTGCCGTCCGCGTTACGGTCGAACGGCATGCCGAAGTGTTCGAGTTCGTAGACGGCGTTCGGTGCTTCACGGCACATGAACTCGATCGCGTCCTGGTCGCCGAGCCAGTCGGAGCCCTTGATCGTGTCGTAGAAGTGGTAGTGCCAGTTGTCTTCGCTCATGTTGCCGAGCGAAGCGCCGATGCCGCCCTGGGCCGCGACCGTGTGCGAACGCGTCGGGAACACCTTGGACAGCACGCAGACCGACAGACCGGCACGCGCGAGTTGCAGCGACGCGCGCATCCCCGAGCCGCCCGCGCCGACGATGACGACGTCGAAGCGGCGACGCGGCAGAGAATTCTTGATTGCAACCATGCTTTTATACTCTCCAGAGAATCTGCGCAGCGTAGCCCGCACATGCGAGCAGCCAGAGGATCGTCAGCACCTGGAGGACGAGACGCGTGCCAACGGGCTTCACGTAATCCATCCAGATGTCACGGATACCAACCCACGCGTGGTAGAACAGCGAGAGAAGCGTGACGAACGTGGCGAGCTTCATCCACTGCGTCGCGAAGATCGACGCCCAGCCGTCGTACGAAAAGTCGCGCGCGAGGAAGAACCACGCGAGCAGAATCACCGTGTACACCGCCATCACGCAGGCGGTGACGCGTTGCGCGAGCCAGTCGCGCAGACCGTAATGCGCGCCGACGACGAGACGCTTCGAACCGATTCGGTTATTGGCTGACATTTTTTAGAATGCTCCGAACAGTTTTGCCGCGAATGCGATGGTAAGCAGCGACGACACGACGATCACCACGATGGAGGTCGATTTGCCCTTCTCTTTCGACACGGCATCATGATTCGTATCCATCACGAGGTGACGGATGCCGGCGCAGAAGTGGAACAGGAAGGCCCACGCGAGAACCAGCGTGATCAGCTTGACGATGATGTTGGAGAGGAAGCCTTTGAATACTTCGAAGCTCAGTTCGGAAGTCAGGCTCTGATCGAAGAGGAACAGCAGGAACGGAAGGAAGAGAAACAACAAGGCACCGCTCACGCGATGCAGAATCGACACGCGCCCCGCCAGCGGGAGACGGTATGCCGTCAGTATTTGCCCAATACCGATGTTCCGGAATTCCGGCCTCGGTTTTTTTACGGCTTCTGCCATGCTAGACCCCTACTATGTAGTCACACTAATCCGCAATTTTAGCGCCTTTTTATATCGCGCTGCAGCGAAAACCACGCTGGGTCCTTTGCGGCGCGCGCATTAAAAGCGCCTTCCGATTGGCACGCGTGTGGGACGCCGCGCCTCGTTTCAGCCCGATTCAGCTCAGATCGTTCTGATAGTAATACCCGGTTGTGACATACCAACCTCGCCGGACTTCGACCGGCCGGTCCCCATAGGTAAAGGACACGCGCTCGACCGACAGCAACGGAAAACCCGCCGGCACATGCAGCAGGTCCGCCACGGAAGGCTCCGCCGCGACCGCGCGGATTTTTTCCGTCGCGCGAATCATGCGGGTCCCGAATTCCGTCTCGAACATCGCGTAGAGGGGACCCTTGTACTCCGACAGCCGCTCGAGCGTGAGCCCGCGGAACACGACGCCGGGCAGCCAGATTTCGTCGAGCACGGTGACTTCGCCGTCGAACTGCAGCAAGCGCTTGATCAGCACGACCGGATCGGCCGGCTTCAGATCGAGCTGCCGCGCGATTTCCGCCGATGCGCGCAGCCGCCGGCATTCGAGCAGACGGCTCACGTGCGGATGCTCGGCGCCGTCGTCGGCAAGCAATCTCAGGAAACGGAACTGCGCGCGCTCTTCGTTGTGCGTTGCAACGAATGTGCCCTTGCCCTGGCGGCGCACCAGCAGGTTGTCGGCGGCGAGTTCGTCGATCGCCTTGCGCACCGTACCCTGACTCACCTTGAAACGCGCGGCCAGTTCGACTTCACTAGGAATGATCTCGCCCGGCTTCCATTCGCCGCTTTCGAGGCTCTGCGTAATCAAGCCCTTGATCTGCTGATATAAGGGGCTGAAGGTAGGCGACGCGGCAGCGGAAACAGTGGATACGCCTTCGCCGGCGGCCCCTTGGCCATTCGGGTTCACAGGATTCGCCGGGTTCGAATTCATGCGCGCATTTCATCATAAAGGGCTGGGACACGTCTAGGGTTTTCCCCGCGATAGATGTGTCTTATATAAGACATAAGATACTGTTGACTTTGTCTGTTTCGACTCCTACACTCCTTGTCGAGCAAGGGTTTGCGGGATTTTGCGGCGGCTGTTTGATGCACCGCCGCGACGCTCCGGCAGCCACTCTGCACCATGCCGTCCCCTACGCAGTCCAGGTTTCGATTCGCCGCCATCCGTTGCATTCGCGCGCTGTCTCCGTGTTGCACCCGCTGGCCCGACGCTTGCCGAAACGCGCTGTTTGCAGGAGCCCGCACCGTGCAGTTGCGGCCCCGGCCCGGCGTAAGCCCTGGGCCATCCCGTCCCGCTCCGCAGTACAGCTTTCCGGCACGGCGGTCTTGCCGTAACGCGCCGCCCGGTCTCGCCAATTCCGAGCCCGCACGCGAACAGTGAATTCCGCCGTGTTTCATCACGCTTCGCTGAACGCGCATATAGAATGGCGTTTTCCCTAGCGTCTAACGCATCGTCCTGGAGATTTCTCAATGGCTAAGCCCGCAAAGCGCGTTGCCGTCACCGGCGCCGCAGGTCAAATCGCTTACTCCCTGCTATTCCGCATCGCCAATGGCGACCTGCTCGGCAAGGACCAGCCGGTGATCCTGCAACTGCTCGATCTGCCGCAAGCGCAAGCCGCCGTCAAAGGCGTCGTGATGGAACTGGATGATTGCGCATTCCCGCTGCTGTCGGGCGTCGTGATCACGGACGACCCGAAGGTCGCGTTCAAGGACGCCGACATTGCACTGCTGGTCGGCGCGCGTCCGCGTTCGAAGGGTATGGAGCGCAAGGATCTGCTGTCGGCCAACGCCGAAATCTTCACGGTTCAGGGCAAGGCGCTGAACGACGTCGCCAGCCGCGACGTGAAGGTTCTGGTGGTCGGCAACCCGGCCAACACGAACGCATACATCGCCATGAAGTCGGCGCCGGATCTGCCGAAGAAGAACTTCACCGCGATGCTCCGTCTGGACCACAACCGCGCGCTGTCGCAACTGGCCGCCAAGTCGGGCAAGCCGGTCGCGTCGATCGAAAAGCTCGCAGTGTGGGGCAACCACTCGCCGACCATGTACCCCGACTTCCGCGTTGCAACGGCTGAAGGTCAGGACCTGACCAAGCTGATCAACGACGAAGAATGGAACCGCAACACGTTCATCCCGACCGTCGGCAAGCGCGGCGCGGCGATCATTGAAGCGCGCGGCCTGTCGTCGGCGGCATCGGCGGCTAACGCTGCGATCGACCACGTGCGTGACTGGGTGCTCGGCACGAACGGCAAGTGGGTCACGATGGGCATCCCGTCGGACGGCTCGTACGGCATCCCTGAAGACATCATCTACGGCGTGCCCGTGACCTGCGAAAACGGCGAGTACAAGCGCGTCGAAGGTCTGGCAATCGACGCGTTCTCGCGCGAAAAGATGGACGGCACGCTGCAGGAGCTGCTGGAAGAGCGCGACGGCGTTCAGCACCTGCTCGGCTAAGCATCTGATGCCGATGAACCGGAACTCCGAAGCGTCAGCGCGGCGGGTTTCGGTTTTTTTCGTGTGAATGGCCGTGCGATCATCGCCATTCGCCTCTGATTCGAACGTGCTTTGCCGTTGCCCGACGGCACTCGCGCAGAGCACGCCCGAATCCGACATCCTTAATTTTCACCACGCCCCACACGCCGAAGATGCGCGTTCTCACACCCGCCGAAGTGCTGTTTGAGGGCGAAGCGCCGCCCGCTGTGCTGCCTGCCTGCGATCACTACGCGGGCAGCGAAAAGCTGATGCTGAAGTCGCTCGCGTTACAGCAGCAACTCGGCCCGGTGTTCGATATCACGCTCGATTGCGAAGACGGCGCGCAGGTCGGCCGCGAGGCCGAGCACGCGGAACTGGTCGCATCGCTACTGGGCACCGAGCATGACCGCTTCGGCCGCGTCGGCGTGCGCATCCACGACTTCGCTCACGCGCACTGGCGCGACGACGTACGCCTCATTCTGCGCGCCGCAAAGCGAGCACCCGCTTACATCACGCTGCCGAAAATCCGCAACGTTCACGATGCCGCCGAAATGATCGCGTTCATCGAGGCGACGCGGCGCGAGCTCGGCCTCGCGCAGCCGGTGCCGGTGCAGTTGCTGGTCGAAACCCACGGCGCGCTTACGCGTGTGTTCGAACTCGCCGCGCTGCCGGGCGTCGAGGCGCTGAGCTTCGGCCTGATGGACTTCGTCTCCGCGCACGACGGCGCGATCCCCGATACCGCGATGCGCTCGCCGGGCCAATTCGATCATCCGCTCGTGCGGCGCGCGAAGCTCGAGATTTCGGCGGCCTGCCATGCGTTCGGCAAGGTGCCGTCGCACAATGTCAGCACCGAAGTGCGCGACATGAGCGTGGTCGCGAACGACGCACAGCGCGCCCGCAACGAGTTCGGCTACACGCGCATGTGGAGCATCCACCCCGCGCAGATCGAGGCGATCGTCGCCGCGTTCGCGCCGCGCAACGAAGAAATCGCGACGGCCGCCGAAATCCTGCTGGCCGCGCAGTCCGCGCATTGGGGCCCGACGCGTCATGGCGATACGCTGCACGACCGTGCGAGCTACCGCTATTACTGGTCGGTGCTGCGCCGCGCGCAAACCACCGGCCGCGCTGTTCCACAAGAAGCGGCGCCGCTTTTCGCGCAAGTGGGCGCCAACGGACAGTCGGTGACATAAGCGACGCGTTTTTCAAACGGCAGCGATGAGCCGGCACACAGGAGATGGCGGAACATGAGCGAGACGACGCAAGCCGCTGGCGCAACAGGCGGCAACGAAACGCAAAGCGGCTTCAAACCGAAAAAATCCGTCGCGCTGTCGGGCGTGACCGCGGGTAATACCGCGCTGTGCACGGTCGGCAAGACCGGCAACGATCTGCACTATCGCGGCTATGACATTCTCGACATCGCCGAGGCCTGCGAATTCGAGGAGATCGCGTATCTGCTGGTCCACGGCAAGCTGCCGACCCAGGCCGAACTGACCGCGTACAAGACCAGGCTGAAGTCGATGCGCGGCCTGCCGGCCAACGTAAAAGCCGCGCTCGAATGGATTCCGGCCGCCGCGCATCCGATGGACGTGATGCGCACCGGCGTGTCGGTGCTCGGCACCGTGCTGCCCGAGAAAGACGATCACAACCTGCCCGGCGCGCGCGATATCGCCGACAAGCTGATGGCCTCGCTCGGCTCGATGCTGCTGTACTGGTATCACTACTCGCACAACGGCAAGCGCATCGAGGTCGAAACCGACGACGATTCGATCGGCGGTCATCTCCTGCATCTGCTGCATGGCGTCGAGCCGTCGAAGGCGTGGGTCGATGCGATGCACGTGTCGCTGAACCTGTACGCGGAGCACGAGTTCAACGCGTCGACGTTCACCGGCCGCGTGATCGCGGGCACGGGCTCGGACATGTACTCGGCGGTCACCGGCGCGATCGGCGCGCTGCGCGGCCCGAAACACGGCGGCGCCAATGAAGCCGCGTTCGAAATCCAGTCGCGCTACCAGACGCCTGACGAAGCCGAAGCCGACATCCGCCGCCGCGTCGAGAACAAGGAAGTCGTGATCGGCTTTGGCCATCCGGTCTACACGATCTCGGACCCGCGCAGCAAGATCATCAAGGAAGTCGCGAAGAAGCTGTCGAAGGAAGCGGGCAACACGAAGCTGTTCTCGATCGCCGAACGGCTCGAATCGGTGATGTGGGACGCGAAGAAGATGTTCCCGAACCTCGACTGGTTCAGCGCGGTGTCGTACCACATGATGGGCGTGCCGACCGCGATGTTCACGCCGCTGTTCGTGATCTCGCGTACGGCAGGATGGAGCGCGCACATCATCGAGCAGCGCGTCGACAACAAGATCATCCGGCCAAGCGCGAATTACACCGGACCCGAGAATTTAAAGTACGTGCCGCTAAATAGGAGAAAATAGCGATCGCTGCGCGCTCCACAGCGCGTGCAGTTCAACCCGCGCGGCCGCCGGACCGGTCGTCCGCGCACTGTTTAACTGATTTTGATAGAAAGGTTTTCTCCATGAAAAAGCTGATGATCGCCGCCATGATTGGCGCCCTGTCCACGACGATGCTGACCGTCGCGACTGACGCCACCGCTGCGGACACGGCCACCACCACGAAGAAGCCGGCCACCAAGGCCGTCGCGAAGCGCCCGGAGCCGCGCCGCCTGATCAAGCGCAAGCCGAGTCCGGCGAAGGAAGCGAAGGTCGATCCGATCCCGGAAGGCGCTGAAAAGTGGGCGTGCAAGGACGGCCTTGCTTTCGAAATGAAAGGCGACATGAAGCGTGACCAGATTGTCACGGTTCACTGGGCGAACAAGAACTACAACCTGCCGCGCGAAGCGACCACGACGGGCGCCGACCGCTTCCACGATGCAGCATCCGGTATGGACCTCGTCGTGATCCCGACGAAGGCCATGCTGTTCCAGGACAAGGACAGCTCGCGTCTCGCCGACGAGTGCAAGACGGTCGCCATGGAACAGGGCGCGCCGGCTGCAACGCAATCGAACGCGATCAACAAGACCGGCAACTGATTTTCGCCGCCAGGGAAGCCCCCGATGTCCGCCCCGATCTCCAACGTACGACCCGCCCCGGACGCCGTCCTGGCCGAGATCGTCGACTACGTGCTGGATTACCGGATCGACAGCGCGCTCGCGCTGGAAACCGCGCGTCATTGCCTGATCGACACGCTCGGTTGCGGACTCGAGGCGCTTACCTACCCAGCCTGCACCAAGCTGATGGGACCGATCGTGGCAGGCACGATCGTCCCCAACGGCGCGAAGGTGCCGGGCACGTCGTTCCAGCTGGACCCGGTTCAGGCCGCCTTCAACATCGGCGCGATGATCCGCTGGCTCGATTTCAACGACACCTGGCTCGCCGCCGAATGGGGCCATCCGTCCGATAACCTCGGTGGCATTCTCGCGACGGCCGACTGGCTCTCGCGCACCGCCATCGCAGCCGGCAAAGCGCCGCTGACGATGAAAGACGTCCTGATCGCCATGATCAAGGCGCACGAAATTCAAGGCTGCATCGCGCTCGAGAACTCGTTCAACAAGGTCGGGCTCGATCATGTGCTGCTCGTCAAGCTCGCGTCGACCGCGGTGGTCGGCCAGCTGATCGGCCTTACGCGCGACGAGCTGATCAACGCGGTATCGCAGGCGCTCGTCGATGGGCAGGCGCTGCGCACCTACCGTCATGCGCCGAACACCGGTTCGCGCAAATCGTGGGCCGCCGGCGACGCGACCTCGCGCGCCGTGCGCCTCGCGCTGATCTCGAAGACCGGCGAGATGGGCTATCCGTCGGTGCTCAGCGCGAAAACGTGGGGCTTCTACGACGTGCTGTTCAACGGCAACGCGTTCCAGTTCCAGCGTCCGTACGGCTCGTACGTGATGGAAAACGTGCTGTTCAAAATCTCGTTTCCGGCCGAGTTCCACGCGCAAACCGCCGTGGAAGCCGCGCTCGCGCTGCATGTGCAGCTCGCCGCGCAGGGCCGGCGCGTCGAAGACATTCGCCGCATCACGATCCGCACCCACGAAGCGGCGATTCGCATCATCGATAAAAAGGGTCCGCTGAACAATCCGGCTGACCGTGATCATTGCATCCAGTACATGATCGCGGTGCCGTTGATTTTCGGCCGTCTGACGGCTGCCGATTACGAAGATTCAGTCGCGCAGGACTCGCGTATCGATGCATTGCGCGCGAAGATGGAATGCGTCGAAGACCCACAGTTCACGAAGGACTATCACGACCCGGAGAAGCGGTCGATCGCCAACGCACTGACGATCGAATTCAACGACGGGTCGAAGTTCGGTGAAGTCGTAGTCGAATACCCGATCGGTCATCAGCGCCGTCGTGAAGACGGTATTCCGTTGCTGGTCGAGAAGTTCAAGACCAACCTCGCGCGGCGCTTTCCGGTCAAGCAACAACTGGCGATTCTCGACGTATCGCTCGACCAGGCCAAGCTCGAAGCGACGCCGGTCAATGAATACGTCGATCTGTACGTCATCTAGGTTGAGTACTGTAGTTCCGCGATCCAAACCAAGGAAAACACCATGGCCCACAACCTCCACAAAACGCTCAAGGAATTCGACAGCGGTTCCGGCAAAGGCAAGTTCTACTCCCTGCCGCAACTCGGCAAGGCTCTGAACCTCAAGATCGACCGCCTGCCGGTCTCGATCCGTATCGTGCTGGAATCGGTGCTGCGCAACTACGACGGCAAGAAAGTCGCCGAAGAACATGTCACGCAACTCGCGAACTGGAAGCCGACCGCGGCGCGCGTCGACGAAATTCCGTTCGTCGTGTCGCGCGTCGTGCTGCAGGACTTCACCGGCGTGCCGCTGCTCGCCGACATCGCCGCGATGCGCGGCGTCGCGAAGGCCATCGGCAAGAACCCGAAGTCGATCGAGCCGCTGGTGCCGGTCGATCTGGTCGTCGACCACTCGGTGCAGATCGACCACTTCCGCGAGAAGAACGCGCTCGACCTGAACATGAAGCTGGAATTCCAGCGCAACAACGAGCGCTATCAGTTCATGAAGTGGGGCATGCAGGCGTTCGACACGTTCAAGGTCGTGCCGCCGGGCGTCGGCATCGTTCACCAGGTGAACCTCGAGTACCTCGCGCGGGGCGTGCACAAGAAGGCCGACGGCGCGGACACCGTGTACTACCCGGATTCACTGGTCGGCACGGACAGCCACACGACGATGATCAACGGCATCGGCGTGGTCGGCTGGGGCGTGGGCGGTATCGAAGCCGAAGCAGGCATGCTCGGCCAGCCGGTGTACTTCCTGACGCCGGACGTCGTCGGTGTGCACCTGAAGGGCAAGCTGATCGAAGGCGTGACTGCGACCGACCTCGTGCTGACGATCACCGAACTGCTGCGTAAGGAGAAGGTCGTCGGCAAGTTCGTCGAGTTCTTCGGCGAAGGCACGCGCTCGCTGTCGGTGCCGGACCGTGCGACGATCGGCAACATGGCGCCGGAATACGGCGCAACGATGGGCTTCTTCCCGGTCGACGAGAAGACCATCGACTTCTTCCACGGCACGGGCCGCACGGACGCGGAGATCTCCGCGTTCGAAAACTACTTCAAGGCGCAGGAGCTGTTCGGCATTCCGGGCGAAGGCGATATCGATTACACGAAGGTCGTCACGCTGGATCTCGCGACGGTCGCGCCGTCGCTGGCAGGCCCGAAGCGTCCCCAGGACCGCATCGAGATCGGCCACGTGAAGTCGACCTTCACCGACCTGTTCTCGAAGCCGGTCGCCGAAAACGGCTTTGCGAAGAAGGCCGCCGATCTCGACGCGCAATACACGACGAGCAACGGCGTCGACGTCAAGAACGGCGACGTGCTGATCGCCGCGATCACGTCGTGCACGAACACGTCGAACCCGAGCGTACTGCTGGCCGCCGGTCTGCTTGCGAAGAAGGCTGTCGAAGCTGGCCTGACGGTCGCTCCGCACATCAAGACGTCGCTGGCTCCGGGATCGCGTATCGTCACCGAGTACCTGACGAAGACCGACCTGCTGAAGTACCTCGACAAGCTCGGCTTCACGCTGGCCGCTTACGGCTGCACGACCTGTATCGGTAACGCGGGCGACCTGACGCCGGAACTGAACGACGCGATCACGAAGCACGACATCGTCGCGGCAGCGGTGCTGTCGGGCAACCGTAACTTCGAAGCGCGTATCCACCCGAACATCCGCGCGAACTTCCTCGCGTCGCCGCCGCTCGTCGTGGCATACGCGATCGCCGGCAACATCACGCGCGACCTGATGACCGAGCCGGTCGGCAAGGGCAAGGGCGGCAAGGACGTCTACCTCGGCGACATCTGGCCGACCAGCGAAGAAGTCAACGCGCTGCTGAAGTACGCGATGGATGCCGACGCGTTCCGCAAGAACTACTCGCAGCTCACGAAGAAGGGCGATCTGTGGAGCAAGATCGAGGGCGAAGAAGGTCAGGTCTACGACTGGCCGAAGTCGACCTACATCGCCGAGCCGCCGTTCTTCGGCAAGGACTTCTCGATGACGCCGGCTTCCAGCATCGCGCCGGTCAAGGGCGCACGCGCGTTGGGCATCTTCGGTGACTCGGTCACGACCGACCACATCAGCCCGGCAGGCTCGATCAAGGAAGACTCGCCGGCAGGCCGCTGGTTGAAGGAAAACGGCGTGCAAAAGGCCGACTTCAACAGCTACGGCTCGCGGCGCGGTAACCACGACGTGATGATGCGCGGCACGTTCGCGAACGTCCGTATCAAGAACCTGATGATCCCGGCGAAGGCGGATGGCTCGCGCATCGAAGGCGGCCTGACGATTCACCAGCCGAGCGGCGAACAGCTGTCCATCTATGACGCAGCGATGAAGTACATCGCCGCCGATACGCCGACCGTCGTGTTCGCGGGCGAAGAGTACGGCACGGGCTCGTCGCGCGACTGGGCGGCCAAGGGCACGCAACTGCTGGGCGTGAAGGCTGTGGTCGCACGCAGCTTCGAGCGGATCCATCGTTCGAACCTGGTCGGCATGGGCGTTCTGCCGCTGCAGTTCAAGGGCTCGGATAGCGTGCAGTCGCTCGGCATCACCGGCGAAGAAACCTACGACATCGAAGACCTCGGCGACGACTTCAAGCCGCAACAGGAAGTCACGCTCGTGATCCACGGCAAGGACGGCGACAAGCGCGTTCCGGTGCTGCTGCGTATCGACACGCCGATCGAAGTCGACTACTACAAGCACGGCGGGATTCTGCCGTTCGTGCTGCGCTCGCTGCTGGCTGCTTAAGCCGCGCGGCAACGCATACAGCCTCGCTGTTTTGCAGGGGCTGCGTCCTGTGGAGGGCGCAGCCGACTTTGAAGCCCGACCTCAGGTCGGGCTTTTTTTTATCGGCTCGCCGAACGCCACGGCTCGCGCGCCGCGCCGCGACTCCTCCATCACTTCAAGCCGAAATCGACCCGCGTCGTCGCACCCTTGTCCTTGATGTCGTCGGCATTCATCTTCGGCGCGACGATAAACACGCGGCTGCTGTCGATCTTGCCTTGCAGGTACTGCTGCACACTCTGCGCGCGCCGCTGCGCGAGTTGCCGCAAGCTCGCGTCGTCGATCGGCGCGTTGGCCGCGAGCGCGCTCTTCATGTCGTCGTCGGGCAGCGTCTTCGTCATGCCGATGAAGTTGTGCGGCTTCTTGAAGTCGGAGGACTTGTAGGCCTTGGTCAGATATTTGTCGTACTCTTTCTGATCGACCGTGACCGTCGACGGATCGACGCTCTCACCATTACCCACCGTGTCCTTGATCTTCTGCCGCTTGACCATCTGATCGACGTACTGCGTGCGCAGCGCCGGCTCGTCGACCTTCGGATCGACGCGTCCGATCAGGTCCATGCGGATCGACGGCTTGTCGGTGAGTGCCTTCACGATCGTGTCGAGTTTCTGCTTGTCGGCATCGGTGAGCGTCGCCGAGCCGGCCTCGAATTCGACGTAACCGAGGTCCTCACCATTGCCGCCGAACGCGTGCGCGATCAGCGAGAACGGCGCGGTCACCGCCTTTTCGAGCAGATTGAGCACCGCATGCCAGATCAGCCCGCCGATGCTGAACTCGGGGTTCGACAATGAGCCCGACACTGGCAGGTTCACGTCGATCTCGCCGCGCGAGTTCTTCAGCAGCGAGATCGCGAAACGCACCGGCAGTTTGGTCGCGGTGTCGTTGTCGATGTGATCGCCGAACGTCAGTTGATCGATGAACAGGTGGTTGTTCGCGTTCAGTTGGTCGTTCTCGAGCTTGTAATGCAAATCGACGTTGAGCTTGCCCTTCGTGATCGGATAGCCCGCGTATTTCGCCGAATACGGCGTCAGGTTGGTCAGCTCGATGTCGTGCGCGCTCGCGGTCAGATCGAGCGCCGGTTTCGCGATCAGCGGATTGATGGTGCCGCGGATCGTCAGCGGACCGTTGGCCGCGAGCTTCGCTGCCACGTCGACCGGCGCGGGCGTCGTCGATTCCGTACCGAACGCGCCGATCGTGCCCTGAATGGCGACAAGGTTCGCCGTGTAGTTCGGCTTGACGAAGTTGTCGGTATAGGTCACGCGGCCCTGCTGCAACACCAGTTGCCCGACGTGCATCTTGACCGGGTTTGCTGGCGGCGTCGCGGCCGTGGCGCTGGCGACGGCCGTGGCGGCAGGCTTGCCGGGCGTTGCAGCAGATGCCGCGACCGGCGCCGACGCCGCGACTGCCTCAGACACCGCCTCGGGCGTCAGCGGAATCGGGTGCGAGCCGCTCTTGTCGCGCGTCAGCGACTGCGTCGTACCGCCCTCGTGCGCGACCACATCTTTCAGATTCAGCTTGCCTTGCGCGTCGAGCAGTACACGGCCATAGAACTTCGAGAACGTCACGCGGCCCGCGTCGACGACGGTGCCGTGCTCGTCGTAATCGGCCTTCAGGTTCGACAGCGCGAGCGAGCCCCAGCCCGCGAACGGGTCCGACGTCACCTTGTCGAGCATGCGCACGGCGACGAGCGCCATGTCGCCGCGAAAGTTCGCTTTCAGCGACTTAGCCTGGGTGACCGCGAGATCGCCGTTCGCGTTCAGCAGCGCGCTTGCGAGCGTCGCGTTCAGGCTGCTGCCGAAGTACGGCTCGAACGCGGCCGCGTCGAGCTGGTTCGCGTTGATCTTGACGGCCAGCTTTAGCGGCGTCGCGGTCACGTCGCCCTTCACAGCGAGCGTGCCCTTCTTGTTCAACGTCGCCTGCAGGTCGACCAGCAGTGGACGGCCCAAGTCGTCGCTGATCTGCCGCACCTTCAGCTGCACCGGCGTAAAGCTCAGCTTGACCGGCTGCGGCGTCGTGTTGTCGGTGAAATCGGCGGTCGCGTCTTTGAGCGTCAATTCGGCGATCTTGTAGCGCCATGCGGGACCTTCGGCCTGCGCTTGTTTCGCCGCGTGGATCGCCGTGCGCTCCGTCGCCTGTTGATGCGCCCTCGCGAGCGCGTCCAGATTGATGGTGCCGTCCTTCAGGCGCTGCGCGTCGACCGCGAGACCGGTTACGTCTACGCTCGTCACGTCGGCCGTGCGCGCCGCGACGTCGACCTGTTTGACTACCACGTTGCCCTGCGCGAGCGAGATCACCGGCGTCTTGCCGCCGCGCGCCGCGAGCTTCACCGCCTGCATGTCCAGCTGCGTGTCCGCGACCGTCAGCGCCATCGGCGACTTCGACCAGTTCGCGTCGATATTCGTCGTCGCGGACAACGCGCCGTCGAGCACCTGCGCGGACGTCGCGGTATCCAGATACGGCTGCAACGGCGGCAGCTTCAGCGACTTCAGAACGAGCTTCGCGCTCGCCGTCTTCGCCGCGAGGCCGATCGTGCCATCGGCGGCGAGCGAACCGCCAATGTTCTTCAGGTTCGTGTTCAGCGTGTAGTGCGCTGGCGCCGACGCGAGCGTCGAGAAATCGGTCAGCGTAACCGCGAGGTTTTGCAGCCCGGCTTCTACCGGATGCGACACGGCTTCGTCGTGTACGTTCACGGTGCCGTCGTTGAGTGTGAAACGTTTGATCGCGACGTCGAACGGCGGGGCCGCCTTTTCGGCGGCGGCGGTTTTGGCGTTGGCATTCGCGTCCGCGGTTTCCTTTGCGGTGGTTTTTTCCGGCGCGGGCGCGAACATATGCTCGACGCTCAATACGCCGTCCTTGTCGCGCGCGAGGCTCGCGCTCGGCGCGTCGATGCGGATATCGTCGAAGTGATAGATGCTCTTCAACGGTTCGAGCGATGCCGCCGCCACATGCACGGCGCGCGCCGCGAAAAACGGCGCCTTGCCCTGATCCTGCACGTTGACGTCGTTCAGATCGACGGTGCCGGCGACGCGCAGCGACGGCGTGTCGTTCGACATCTCGAAGTTCAGCTTCAGGTCGGTGGACAGCTTGCCCGACTGCACGATCACCGGCAGCTTCGACGGCGCGTAAGACACCAGCTTCGGCACGTCGAGCTCGTCGAAGCGCAGCGACACTTCCGACTCGCGCGACGCCGCGAACGGCTTGGTCCTGCCGTCGATCGCGAGCTGACTGTCGCCGTCGATGCGCGCGCGCAGCAGCGGCTCGACGAAGATATCGGTCTTCGACGGCAGCGTCGCGATGAACGGAATGCCGAGCTTCCATTGATCGATCACGTGGCTCGTGCCGAGCAGCCGGTCGTCGAACCTGATCTGGCCGTTTTCGACACGAATGTTGGAAACGGAGAACTGCGTCGGCTTGCTGTTCGGTTTTGCCGGCTGATTCGCGAATTTCTCGATCAGGTCGCTGAAATTGAAGTGCTGCGCATCGAGGCGAACGATATGAAAGCGCGGCGAATCGACCTGCACTTCGTCGACGATGGGCGCGCCGCGAAACAGCGAACTCCACGACGGCTTCACGATGAGCCGCGAAATATCGACGAAGTCGCCCGCGCCGCCGCGCTCGCCGATATGCACGTTGTCGGCCTCGAAACGCAGTGTGTACGGATTGAGCGCGATGCGGCCGATCGACGCCGGCCGGTCGAGCTGCTTGCTCAGTTGCTGGCTGGCGATGTGGCGAATCAGCGGCGGCGCCGCGAAAAAACCGAGCAGGCCGAACACGACGACGAAGATCAGCAGACCGACGAGAATCCGTCGCGTACGGCGCGACTGCGCGACTGCGCGCACGGTCTGTATGGAGGAGGCTAACGATGCTTTATTGAGGCTTGCCATGCTCGATGTGGAGGAATGCGGCGGCAAGCCCGCCGCGAAAAACAGAGATCCCGCAAGCGGCAGTATAAGGCGTGAATCAATGGTTAGACAGGAATGTCAGGCCCGCCTTGACGATTCGTGCTGCTGACTGAGTGGCTTTCCCGCGAACGAGATTTTCGCGAGCGTCAGATAACGAAACCGGACGGCGCGCGGTTTGCCCGCGCGCCGTTCACATCATTGCCGCACGACCGGCGGCGGCTGCCAGCTGCCGTCGGTGGCTTGCGGCTTCGGCGCATACAGGCGTAGCACCAGTTGCATGTCCGCGCGCGGTGCGGGCAGCCAGTTACCGGTCCGGCTGCGCGTCGACGACACGACCACGTCGAGCGAACCATCGCGATTGCGGCGCGCGCCATTGCGATCGCCAACCGCGAGCCGCGCCGGCGCGTTCTCGCTCAGCGCGCCATCCTTCGTATACGCGGTGATCGTCCAGAAACCGCGCACCGGCGGCAGCTGGTTCGCCGCGAAGTGGATCACATAGCGATTCGCGCCGTTCAGCGTGTTGCCGTCGCTGTCCTGCGTGACGAACGCGCGTACTTCGTCGTCCTTCGTACCGAGGCCCAACTGTGTGCTCGCCGCATACGCGCGCAACCCATAGTCGGGACCGTAGTTGCCGACGGCATCGCCGAACCAGCTCCAGCCGTTCGCGCTCAGCAGATTCGACGGCGGCGTCGCGACGCGATCGCGACCGTCGGCGAGACCGGCCGCGAGCGCATCGGATGAGTTCGGCAGCTTCACAGGATCGCCCGGCGTCACGCCGAGATCGGCGAGAAATTTGAGCGCGTGCGGATCGGCCGGTGTCGGCGGATTGTCAGGCAACGCGTCGGCGAGACGGCCGAAGAAGCCGCTCGCGTCGAGCGCGGCGACCTGCTGCGCCGGCGTGCCGCTCGGGCCCGCGACGCCGCTTGCGTAACCGCGCGGCGGCACCGCCGGCTCCGCGTCGCCGACGAACACGCTCAGCGGCTCCAGACGGATCGCGTGCTGCAGCTTGCGCACCGCGTTCAGATCGCGCGCGCCGTTCGACTGGATGCGCACGCTGATCCATGCGTTGCGCGTCGGCACGTCGACGCGCTTTGCGCCGTTCGGCAGCTCGCCCTTCCAGCCCGGTGCGACGAACGCGATCGTCTGCGCGCGCAAGCCCTTCGCGGTGCCCGTGCCCGCGGCGAACTGCGGCCCGGTCGACCACGCGACGTTGGTCCACATGTCGAGCACGCGCGCATCGACGTAACGGCCATGCGAATCAGGTAGCGCCAGGATCACCGGCTCGGCGGCAAGGTCGAGCCAGCCGGTCGAGTCGAGCGTGTCGAGGCTCGGCTGCGGCGGATTGGTCGCGCCGATCGGCGGCAGCGCCTGCGCGTGACGCAGCGTGTTGAAAGGCGCCTGACCCGGCTCGGTGCCGACCGCCGCATCGCGCGCGGCGCTCATCAGCACGAGCGGATAGCCGAATACGTAGGAGTCGGCGACTTCGTCCTTGATCCAGCCGGTGGGTTGTTGCGTCGCGGTGGGGCTCGACGCACAGCTGGCCAGCAGTGCCAGACCCGCGAGCGACGCGCAGGTTCGTCGAAGCAAAAACAGATCTCGGAGATTTTTTATCATTCGTTCAGAGTGCGGAACGTGCAGTCCTATGGGGGATGCCGGTGTGCAGCGCCTGGTGCATGCGCGGTTCTCCCGAAACACTGCGCAGCGAGTCCGCGGATTGCGATTCCGACAACATCGCGTTGTATCGTATCCTTGCTAGCCAGGCAAGCACAAAGCAGGGAATTTTGGCTGACAGCGCGCAGGCGCGTCACCGATGTGACAATCGGCGTCGCTGTCACATTATGTTCCCGCGCCATGCTTTTTGGATTCGCGCATTCGTCGATCCGCCAGCTTGGCCGTTCGCCTCCACTCGTTCGTCGTCCTGCATTCGGAATACTTCAATGTACATGCCCGCCCATTTCGAAGAGAACCGTCCAGGGGTTCTTCATCGCCTGATCGCCGAGCACCCGTTCGGCGCGCTGATTACGCACGGCCCCAACGGGCTCGATGCGAATCATCTGCCGTTCGAGGCGCAGGCGGATGCGGCGGATTCGTCACGTCTGGTGCTGCGCGCGCACGTCGCGCGGGCGAACCCCGTCTGGCAGGAAGCCGCGACCCATCCCGAAGCGCTGGTGATCTTCCAGGGGCCGACCGCCTATATTTCCCCGAGCTGGTATCCGAGCAAACACGAAACGCACAAGCAGGTGCCGACCTACAACTATATGGTCGTGCATGCACATGGCAGGATCGTGGTGCATGACGATGAATCGTTCGTGCGCGGTCTCGTCGCGCGACTCACGCGCGAGATGGAAGCCGGCGAGCCGGTGCCATGGAAGATGGGCGACGCGCCCGCCGACTACATCGCGCAGATGCTCGGCGCGATCGTCGGTATGGAGATCGAGGTAACGCGGCTCGTCGGCAAATGGAAGCTCGGGCAGAACAAGGCGGCCGAAGACCGGCGCGGCGCCGCGCAAACGCTGCTCGCGCGCGACGGCGATCAACAGAAGGCGGTGGGACAGGCGATGCTCGATGCGCCGCCGGCGTTCTGACGGCGGCCGCATAATCCGGCCTTGACCTTCCCGTCATGGGAAGGTCGATACTGGATTCACGATGCGGCCCAATGCCGCCACGAGCCTAGCCTGCCATGACCGCACTTGCCAACCCGCAGCGCCCCGCCGACGCTGCCGCTTCTTCTTCGCCCACGCGCGTCGTCGAACTCGATATCGGCGGGATGACTTGCGCGTCGTGCGCGAGCCGCGTCGAAAAAGCACTGACCAGGCTGCCGGGAGTGGCGCGCGCGTCGGTGAATCTCGCGACCGAGCGCGCCCGCGTGGAAAGCGACGCGACGCTCGGGCCTCAGCAACTGGCCGATGCCGTGCGCAAGGCCGGATACGAAGCGACGCCGGTCGCGAACGCCGAGCTTGCCGCGCCAAGCGCGACGCAAACCGCGACAGCCGCCGCGACGCCGGGAACCATTGAACTGGAGATTGGCGGCATGAGCTGCGCAGCCTGCGCGTTGCGCGTCGAAAAAGCGCTCGCGAAGGTGCCTGGGGTCGCGCGCGCGTCGGTCAATCTGGCGACCGAAACCGCCACCGCTCATCCGCAAGGCACCGCATCCGCCGATACCGGCGCGCTGATCGCCGCTGTCAGGAAAGCTGGCTACGAAGCGACGCTGAGCGCGCCGCCCGCTGCTGCCGCTCCAGCCGAGACAACGGCCACTATCGCCGCGTCCGGCGACGAAAGCGACATCCTCGACACGACCCACGCCCCCGTCGTCGACCGCAAGCGGATTCAAACCCGCCGCGACCTCGCGAGCGTCGTTGCGTCCGCGCTGCTGACGCTGCCGCTCGTCGCACCGATGTTCGGCGAATGGTTCGGCCTCCACGCGATGCTGCCAGCCTGGCTGCAATTCGTGCTCGCGTCGATCGTGCAGTTCGTCTTCGGCGCGCGCTTCTATCGCGCAGCCTGGCGCGCGGTGCGCGCCGGCGCGGGCAACATGGACCTGCTGGTCGCGCTCGGCACATCGGCGGCGTACGGCATCAGCGTCTACGAACTCGCGATGCATCCGGGCGACACGATGCATCTGTACTTCGAGGCATCGGCGGTCGTGATCACGCTGGTGCGCTTCGGCAAGTGGCTCGAGGCGCGCGCCAAGCGCCAGACCACCGACGCGATCCGCGCGCTCAACGCGCTGCGCCCCGAGCGCGCGCGCATCCGCGACGGCGCCGGCGAACGCGAGGTGCCGCTCGCGCAGGTGCGGGTCGGCACCGTCGTGATCGTGCTGCCGGGCGAGCGCGTACCGGTCGACGGCGCGGTGCTCGAAGGCCGCACGCATATCGACGAAGCGCTGATCACCGGCGAAAGCCTGCCGGTGCCGAAACAGACCGGCGACGCCGTCACGGCCGGCTCGATCAACGGCGAAGGCGCGCTCGTGGTGACGACCACCGCGATCGGCGCGGAGACGACACTGGCGCGCATCATCCGGCTCGTCGAAAGCGCGCAGGCCGAGAAGGCGCCGATCCAGCGGCTCGTCGACCGCGTCAGCGAAGTCTTCGTGCCGACGATTCTCGCGCTCGCCGCGCTGACGCTGATCGGCTGGCTGCTCGCCGCCGCGGGCGCGGAAACCGCGATCCTGAACGCGGTCGCGGTGTTGGTGATCGCCTGCCCGTGCGCGCTCGGCCTCGCGACGCCCGCCGCGATCATGGCCGGCACCGGCGTCGCCGCGCGCCACGGCGTGCTGATCAAGGACGCGGAAGCGCTGGAAATCGCGCATCGCGTGTCGATCGTCGCGTTCGACAAAACCGGCACGCTGACGCTCGGCCAACCATCGGTAACGGCGTTCGAGCCGGTTGGCGGCTTGAGCCGCGACCAAGCGCTCGCGCTCGCGGCGGCGGTGCAGCGGCATAGCGATCATCCGCTCGCGCGAGCGGTGATGCGCGCGCACGAGGCTCAACTCGGGCAAATGGCCGGCGAACACGAGCGCGGGCCAAGCGCCACCGCCGCTCGCGCCGTCGCCGGCCGGGGCGTCGAAGCCCACGTCGACGGCCGCACGCTCGCCCTCGGCAGCACGCGCTGGCTGCGCGAGCTCGACATCGCGCTGCCGAGCGCGCTTGCCGCGCGCGCGCAGGAACTCGAAGCGGCGGGCAACACGGTGTCGTGGCTGATGACGCGCGCGCCTCACGCCCCCGAAGCGCTCGCGCTGATCGCGTTCGGCGACACGGTGAAGCCGACCGCGCGCGCGGCCGTCGCGCGGCTCGCGCAGATGGGCATCCGCAGCGTGCTCGTGACTGGCGACAATCGCGGCAGTGCGGCGAGCGTCGCGCGGGCGCTCGGCATCGACGAATTCCACCCCGAGGTGCTGCCCGACGA
This sequence comes from Paraburkholderia sp. HC6.4b, assembly GCF_014200875.1. NCBI lineage: Bacteria > Pseudomonadati > Pseudomonadota > Betaproteobacteria > Burkholderiales > Burkholderiaceae > Paraburkholderia > Paraburkholderia sp. HC6.4b. The sequence goes on from NZ_JACHDC010000002.1 coordinate 153,118, forward strand.
CAAGGCCCGCGTGATCCGCGACCTGAAGATGCGCCACGCCGGCATCGTCGCGATGGCGGGCGACGGCATCAACGACGCGCCCGCGCTCGCCGCCGCCGACATCGGCATCGCGATGGCGAGCGGCACCGACGTCGCCATGCACGCCGCCGGCATCACGCTGATGCGCGGCGACCCGGCGCTCGTCGCCGACGCGATCGACATCTCCCGCAGAACCTGGCGCAAGATCCAGCAGAACCTGTTCTGGGCATTCGTCTACAACCTGATCGGCATTCCGCTGGCCGCGTTCGGCTTGCTGAATCCGATGCTCGCGGGCGCGGCGATGGCGTTTTCGAGCGTCAGCGTCGTCACCAATGCGTTGTTGTTGCGGACGTGGCGAAGCGCGCCCGGCCGAACCATCGATCCGGTGCGCTGAGCAACGCAGCAACACCTTCGGCATTCCGCCTCGTCCCTTTTTCGGGGCCGGTTTTTTGTGGCCCCTTTCAGCCTATTACGGGCGGCTTTCAGTCGCCCTAAAGCCGCCGTCTCCCGAGCCGTAAACCAGTAAATCGATGCCGTTCGCGGCCATGCCCGACGCGCGCGTCGCCTGTCCCCTTTTCGCGCCTGCCCATGAACTCTCTCTTCTTGCGCCGCGCCAGCGTCGGCGCGCGGCTTGCCGTGCTCTCGTGCGTGCTGGTCGCGTTGATTTTCAGCACGTTCGCGTGGGCGCTCGCGCGCGCCGCCGGCGACCAGGTGCGCGACCAGGTGCTCGCCCGCATCGCCGAAAAAGACCGCTCGATCGCCGCGATGATCGAGCTGTTCGACAAGGCGCTGTCGGCCGAAGTCGATCGGTCGATGGCGCTGTTCGCGAGCTTCCTGCCCACCGACTTCTCGCTCGACGACACGCAGAAAGTCGACATCGGGAACACCGCGACGCCGACTTTCAAGGCCGGCGGCAAGGTGCTGAATCTCGACTTCACGATTCCCGACCAGTTCCTCGAACGCAGCGGCGCGGTCGCGACCGTGTTTGCGCGCAGCGGCGACGACTTCGTGCGCGTGACCACCTCGCTGAAGAAGCAGGACGGCACCCGAGCGGTCGGCACGCTGCTCGACCGCAAGGGGCCGGCGTATGCGCCGCTGCTCGCGAACCGCTCGTACACCGGCCTCGCCATGCTGTTCGGCAAGCGCATGATCACGCAGTACCGGCCGATCGCCGACGCGAGCGGCCGCGTGATCGGCGCGCTGTTCGTCGGCGTCGACGTGGACAAGGAGATCCAGTCGGTCCAGGACGGCATCCACGCGCTGAAGATCGGCGCGAGCGGCTATTACTTCGTGCTCGACGCGTCGAGCGGCGCGGAGCGCGGCAAGCTGCTCGTGCATCCGGCCGCCGCGGGCCAGAAAGCCGACGACGCCAACGCGCCGTATCAGCGCATGCTCGACATGAAGCAGGGCGAGCTCGACTACCGCTCGGCCGACGCGACGCTCGGCGAGAGCGACGCGCGCGACAAGTTCGTGTCGTTCGTCACGGTGCCGGAGTGGCAGTGGCTCGTGGGCGGCGTCGCGCCGCGCGACGAAGTGATGGCCGAGGTCGTGCGCACCCGCAACGCCTTCCTGCTGCTCGGCCTCGCGCTGGTCGGCCTGTTCGCGATCGTGTTCCTTGTCGCGGTGCGGCGGCTCGTCAGCCGTCCGCTCGACGAAGCCGCGCGTGCGTCGGAGCGTCTCGCCGCGGGCGACCTGAGCGTGCGCGTCGCGCAGCACGGCCGCGCGCGCGCCGACGAGATCGGCCGCCTGATGCTGGCGATCGACGGCATCGGCGAAGGCCTCGCGCGCATCGTCGCGCAGGTGCGCAACGCGTCGGCCGACATGTCGGCGGGCACCGAGAAAATCGCCACCGGTAGCGGCAACATCGCGATGCGCATCGCGACCCAGGCGAGCAGCCTCGAAGAGACCGCGGCGAGCATGGAGCAGATCACGTCGACCGTGCAGCAGAATGCCGATCACGCGACCGAAGCGAACACCCTCGTCACCCACGCCGCCGACGCCGCGCTCGAAGGCGGCCGCGCGGTCGAGCGCGTGGTGTCGACGATGGGCGAGATCGGCCGCTCGTCGCAGAAGATCGCCGAGATCACGACGGTGATCGAGGGCATCGCCTTCCAGACCAACATCCTCGCGTTGAACGCGGCCGTCGAGGCGGCGCGCGCGGGCGAGCACGGCAAGGGCTTCGCGGTCGTCGCGTCGGAAGTGCGCGCGCTCGCGCAGCGCAGCGCGGCGGCGGTGAAGGAGATCGAGGGCGTGATCGCGGCGTCGAGCGCGAACGTCGACAGCGGTTTTCGCATCGCCGAAGAAGCGAGCGCGACGATGCAGGGAATCGTCACTCAGGTCGGTCAGGTCCGCGCGATCATGAGCGAGATCAATGTCGCGTCGCGCGAACAGTCGGGCGGCATCGAGCAGGTCAACCTGGCGGTCACGCAGATCGGCGAGGCGACGCAGCAGAATGCGACGATCGTCGTCGATGCGGAAGCCGCGGCGGCCGAGTTGCGCGAGCAGGCTGCGCGGCTCGCGCAGCTGGTCAGCGTGTTCAAGCTCGAAGGCGAGCGCGGCTGACGGATCTGCTTAATGTGGACGGCGGCCGCCGCGCTCAGAACTCGACGTCCAGTTCATCGATCTCCTCGACCTCCTGACGCGCGAGCGCGATCCACTCGCGCATTTCGGGCAGCGCCATGATGCGCTGCCCGTATTCGACCATATCCGGATCGAGTTGCACGTCATAGGTCACGAAACGCGTAACCACCGGTGCGTACATCGCGTCCGCGGCGGTCCGCTCGCCGAACAGGAACGGGCCGCCGTACTCCTTCAGACATTCACGCCAGATCGTCACGATCCGCTCGATATCCGATTGCGCGCGCGCCCATACCTTGAAGCCCGGGAAATGCGCCTTCAGGTTCATCGGCAGCGCCGAGCGCAACGACGCAAACCCCGAATGCATCTCGCCGCAGATAGCGCGGCAATGCGCGCGGGCGCGGATCTCATGCGGCAACAGCGCGGCTTGCGGCTTCAGCTCGTGCAGGTATTCGGCGATCGCCAGCGTGTCCCAGACCTTGACGCCGTCGTGCATGAGGCATGGCACCAGAATCGACGGCGACAGCAGCAGTAGTTCGGCGCGCGTCGCGGGGTCGTCGATCGGCACCACGATTTCTTCGAACGGCAAGCCGCTGAACTTTGTCAGCAGCCAGCCGCGCAGCGACCACGACGAATAATTCCTGCTGCTTATCGTGAGCGTAGTATTTCCCATACGTGTGTCCTCCAGATCGGGCATCGCGCCGCGCGTGCCTGCACCCATGCACGCCGCGGTGCGCGCGCGCACCAAAGCGCGGCAAGGCCGGCCCATTTCGCCTATGCACGCAAGTGATATGCCGACCCACGCAGATATGACGCGACACAGGGGCAACGCGCGCCAGCGCCTGGCGCACCACTTGCTTTTATTCGAGTTCCTATCTTTCTGGCGCATTCGAGTGAAAGTATGAATCTGTTCGCCTATCCTGCCTATCAGGCCTGCGCCGACCTGCTGCTACCGCTGCGGCACGGCGCGGCGCTGGCGAACCGTTCGCTCGATGCGTGGTCCGCATTCGCCGCTACGCCGCACGGACGCTCGCTGCGCGCGACGTGCGAACTTCTGATGCTCGGCGGACTCACGCCGAAGCGGCCGCCGTTCGGCATCGATAGCGTCGTCACCGAAGGCGAGCCGGTCGCGGTGGTCGAGGAAGTCGTCGCGCGCACGCCGTTCTGCTCGCTGCTGCATTTTCGCAAGGACGCCGTGCTTTCAACGCCGCAGCCGCGCGTGCTGATGATCGCGCCAATGTCGGGCCACTTCGCGACGCTGCTGCGCGCAACCGTGCGCACGATGCTGACCGAGCACGACGTCTATATCACCGACTGGCACAACCCGCGCGACGTGCCGCTCGGCGAAGGCCGCTTCGGCTTCGACGAATTCGTGCGCCACGTGATCGACTTCACCGCGACGATCGGGTCCGGCACGCATCTGCTCGCGGTCTGTCAACCGACCGTCGCGGCGCTCGCCGCCGTCGCGCTGATGGCCGCCGAGGACCATCCCGCGCAGCCGGCCAGCATGACGCTGATGGCCGGCCCGATCGACACGCGCATCAATCCGACGCGCGTCAACGAACTGGCCAGGAGCCGGCCGATCGAGTGGTTCGAGCGTAATCTGATCAGCGCGGTGCCGTTCGGGTTTGCCGGCGCGCAGCGTCGCGTGTATCCGGGTTTCGTGCAGCTGGCCGCGTTCATGGCGATGAATCTGGACCGCCACGCCGACTCGTTCGAAACGATGTACTACGAGCGCGGCAAGGGCGATCCGCAGAAAGCCGACACGATTCGCACGTTCTACGAAGAGTACTTCGCGACGATGGATCTGACCGCCGACTTCTATCTGGAGACCGTCGACACCGTGTTCCAGCAGCATGCGCTGCCGTTACGCGCGCTCGAAGTCGAGGGGCGGCTGGTGGAGCCGTCGAAGATTCGCCGCACCGCATTGCTGACCGTGGAAGGTGAAAAGGACGATATCTGCGCGGTCGGTCAGACGCTCGCCGCGCAGGACATGTGCGATCGTCTGCGGCCGTATCTGAAGACGCATCACGTGCAAACGGGCGTCGGCCACTACGGCGTGTTCAGCGGACGTCGCTGGGAGCGGGAGATTTATCCGCGCGTGCGAGCCGTGATTTACGACAATGAACCGCGCGCGGTGCTCGTCAGCTCGCGTGCGCGCCCGATCCAGCCGGTGCCCGCGGCGATTGCGGCGGAAGTCACGGCGGCCGCGCCGGTCGCGGCTGCGGTCGTCGAGGTTGAAGTGGATGCGCCCGTGGGCGGGAGCGGGAGCGGCAACAGTGACTCCGCGGCAAAAACGTCCGCGCAGTCCCCACGCAAGCCGCCGCCGGTGACACCCTGAGCGATCCGCTAATCAGCGGAAGCTGCTGAGGGCGAGTTCAGGCCGTTGGCCGGATCATCTGGAACATCTCGCCGATCTGCGCATAGTCGGCGCGATAACCCGCGCGCATGATCGGCTGCGCGGCGTGCGTGTCGAACAGGCCGTCCTTCAGATACGCGTCGTCGATATGCACGCCGACCACCTGGCCGAGCGACAGATAGTTGTCCATCGGCTTGCCGTCGACGTCATGCAGACGCACGATCTGCAGCAGCTTGCATTCGAGCGCCGCCGGCGATTCGGCTACGTGTGGCACCGCCACGTTGCGGCCCGGCGCCGGCGTGAGCCCGGCCAATGCGAACTCGTCGACGTGCGGCGCGACCGGCGCCGACGAGCGGTTCATCTGCTCCGCGAGCGGCCGGGTGGCGAGATTCCAAACGAATTCGCCGGTCGCCTCGATGTTGGCGAGGCTGTCCTTGCGGCCCTCGCTGCTAAAACCGATGATCGGCGGAAAGGTCGCGAACGCGCCGAAAAAGCTGTATGGCGCGAGATTGAGCGTGCCTTCGGCATCGCGCGACGAAATCCAGCCGATCAGCCGCGGCGCGACGATCGCCTTGAAAGGATCGTGCGGCAGGCCGTGACCGGCGGCGGGGTCGTAGAAGTAGTGAGACATGAAGTGGCTTGGGGTTGGCTTGGAGTTGATTTAGGTTCGCTTGCGACGCGTGTGGCAGTAAGCGCGAAAAGCGGCGGAGTACCAGGCACGGAACGGCTATTTATACTGCACTAGCCGCGCCCGATCACGCGCTTGCGCCCTTCCTTTACCCGCGCGATGCGCGCTTCATCCCAGTCATGAAACCCCGCGCCGCTGCGCACGCCGACACGCCCCGCGTCGACCTGCGCGCGCAGCAGATCGATCACGTCCTCGTCTTTCGCGAGTTGCGGCATCAGATGCGACGCGATGTCGACGAACGTGTCGAGTCCGCCCATGTCCGCGCCCTCGAATGGTCCGACGATGCCCCAGCGACGTCCCAGCGAAGCTTTCATCACGCGATCGACGACCTCGGGCGTCGCTGCCCCCGAACGCACGATGTGCAACGCCTCGCGCAGTACCGCGAACTGCAGCCGATTACCGACGAAGCCCGGAATCGCCTTCGTGAGCACGACCGGCTCCATGCCGATCGCGCTCATCAGTCCGGCGGTTTGCCGCACGACTTCGGGCGCGGTCTCGGTGCCCGGCACGACCTCGACGAGCGGAATCATGTGCGGCGGGTTCCAGAAATGCGCGATCACGAAGCGTTCTTTCGCGCGCAGCGGGATGGCAAGCTGGTCGGGCGGGAAGCCGCTGGTGTTGCTCGCGAGGATCGCATCATCGGCGAGCAGGCTGGTCAGCGTCGCGTAGAGGCGGTGTTTGAGTTCGAGCACTTCGGGAATCGCCTCGATCACGAAGCGCGCTTGCCCGATCGCATCGAGTTGCGCATTGGTTTCGATGCGCGCGAGCGCCGCCTGTTTGGCAGCATCGTCGATACGGCCCGCGTCGATCAGTTCGTCGAGCACGGCTTGCGCTTTCGGCGCGACGCTCGCGAGTCGCGCCGGATCAACGTCGTGAACGATCGTCCGGTATCCATGCAACGCGGCCTGCGTCGCAATGCCGACGCCCATCAGTCCCGTGCCCACCACCCCTATCGCTACATCCTGTGTCGTCTTGTCCACACGCGCTCCCGCTGCCGTCGATGAAAGCCCCGAAGCATAGCGCAGCACGCGCAATACCACGGTCGGACTCGCACGCCCAAATGCGACGAAGCCGGCCTTTCCCTCGAGGGAAGACCGGCTTCGTGGACTCACGCCGCCTGTTGCGACGCGATCAGGCGCGCTTTAGTAGCGCGGGGGCGGGGTGCGGTGATCGTCGCCGCGGTGGTGCGGATCGTAGTCGTGCGGATGATGGCGCATCCACTCGTCGTGCTCCCAGTAGCGGTGGCCGTCCCAGTAACGATCGCCGTGCCAGCCGATGTTGATCGACACGCCCACCGGCATCATATGCGGTTGGCCGTACACGACTGGTGCCGGACCGTGTTCGACGATCACGCGGTCTTGCGCGAATGCGCTACCAGCCGCGACGAGTGCGCCGCCCGCGAGCAGCGTTGCGATCAGCGAGCGCGATGCCTTGCCAAAGTTTTTCATAATGACCTCCCGTCAAAGTTTTATTCCAGGCCAGCGTCCGTGTTTGCTCGGATCGTGCGATTCGCTTCGTTCGCTTCGCTTGGTGAGCCGAACCAGACGCCGTACGCTTGAGACTCACTTTAGCGGCCCGAATCGCGTGAAGACGTTAGCACTTGTAAGCGAGCATTTCATAGATGGGGTCTGTTGATGGAAGCGCGGTGCCGCTTTCGCGCTTCATTCAACGAAGGTTTACGGGCAATGCTTTCATTCGACTCGCTGAATCAGCGTGAAAGCTGGTTACATTCATTTCGGCCCCGAAATATTTCGCAAGGAGTCGGACAGACACTGGAGGCCTGGCGCTGATACGTCTGTCTCGTCGCGCAATGGTGCATCGCGACAAGAGAGCCCAAAAAACAAAAAGCCACGATCCGCATTTCGCGAATAGTGGCTCAATGAGAAGCGCACTCGAGGTGCGCGCCCCGGCGCGTTGTCGCGCGCTCGGGAGGTTCGGCTGGTTTTTAGTCGGTCAGCTTGATGCCGAACAGCGTGGCCTGCGCGCGGCGCAGACGCTCTGCTTCACGGGCACGCGCTGCATACGAGTAGTCCGAATCCAGCGGCAGATGGGGCGACGCAAAGAGGTCGCTGACCTTTTGGAACAGTGCAAAGATGTAGCTCATGGCGACTCCCGGTTAGTGACTGCGTTGCTAGGGTTTTCCCTTAGTTGTGATTATAGGGGTTTTCCCTAGGGAAAAGCTAGTGCACTGCAGCAAATTTTCGCTGCGGCGGGTTGCCGCGATGTCATTGGGCCGGGAAGCGTTGCATCGCGACAACGTCCCCGATTTAGTGACTCGGCGGCCGCCGGTGCGAAGCGCGAGCGTGCCTCGCGCGCGTCGGCGTCGCGCTGGGCTGTAGGGGCGCGGCAGGGGGCGCTGCGGTGGCGGTCGTGGCGGCGGGCGCCGACGCGGCGTTCGCTGTCGCCGCATGCGCGTCGAGCAGGCTCACCATCGCCGCTTGCTGGTTCTGCATCATCTGTTCGATGCGGTGTTGCTGCGCCGTCGTCTCGCGCGTGAGGCGCATTAGCAGCAGCGTCTGCGCGATGCCGATCGCCACCGTCACCAGCAGCGCACCGACCACGATCGACAGCATCCATTTCACGCGCCGCGAATGATCGGTCGCGGCGCGGCGTTGATCGGCGATCACGCCATAGAGCGCATCGACCGTATCGGCGAACGCGGTGGCGCGCGCGCGGTCGAGTTCCGGCTCCGAGCGTAGCGCGGCGGCGGCCGCGTCGGTGCGGCGCGCGTCACGCGAGGAAGTGGCGAATCCGGCGTGGTTGTCTGCGGACGAGGACCGGGGTGTCGTCAACTGCGCGGTGGCGGAGAGCTTGTCGTCCTGTTTCGTGGTCAAGGCCTCTGGCGAGGCGGATTGCGTACGCGTCGCGGGCTCGTCGGCGGACTGGCTCATGCTACTGCCGTCGGTCGCAGCGGACGTTGCAAGCGAAGCCGGGGCGGTAGCAACTGCGGCATCGCGCGATGCCGTCGCGGCTTTCGCGAACATCGCGGCGAAACGCTGCTGTGGCTTGCCCGCGCCCGCCGTCGCAGCCAACTCCGCTTCGGCCGCCTGGCGCAACGCGGTCACGCTGCGCGCGACGGTCGCGGCGGCCATCGCCGAGCTGGGCGGCGCGGATGGCTCACGCGACGTTGCCGCGGGCTTGTCGTCGGTGTTTGCTGCGGCGTTCGGCGCTGAGCCGTCGGGGGCGCCGTTCGCGGGCTCGTTTGCGGGCTTGTTTGCAGACGCATCCGCAACCGCCATCACCGGCTCGACGTCAAACCCGCTCAACTGCCCGTTCACCGGCGGCGCATCCAGCTTCGCCGCACGCGGTGCGCGGCGCGCAGTTTTGTCGAGCGACCCGTGTTCATCGAATACGCCGACCGCCTGCAGCACCACGTCCGGCAGTTCGAAGCCGTGCAGCGTGCCTTGGCGGACGTCGATGTTCATCGCCTCGAGCGTCGCGCGGGTCGGATCGTCGGGGAACAGGTCGAGCGTGCTGTCGTCGCGCGCGACGCCGCTCAGTTGCGCGAGGCGTTGCGCCGAGCGCGCCGCGCGCGCCAGCTTGTTTTCGGTTTCGGTGGAGACGGCGCCCTGGCGCTGCTTCTTCGAAGCGACGCGCGGGGGCATGGACTGCGGGGATGCTGCGGAATCTGCCATAGAGGAAAAAGCGGTCGTCGCCAGGAACGGGGCGCCGGATGCCGCTTGTCATTGCCATTGGAATATTTAGAGCCAGCATTGTCGCATGGCGCTCCGCCCGTGCCGAAGCCATTCCCCGACGTTTTTGCGCCCTTTCCCGCGCCTCGCGCCTTTCACGACCTCGCGTCGTCGCCCTGGAATTCCCGCACGCCCCGCCATTGCCGAAGCCGAGCGCAGGTCGACTCGCATTCCGCATTCGACACGCGATGCAGCGTGATGATCACTTCGTCGCACTCGTTCACATCGTCGCTTTGCTGCATCACGAATTACGCGGACACGATCATCATGAGCGCCGAGCCCACGCAGACCAACATGTGCGTGCGCAAGCCCGCCGCCCACGACAACCGCTCCCGCTCGTAGCCGATCACGCTGCCGAGCATCGCGGCCAGCACGAGACGGGAGATGAGTTCGAGATTACCGGGCCTCGTTGTTCCTCCTTATCCGAAATGAGCGGCGGCGGCAGCTCAGTGCGCCTCGCGTTGCCCATCCCATGCGGCTCGTGCATCTGTCGCGCCGCGTCGGCGTCGAGCATTTCGGATGCTTGACCCAAGCTGTCAGCGCGAGGCGTTTGCTTTATGCTAGGCCGCACACCGCAGCAGTCTCGGCGAGCCGAATCCTGAACCGCCGCCCTGAACGCTGCCTCGACACACTGCGCACGTTGCGCGCCCGAACCAACCGACGATGCCAAGCACGCCCCCTCCCCCTGCTTCGACGACCACCGCCGCGACCGCGCTGCGCGAGCACTTCGCGAACGTGGTGCTGCCGATGTGGCGCGGTCCCGGCTTCAATCACGCGTTGCAGCTGCCCTACGAAGCGCTCGACGCCACCGGAGGCGAGCCGCTGCCCGCGCAACGCTATCGGGCGATGGCATGCGCGCGGCAGCTGTTCACGTTTGCACAAGCGGGCGACATGGAACACGCGCGCGTGCTGTTCGATTCGCTGACCCGCACCTTTCGCGACGCCGATCACGGCGGATGGTTCTACAGCGTCGACGCGCTCGGCCTGCCGCTCGACACCACCAAGGACCTCTACACGCACGCGTTCGTCGTGTTCGCGTGCGCGGAATACGCGCGGCGCTCCGACAACCTCGATGCGCTCAAGCTCGTGCACAACACGACCGCGCTGATCCAGTCGAACTTCGCGGCCGACGGCGATCTGTTCAACGCCGCGCTCAACGTCGACTTTTCGAAGGTCACCGCCACGCCGTTGCAGAATCCGCTGATGCACCTGACCGAAGCGTGGCTCGCCGCCTGCGAGGCGACGCGCGACAACGTCTTCGGCGCCGCGTTGCGCCGCCTCGCTGGCGCGATCGCGCGACACTTCGTGCATGCGCCGAGCGGCTGTATCGCCGAATTGCCGATCGGCGCGAGCGGCAATCGTCTGGAGCCGGGACATCAGTTCGAGTGGTACTGGCTGGTCAGGCAGGCAGGCGCGCTGTTCGACGGCACGGGGCTAACCGACGCGCTGGCGCGCGCCTTCACCTTCGCGCAGCAGCATGGCGTGAACCCGGACAACGGCGGCGTGTGCGCATCGCTCGACGAGGCTGGCAAGGTCAGCGACGCGACCCAGCGGATCTGGGCGCAGACGGAATATCTGCGCGCGCTCGCCAGTCACGACGATCCGGCCGTGCGCGCGGCGCTGCCGCAACACATCGCACGTTTTCAGCGATGCTTTTTGCATGAACACGGCTGGTTCGAATGCAAGACATCGAGCGGCGAAATTGCACGTACGGACATGCCGTCAACGACGCCTTATCATCTGGCCACCGCCTACGCGGCGCTGCCTGTGGACGTCGAATTTCGAGCGGGAACTTAGCCGAATTTGGCCAGTGATAGATGAAGTTCCACGCTTGATCGCCTCAATAAAGTGCGGCACGCACGGACGAATGTCCGCCGCCGGGTCGCGAGAGAAATTTGATGTTGGTGGTAAACCCTGGCGCAAAAAAAGTTCTCGTCAGACGTTCTCAAAGTGCGAAAAAACATCAAAACCGGGGAATACCCGAACGCAGGTTGATTGGCGTCTGTCATAAAGACGTGATACAACTCTCCCCTCGCGCTCGCTCTCGCATTGGAGCGATTGCGGTCGCGATGCAATACACAACATTTATTTGGATCAAAAATGGCAACAGGTACTGTTAAGTGGTTTAACGATGCAAAGGGCTTTGGCTTCATCACCCCGGACGACGGCGGCGAAGACCTGTTTGCACACTTCTCGGAAATCCAGTCTTCGGGCTTCAAGTCCTTGCAGGAAAACCAGAAAGTGTCGTTCGAAGTCAAGCAAGGCCCGAAGGGCAAGCAGGCTGCAAACATCCAGCCGGTCTAAGTTCCTTCGGGTACTTTGAGACAGACTTGGACGTCACGATAGGCGCCTCTACAGGCGCTTGCGTCTAATGCAAAATGGCTCGCTTTACGCGGGCCATTTTCTATTTCTGCGTCCGTTTTCAAGCGTCGCCGCTTTAAAGCGCATGCATTCCGGTTAATGCGAATTCTGCGTTTGCGACGGACATTGCTCCGCGCTGTTGCGTACGCAACACACTTTCAGAAATTTCGAACACGGAAACCGCCTGTTTCAATTGCTCGGTTTGCTGATGTAGCGAAGCCGCCGCCGCCGCGGCCTGCTCGACGAGCGCCGCGTTCTGCTGCGTCATCTCGTCCATCTGCACGACCGCCTGATTCACCTGCTCGATGCCGGTGCTCTGCTCGAGCGACGACGCGCTGATTTCGGCCATCATCTGCGTGACGCGCGAGATCGACGCCGACACATGACTCATCGCTTCGCCGGCGCGCTCGACGAGCGTCGAGCCGCCCTGAATCTCCGCGACCGATTCGCTGATCAGCGTCTTGATTTCCTTCGCCGACTGCGCGCTGCGTTGCGCGAGGCCGCGCACTTCGCCGGCTACGACCGCGAAGCCGCGGCCCTGCTCGCCCGCGCGCGCCGCCTCGACAGCGGCATTCAGCGCGAGGATGTTGGTTTGGAATGCGATGCCGTCGATCACCGAGATGATCTCGGCGATCTTGTCCGAGCTCTGCGCGATGCCGCGCATCTTGTCGACCACCTGATTGACGACTTCACTGCCGCGCGACGTCGCGTCAAGCGCGGTCTCGGCGAGCGCATTGGCTTCGCGCGCATGATCGGCGTTCTGGCGCACGGTCGCTGTGAGTTCCTCCATGCTCGATGCCGTTTCCTCGAGCGATGCCGCCTGGTTTTCGGTGCGCGCCGACAGATCGGCGTTGCCGGTCGCGATTTCGTTGGCGCCAAGATGGATCGAGTCGGCCGACTCGCGCACGCTCTTGACGGTGCGTGCGACGCTTGCCTGCATCGTCGCGAGGCCCGAGAACAGACGGCCGATTTCGTTGCTGCCGCGTGCGGCGATCGGTTGATCGAGACGGCCTTGGGCGATGCGCTCGAAGTGGCGGCCCGCTTCCTCGAGCGGTGCCACGACGCCGCGGCGCAGCGCCGTATAGACGGCGAGCGTGCCGGCGACGAGCACGAGCAAAATCGCCACGCTGACGATGCGAAACGCCGCCACGCGCGCATCGATCGAATCGAGCGACGCGCGGCTCGCGGCGTCGCCGAATTGCCCAAAGTTGTGCACTTCCGCCAGATAGGCGTCCTGAAACGACTGCGTCGGCTGATCGAGGAAGGCCTGGATGTTGTTCGAGTCGAGATACTGCGCGAGCTCCGCGAGCGCGCCATGCAGCGTCTTGTAGCGTTCGGCAAGCGCGGCGGCGCGCGCGCTGTTTTCGTCGCTGGTCTTCTGCGCGCTCATGAAGGCCGCGAAAGACTGATCGGCGGCGGCGAGCTGTTCGCGAGCGTGCTGCACGATGTCCGTGGGCTCGGTGCCCCCGCGCACCATGCGCGTGCCGGCACGCGACAGGTTGATGCGCGCGTCCATCAGGCGCTGCGTCGTCTGATTGACCGCGTCGACCTGCTTCAGCGCGATGTTCGACAGATCGCCGACGTCGTCGTGCGTGCGTGTCAGCGACCAGAAGCCCAACCCTACCGTGACGAGCTGGAAGACGCAGAACGCGGCCAGAACACATAGCAGGCCGGATGCGACCTTGATCTTGCTGAACATCGTGGACACCTGGGAACAAAGGATAACGGAGGTACACCAGGGTTAACGGCAGGCCGATTGGCGGCTTGAGGCCAATTCCGGCAAAAAGCGCTCTACGTGCAGGTTTCACCGTCGATCGTCGCGATTGCGGTTGTTTTGCGCAACAATGCGCCGCTCATCGCGAGGAATCACCTTGCGCAGCGCAGCGGCACTTCCTAGAGTGGGTAGGGACCGCATGGCACGCGCCGCGCGGATGTTTTGTTGCACCGATGCACTACCCAGACCCCTGCACGAAGGAACCACGATGACCGACCTACTCGACCGGGCGCGCGGCGCACTGCACGCCCAGCCGTTCAGCATGCTGCTAGGCGCGGAGCTGATGCACGCCGGCAGCGACGAGCTCACCCTATGTCTGCCGATTCGGGATGAACTGCGGCAGCAGCATGGCTTCGTACATGGCGGCGTCATCAGCTATCTCGCCGACAATGCGTTGACGTTCGCTGGCGCGCTGTCGCTGGGTCCGAGAGTCGTGACCGGTGAGTACAAGATCAATTATCTGCGCCCGGCAGTGAAGGGCACGCTGATCGCGCGCGCCAGTGTGGTCTATGCGGGCAGGCATCAGGCGACCTGCCGGTGCAGCGTGTTCGTGATGGAGGGGAATCGCGAGAAGCTAGTGGCGGTTGCGCAGGGGACCGTGAATCGGATTGGAGAGGACGGGGAGCAAGAGGCGGGGGCTTAAAGCCGGGACGCCATGAAAAAAGCCGCTCCTGCGCAAAACAGGAACGGCCTTTCATTTCACAGCGATATGACGGAAAGAGAAAGCGCGTTACTCCGCCGCGTAAGTCTTCTGCGTCTGCTCGCCCAGCCCTTCGATACCCAGACGCACCGTCTGCCCCGCCTTCAGAAACACCGGGTTCGGCTTCACACCCATGCCCACGCCGGGCGGCGTGCCGGTCGAGATAACGTCGCCCGGCTGCAGGCTCATGCACTGCGACACATACGACACCAGCTTCGCGACACTGAAGATCATCGTCTTCGTGCTGCCGTTCTGGTAGCGATGGCCGTCCACTTCGAGCCACAGGCTCAGGTTCTGGGGATCGGCGACTTCGTCGCGCGTGACGACCCACGGGCCGATCGGGCCGAACGTGTCGAAGCCCTTGCCCTTGTCCCACGTGCCGCCGCGCTCGATCTGCCATTCGCGCTCCGACACGTCGTTGACGACGCAGTAGCCGGCCACGTGCTCGAGCGCGTTTGCTTCGTCGACATACTTCGCCGCCTTGCCGATCACGACGCCGAGTTCCACTTCCCAGTCGGTCTTCTTCGAACCGCGCGGGATTTCGATGTCGTCGTTCGGGCCGCTGATCGCGCTCGTCCACTTGTTGAAGATGACCGGTTCCGCCGGTACCGGCAGATTCGATTCCGCCGCGTGATCCGCATAGTTCAGGCCGATGCAGATGAACTTGCCGATCTTGCCGACGCACGGTCCAACGCGCGGATTACCTTCGACGACCGGGAGCGTTGCCGGATCGAGCGCGCGCAGTTTCGCGAGACTTTCATCGCCGAGCCCAGCGCCGTCGATATCGCCCACCACCTTCGACAAATCGCGAATCTTGCCTTGCGCGTCGAGCAGGCCCGGCTTTTCCTGGCCTTTCGGCCCATAACGAAGCAGTTTCATCGTTGCACTTCCCTTTACGTTCAGTAGTGTTCGGTTCGTCAGTCAATCAGAATCAGTTCGACCATCCGCCGTCGATTACATGGAGTTGGCCCGTCGTGAACGACGACTCGTCGGACGCGAGATACAGCGCGAGCGCGGCGATCTCCTCCGGCTTGCCGATGCGGCCCATCGGCTGACGCGCGACGAAGGCGGCCTGCACCGCATCGAGCGACGCGCCCTGCGCCTGAGCCTGCGCGGCGATTCGCTGTTCGAGCGACGGCGAGGACACCGTGCCCGGGCAAATCGCGTTACAGCGTACACCACGCGTGACGAAATCCGCAGCGACGGACTTCGTCAGCCCGACCACCGCGGCCTTCGACGCGCCGTACGCGAAGCGATTCGGCACGCCCTTCACGCTCGACGCCGCCGACGACATGTTGATGATCGAGCCGCCGCCTTTCTCCAGCATGGCCGGCAAGAACGCGCGAATCATACGGTACATGGCCTTCGCGTTGAGGTCGAAGGCGAAATCCCAGTCCTCTTCGCTGCATTCGAGGATATTGCCCGAGTGTACGAAGCCCGCGCAGTTGAACAGCACGTCGATCGTGCCGACTTCCGCGGCGAGCGCCTTGATCGCCGCGCCATCGAGCACGTCGAGCTTGCGCGCCTCGACCGGCTTGCCGGCGAGTCCGTCGATGCGGATATCGGTGGCGATCACGCGCGCGCCTTCGCGCGCGAACAGTTCGGCGGTGGCGAGACCGATACCTTGTCCCGCTGCGGTGATCAGGGCCGTTTTGCCGGCCAGTCTTTGTGTCATCTACGACTCCAGTTGAATGGGCTGCTAACGAAATCAAAGCCGATAAAACGCGGCGGCGTTCTCGCCGAACACGGCGTCGCGCTCGGCGTCGCTCAACGACGCGACGAGCGTGGTCGCCACCGAATGCCAGAGCAAATAGTCGCCGTTCAGTTCGAGCACCGGCCAGTCGCTCCCCCACATCAGCCGCGCGGGACCGAAAGTGTTCAGCAGATGCTCGACGTAGGGCCGCAGCGTGTCCTCGGTCCAGCCGGGCGAGGCCTCGGTCGCGAGACCCGACAGCTTGCAGTGCACCTGCGGCAGCGCGGCGAGCCGCGTGATCGCGTCGCGCCATACCGGGTAGCCCGCCTGGCCGTAGCGGATCGGCGGCTTCGCGCCATGATCGACCACCATGCGCAGCGCCGGAAAACGCTGCGCGAAGATCTCGACGTATTGCACGTGACGCGCGTAGATCAGCGCATCGAACGCGAGATCGTGCGCGATCAGCGCCTCGATCGCCGGCGCGAGATCGGGGTTGGCGATCCAGCCGTCGTCGGGCAGATCCTGAAGCATCGGCCGCACGCCCTTGAACTTCGGCTCGCGCGCGAGCACCTCGATCAGATCGGGCGCGTTCGCCAACAACAGCGGCACCCAGCCGACCACGCCCGCGATCGACGGCTCGTGCCGCGCGATGTCGAGCAGGTAGCGGGTTTCGTCGAGCGTCGGCGCGGCCTGCACCACCACGGTCCGCTCGATGCCGGCCTGTTCGCGCAACGGCTTCAGATCATCAGGCCCGAACGGCCGGTAGAGGATTTTCAGTTCCGGCGTCAGCCACTCGTAGTCACCCCGCGCGGGGTCCCAGTAGTGCTGGTGAGCGTCGATCGGCATGGTCGGATCAGTCCTCGGGCGCGGGCGCACGGGGGTCGAGCAGGCCCGCGTCGCGCAATGCGGACCACAAGGCCGCGGGGATCGGCAGCTCGAACGACGCGACGTTCTCGCGCAATTCGTCGGCGCTACGCGCGCCGGTCAGCACGGTGGCGACCGTCGGGTGCGCATACGGAAACTGCAACGCGGCGGCGGCGAGCGGCACGTCATGCGCGCGGCATACCGCCTCCAGACGCGCGACGCGCTCGATCACCTCGGGCGGCGCGGCGCCGTAATTGAACTTCAGATCGCCTTCGACGCCCCGCGCCAGAATGCCCGAATTGAACGCGCCGCCGAGCAGGATGCTGACGCCGCGCGCCTCGCAGGCGGGCAGCAGGTCCTCGAGGGTGGTTTGCTCGAGCAGCGTATAACGGCCCGCGAGCAACGCGCAATCGATATCGCACTCGGCCATCGCGTCGAGGATCACCGCGCCCTCGTTGACGCCGAGGCCGAGCGCCTTGATTGCGCCCGTCGAGCGCAGGCGCTCGAGCGCACGGAAGCCGCCCCCTTCGGTCAGTTGCCGCCAGTAGTGCGGATGCTGGTCGCCGTGCGTGACGCGACCGATGTCATGCACGAGCAGGACGTCGATATCGATGATGCCGAGGCGCTGCTGGCTGTCCTCGAACGAACGCAGAATGCCGTCGTGCGTGTAGTCGTAGATCGCTTCGAACGGCAGCGGATTCTGCCAGCCTTCGCGGTCGTCGAACGGTGACGTGCGCGGCACGAAGCGGCGGCCGACCTTGGTCGACAGCACATACTCGCCGCGCGGATAGTGGCGCAGCGCGGCGCCGAGCCGATGCTCGGCCTTGGTGTTGCCGTAATGCGGCGCGGTGTCGAAGTAGCGCACACCCGCGTCCCAGGCGGCGGCGATCGTCGCTTGGGCCTCCTCGTCGGACAGGTCGCGGTACAGGCCGCCGAGCGGCGCCGTGCCGAGCCCCAGTCCGCTCACCTGCAACGAGCCGCGGCCGATACGGCGCCGCTGCCCGATTTTCGATACGATCGATGCCGACATGAGCGTGTCTCCAGATTTTTGGCCTTTTTACCATGCGGCGGCGAAGTGCGGCGGTCACACTCCGCGCACCGCTTGGGAAGTGCATTCATTCACCAATGAACGTATTATTCATATTCGAATTTTTCCAAGTCAAGAAAACTACGCGGCGCGGATGCCTGGGTTTTCCCTGGACATAGGCCATCCAGTTCGCGAAATGCTACGCACTCGCCCGCGCACACCAGATAATCAAAACTCCACACGGAATTCCCGGACCCTCACGATGGACGCCGAAGACAAGGACGACGACCGCTATCGCGCCCCCGCGCTGGATAAAGGCCTCGACATTCTCGAGCTACTGTCCGAGCAGAAGGAAGGACTCACGCGCGCCGAAATCACGCGGCAGTTGGGCCGCAACGCGAGCGAGATGTACCGGATGCTCGAACGCCTCGTCGCGCGCCAGTACGTGGTGCGCTCGGCGGCTGGTGACCGCTACTCGCTGAGCCTGAAGCTGTTCGCGCTCGCGCACCGTCATCCGCCAATGAACCGGCTGATCGCAGAAGCGCTGCCGCTGATGCAGCGTTTCGCCGACGCGGCCGAGCAGTCTTGCCACCTCGTCGTCTACGACCGCGGCAACCTGCTAGTGATTGCGCAAGTCGACGGACCGGGCACATGGGGCATGTCAGTGCGGCTCGGTTCGCGGGTCGGCCTGATCGACACCGGTTCGGGGCGCGTGATGCTCGCGTTCCAGAGCGTCGAGCAGCGCCAGCAGATGCTGGCGGAGCACACGAAGGTGAAGGGCGAAGTGACGCTCGATCTCGACGCGCTGGAGGAGGCCTGCGAGCGCATCCGCGCGGCGGGCTTCTGGCAGAAGGACAGCCAGCAGACCTTCGGCGTCACCGACGTGACGTTCCCGATACTCGCGCCGTCGGGACAGGCGAGCGCGGTGCTGACCTGCCCGTATCTGCGGCGGATCGACGAATACGTCGCGCCGACGCTCGAAGCCGCCACCACGCTGCTGCGCGACACGGTGCAGGCGCTGTCGATGTTCCGCGAGCAGGCGGCGTGATCGGTAAGTTGCGCGGTAAGTTGCGCAGCGGCGCGCACGCACACATGGTTTAGAATGGCGGCCCTTCCAAAATAACGCCGCATGACGGGCTCATGCGCGCGCATCGATTGAGCAATGGCCAAACTTCTGACCGATTCCGAATTCCAGCGTTTTTCCGAACTCCAGCAGAAGCAGTCGAGCTTCACGATCACCGCCGAAGAAGCCGACGAACTGCGCGACATCGTCGCCCACGCGCAGAAGCGCCGCGACGACCGCGCCGCCGCGATGCAAAGCATCGAGACCTTCATCCAGCAGTTCCACATCACGCCCGACGAGCTGTTTTCGCCCGAGCAGATCGGCGAAGCGGCGCGCACCTACGGCCTGATTCCGGCCGTGCGCAAGGAGCGCGTGCTGCCGCCGTCGCTGACGTTCAACGGCAAGCCGTACCAATGGACCACCCGTGCGCTGCCCGACGAAATTCGCGTGCCGCTGTTCGACGCGTTCACGGGCGGTGAGTCGGTGAAAGCGTTCATTTCGACGCTGAAGGACGCGAACCGCTGCGCCGCGACGATCGCGCGGCTCGAACGCGAAACCGGCGCCGTGTATGCGCAGGCATGGCTCGACGAGCTGTCGGTCACGCGCGCGCAGGTCGATGAGGCGGCACAGAAGCTGGCGGCGTGAGGCGGTGAAGCCATGCGTTGAGCGGCTCGCGACGTCAGCCGCTCAACGCGCCGGCTGGTTCTGCGCGGCGGACTTCGGGTCCGCCCCCGCCGTTTCGTCGAGCGCCATCCGCAAGCCGACCACACCGGGGTCATCGGTCCGCGTGATCGTGAAGCCGCTGGCCTTCGCGAGCGCGATCATCGCGGTGTTCTCGCGCAACGCTTCACCGATCAGCCAGTGCGTGTCGCGCGCCCGCGCGTACGCGATGATCCGCTGCATCAGCAACTGGCCGAGGCGCCGCCCTTTCTGATCCGAGCGCACGGTCACCGCGAATTCGGCCGTCTCGTTGTCGGGATCGGCCACCGCACGCACCACGCCGAGCGTCTGCGCGACGCCGTCTTGGTTGTCGACCGTCGCGATCAGCGCCATTTCCCGGTCGTAGTCGATCTGCGTCATGCGCGCGAGTTGCGAGTGGTCGAACGCGCCGACTGAAGCGAAAAAACGCAGCCGCAAATCTTCCGGCGTCATCGCCTGCACGAACTCGCGATGCGCATTTTCGTCTTCGGGGCGAATCGGCCGCACCGTTACACGCATCCCCTGCCAGTCGATCGTTTCCTCGAAGCGGCGCGGATACGGCACGATCGCGAGACGGCTGCGCTGCGCGCCGAGCCGCAACACGGGCTCGACCACCGTCACGCGGTCCCGGTAGACCCTGAGCTTCAACGACAGGCCGACGATCTCGCGCACGTCGCAAACCGCCTGCGACACCGCCGTCAACGCCGCGAGCGTCGGCTCCGGCGCGACCAGCCTCGCGTAGTGCGAACGCGTGACGATATCGCGCGCGAGCATCGGATTGAGCGGCGGCAGGCCGTACACGTGCAACCCGCTGGAAACGCCGTCGATCGGCGGTGCGGCGAAGCGGAACACGGGGCCGAAGTTGTCGTCGTCGTGCAGTTCGACGGCGACGTCGACGATGGGTTTTGCGGCGCCGTCGGCATCGGCGCCCGACGCGTGGGCGCCCCCTCCTTGCGCACCCTCCACCCGCAACCCGAACCGCGACAGAAACCGCGCCGCCGCCGCCCCGGCCAGCTCGCTCGCGCCCGCCGCCACCGCTTCGCGAGCCTGCGCCTGGGCGGCGTCGATCGACTCGGGAATCTGCGCAGGCAGGCCTTCCGGCGTTTGCATCAGCAGTTCGCGGCCCAGCCGGTAATCGACCAGACGGGCGAAGGCGCGCGCGAGCCGCTGCGGCGTCGTGTGCACCGGGATGCCCTGCGCATGCAGCGCGTCGCGCCTCGTCGCATCGACACCGCCGAAAAAGCACGCGAGCAGCCCGCGATACGCAAAGCGCTGATGCTCGATCAGCGCCTGCGCGACTTCGTCGACGGGCGCGCCATGCGTCGATGCGTGCACCACGACGGCGGTGCCGGTCTCGCGATACTCGCCGAGCAGCTTCAGCGCGGTGCCGAAGTGCTCAGGACGCGCGCCGTCGCCGAGCAGCAGCGGATTGCCGCCGACCGCGAGCGGCAGCGCCTCGCGCAGCGCGTCCGACGCCGCGGCCGGCCACGGCGCGAGCAGGCCGCCGGCGGCGGTGAACGCGTCGCGCGCGAGCGTCGCGAGACCGCGGTCGCTAGTGATCAGCGTGGCGGTGGCGCCCGCCGCCACGCGGCCGACGCCGAGCGTTTCGATTTCGTCGAGCAGATCGTCGAGCGCGTCGACGCGCACGAGGCCCGCGCGCCGGAACGCCGCTGTGTAGAGACCGTCGGCGGGATCGTCGCGGCCGGAGCGCAGCGCGAGCACCGGCTTGTTGCGCGCCGCCGCGCGCGCGGCCGACATGAACTTGCGCGCCGCCCGCACGCTGTCGAGTTCGAGCAGGATCGCGCGGGTGCCGGGGTCGCTCGCGAGGTAATCGAGCACGTCGCCGGCATCGACGTCGGCCTCCGCTCCGAGCGCCACCGCGTGCGAAAAACCGAGCCCGCGCGCTCGTGCCCAGCCGAGCACTGCGTTGGTCAGCGCATTCGACTGCGACACCCACGCGACGCCGCCCGCCTTGACCGTGCACGACGGCGCGCCCAGATGCGCGCCGAGCGCCGGCGACACCACGCCGAGACTGCCGGGTCCGACGATGCGCAACAGATGCGGCCGCGCCGCCGACAGCGCGTGCCGCAGTTCGAGCCGGTCTTCATCGCTGCGCACCTCGCCGACGATGATTACGGCGCGCGTGCCCATGCCACCGAGCTTATGGATCAGCGAGGGCCACGTCGCGGGCGGCGTGCAGATCACCGCGACGGTGGGCGCCTGCGGCAGATCGCCGACGTCGGCAATCACCGGATGGACGCCGAGCGTCGCGTGTTTCGGATTGACCGGCCACAGCGGGCCGTCGAAGCCGCCTTCCAGCACACGCGCCCAGACCATCGCGCCGGTGCTGCCCGGCCGCTCGGACGCGCCGATCACGGCGACGGATTTCGGGCGAAACAAGGCGTCGAGGTTGCGAACGGTCACGGGCGCTCCATGCGGTTGGACAGGAATTGGAGCCGGCTTCGCGGCGAGGCGGGTGGTTCCGTCAGCATAGGCGAAGTCGCGCGCTGGCGCGGGACGTTGTTGCGGCGGAAAAGTAAAAAGCCGCGTCGAACGACGCGGCTTTTTTGCTTCGAAACCAGCGGACTCGCGGTTTTACATTGCCTTTCTGAACGGCGCCCCCGAGTGCTCGCGCAACTCGTTGAACACGATCTTCGGCCACGCCTTCTGTGCGACTTCGATCTCCGATACGTGCGAGGCCAGATAGGTCGGCGCATCGGACGCATCGAGCGCGATTCGCGCCGAGTACGAGTCGGTGAAGCGGCGCAGTTCGGCCGCATCGTCGCAGGTCACCCAGCGCGAGAGCCGGTAACGCGCCGGCGCCATGCGCACGACGACCTTGTATTCCGTCGACAGACGGTGCGACACCACTTCGAACTGCAGTTGCCCGACCGCGCCGAGAATCATCAGACCGCCGGCTTCGGGACGGAACACCTGGATCGCGCCTTCCTCGCCGAGCTGCTTCAGCGCTTCACCGAGCTGCTTCGCGCGCATCGGATCGACCACTTCGACGGTCTGAAAAATTTCCGGCGCGAAGAACGGCAGGCCGACGAACTGCAGCTGCTCGCCTTCGGTCAGCGTATCGCCGAGACTCAGCGTGCCGTGGTTCGGAATACCGATGATGTCGCCCGGATACGCCTCGCTCACCGTCTCGCGACGCTGCGACAGGAACGTGACCACGTTGTTTGCGCGGAACGTCTTGTTCGAGCGCGTGACCTTCACCGCCATGCCGCGCTCGAAACGTCCCGAACACACGCGGATGAACGCGACGCGGTCGCGGTGCGCGAGGTCCATGTTCGCCTGCACCTTGAACACGACGCCGGTGAACTTCGACTCTTCCGGCTGCACCGGACGCTGTACGGTCATGCGCATCGACGGCGGCGGCGCGAGGTCGACCAGCGCGTCGAGAATCTCCTTCACGCCGAAGTTGTTGATCGCCGAACCGAACAGCACCGGCGACTGCTGGCCGGCGAGGAACTGCTCACGGTCGAACTCGGGCGTCGCGCCGCTGATCAGATCGATTTCTTCCTTCGCACGCACCCACGCGTGGCCGAAACGGCGCTCGCCTTCCTCGTTGCTCAGTGCCTGCAGCGTTTCGACCGCGCCGCCGGCCGTGTCCTGACCGGCGCGGAACACGCGCACCTGATCGCGCTGGACGTCGTAGACGCCCTGGAAATCCTTGCCCATGCCGATCGGCCATGTGAAAGGCACCGCCGCCACGCCGAGGTGCTGCTCGATCTCATCGAGCAGTTCGAGCGGCTCGCGCACTTCGCGGTCGAGCTTGTTGATGAACGTGACGATCGGCGTCTTGCGGCTGCGGCAGACTTCCAGCAGCTTCAGCGTCTGCGCTTCGACGCCGTTCGCGCCGTCGATCACCATCACGGCGGCGTCGACCGCGGTCAGCACACGGTAGGTGTCCTCGGAGAAGTCTTCGTGGCCCGGCGTGTCGAGCAGGTTGATCACGCAATCGCCGTACTCGAACTGCATCACCGAGCTCGCGACCGAAATGCCGCGTTGCTTTTCGATTTCCATCCAGTCGGACGTCGCGTAGCGGTTGCTCTTGCGGCCCTTCACGGTACCGGCGATCTGGATCGCGCCCGAGAACAGCAGCAGTTTTTCGGTGAGCGTGGTTTTACCCGCGTCCGGGTGGGAAATGACCGCGAACGTGCGGCGGCGTTTGAGTTCGGAGACTGACATCGGGTCTGGCGGTCACGGAAAGGGGTTCAGGCGGTTCCCGGCGGCCGTGGGCGGCCGGTATGCCGCGCGTGGCGCGGCGGCGTCGGGCTGCGAGAATCGGGCGCGGGCCCGGATCGGCCGGCGCTCGCGCCGCGTCCGAAAACGGGTGGCGAACGGGTCACGACCCAGCGTTCGACAATGCGGGAATCGCTGGCGCAAAAACGGCGCAAGGTGCGAATGATACACGTCTGGCGCGACGGCTGGCGGAAAGGGCCCCGGCGCCGGACGGGGCGACGGCGCGAGCGTCGGCGCGCCGCGCATGCTTCTGGCAAAGGTGAGCGTTTTCGGGACTTACGGCGGCGAATATCGATTTGCGGTCAAAGGTGAGGATCGCGAAACGCGTGCACGCACCTGCCAGGTCGCGGGCGCCACCAACGCGATGCGCGGGAAAACGGCGATAAAGCTTCGCGCCGCTATGAACAGGTTCCGGCTCGACGCCTGGAAACGCCCGCCAGCAAAGGCTGTCGCGGGTTTTCGGCGAGCGGCGCGCGGCGGGGCGGCACGATGGCGATTCGCACCCGCGGAGGTGCGTCGCGCGACAAAGCCTGGCTCACCGAAGCATCCCGCGAGGTTCGAATGCATCGGTAAATATCGCCGTATACGTTCAGGCGTCACGCAAAGGTGAGCGTTTTCGGGACCTTTGCAACGGTGCGGCACGGATCAAACCACGCATCACTTCAGAGAACACGGACGCATCGGCACCCACGACGAAGCTCAACCTTCGATCAGAAACCGCTCGCGATTTTTGCCGACGAGCCAGGCCGGCGAGCGCCCACGGCCGCTCCAGGTTTCGCCGGTCTTCGGATTGCGGTACTTGGCGACGGACGTCGTCGTCGACGACTTGCGGCGCGGCTTCGGCGAGGCGCTCGTCAAGCCGAGTTCTTCGGCGGTCAGGTCGTATTCGGCAATCTTCTGCTTGATATCGGCGATAGCTTGCGAGACTTCTTTTTCGCGCGCGGCTGCGACTTCCTTGTGGAGTTTTTCGAGTTGCGCAGTCAGCTGTTTGTAAGAGGCCATGCCGGTGTTCCCCCCTCGGTTGGACGCACTGCGATGAATCGCGATGAATGGTTGGCGGACACTATCAGACGAATAAATCACAGGATAGTGAATCGCGCGGCCGAGCGCATGCGCGGCGGCCCCGCTCAATCGTCGATCGCATCGTAGACGCGGCGTTCGAAGTCGATGGCCATCGGGAAGGGGTCGATCGAGCGGCGCTGGATCAGCATCAGGCCGATCATGTTCTCGACCGGATCGGCGAACCAGCTCGTGCCGTACGCGCCGGGCCAACCGAACGAGCCGAGCGAGCGGTAGCCGAGCGGCAATTGCTGCGCCGGATCATCGACGATCGACAGGCCGAGGCCGAAGCCTTGACCCGCCCAGATCACGTGACCGAAGGCAGGCAGGCGGCGCTGGTCGCGGCTCAGGAAATTGCTGCGCATCAGGTCGACCGAGCGATGCGACAGCAGCCGCGTGTCGCCGACGCGGCCGCGCCCGAGCAGCAGTTGCGCGAATCGCAGATAATCCTCGGCGGTCGAGACCAACCCGCCGCCGCCGCTCTGGAAGCGTCGCGGATTGGCCCAGCGGCTCGCCGCCGCATGATCCTCGACCACACGTCGCCGCGTGCCGGGATCGATGTTGTATGCGGTGGCGAGGCGCGCAAGCTGTGCGTCGGGCACCCAGAACGCGGTGTCGCGCATGCCGAGAGGCGCGAAAATGCGCATGCGGAAAAATTCCCCAAGAGTCATGCTGCTCACGCGTTCTATCAGCACGCCGAGCACGTCGGTCGCCACGCCGTAGTGCCAGCGCGAGCCGGGCTGGAACATCAGCGGCAACGCGGCGATGCGCGCAAGGCACGCGCTGTTGCCGCCGCTCGCCTCGAAGCCGTTGAACGCGGCTGCGTAGGCTTCGGCGAGCGGCCCCGTTGCCGTGAAGTCATACGCGAAGCCCGCGCGATGCGTGAGCAGGTCGAGCACCGTAATCGGCGCGCGTAACGGATCGGTCTGGTCGAGCGGGCCGGTCGGGTCACGCAGCACGCGCGGCGCGGCAAGCTCGGGCAGCCACTGCGAGATGGGCGCATCGAGCGCGAGGCGGTCTTCCTCGATCAGCATCATGATCGCGGCGCTCGTCACCGGCTTCGTCATCGACGCGATGCGAAACAGCGT
The DNA here is from genome assembly GCF_014200875.1 of Paraburkholderia sp. HC6.4b. Classification (NCBI taxonomy): domain Bacteria; kingdom Pseudomonadati; phylum Pseudomonadota; class Betaproteobacteria; order Burkholderiales; family Burkholderiaceae; genus Paraburkholderia; species Paraburkholderia sp. HC6.4b. The sequence continues at coordinate 179,031 of NZ_JACHDC010000002.1, forward strand.
GTCGCGCTCCATCGGCAATTGCGCGGCTTCGTCGCGTAGGCCTGCCGGTTCGAAGTAGCCGATTTCGCCGCGCCGCCATACGAGCGACACCACCCCCGCCACTTCGCCCCGCTCCACATAGCCCTGCATCGCGTTGGTCAGCGTCGCGAGGCGGGTCGCGGCAAGTCCTGCTATCTGCATGTACATCCTGTGTCGGTAAAAGAAAACGTGCGCGCGCCCAGGTCGCTTTGGGCGATCAAACCGAAAGATAAAACCTGTCCGGCGAAAGCGCACACGACGGCTTTCCTAATTGCCGATCCCGAGCGGCGGACACAATGACGACATTCAGGCTTTCTGCCGTTTTTCCAATGCGCAAAGCGCGGCATCGAGGCGTTTGACGCGGGTTGCCTGCGCCGGCACGAGAACCGCGCCGGAAACGTGCTGAAGGCGGTTACGCCAGTAAGACAAAGGAATACGGTCTTCTGCGGAAATATGGGAAATTATGTGCTCGAGATGCTCGATGTCTTTTTCGAGTTGCTGATGATTCATTGCTTTCCCCGGATTTTATTGAATTAGTGTTGAAGCAAAAAAATCGAAAGCATGGAGCCGCGTTGGCCCGCGCGGCCCAAAGTAATGCCCGCGAGCAGCGGAAAAACCTTCCTGAACTTCTTCTGCGTCGGAAAAAACCGGCAATTTCTGCTCGCCGGGTTAAATCCCAACGGTTTAAAAAAGAATACTGCCGTCAAATTTCACGTTCCGTTGCCTGCCGCACTGACTGCGTTCGACGCCCCGAGGGTAAAGATAAATCATCGTCGGGGCGCAAAGGATAATCGGTGCGCGGTGACTCAACGTTGTAAAAATGCCGCATGCGGCTTACTTATCCCAATTCGCATGCAAACCGCTTATCGGGCACACATTAGGCGCATGAATTTATGACGGCCATGTGGTAGCAGGAATGGCACGAGCGTGGTCAGCGAGCGTATCGGGAACTGGCAGGGAATAACTGCGAACAGGTGAAAAAAACCGAAGGCCGCCAACGGATCGGCCAGCCGCGCGCGCCGGCATTGCACCGGCACGGCGTCAGGAGCTTACTTGGCGGTCGCGCGGCAGGCATAGATCAGGCTCAACGTACCGCCCTCGCTCGACTGGCGCACGACGTCGAACGCGCCATTGCAACTGGCGGCCGCCTGTTGCGAGCACGAGTCGGAACCGACCGGGCATTGCACGAGCGTGGTCGCACGGCCGTCCGGCAGGAACAGCGGCGCGCTGCTGCTGCAACCGCCAAGCGCGACGATCGCGGCGACGGCCAGTATGCCGCGCGAGCGGCGCGCGAAGAAGGAATGGCATTTCATGGAGACCCCGGTCACGTCTTGTTTTTCGATCTCGCGATTGTGCCACGCTGCTCTCGTGCTGCGTCAGTTGGCGTGGTGCGGCTGGCCGGGCGCGGCGAGTCAAACGTCGATGCCGTGCGCGGCGATCTTCTTGTACAGCGTCGCGCGGCCCATGCCGATCTGTTTCGCAGTGTCAATGACGCGGCCGCCGTTCGCGCGCAACGCGTCGCAGAGAAAGCGCTTTTCGAACGCGGCCATCGCGTCGCTCCACGAGGTGGGTTCGGCGCTGGCGGCCACGTCCACGCTGGCGGCCGCGACAGTCGGGGTCCGCGCCGGTGCCATCGCACCGCCGTGCCCCGAGCCGATGAACGGCGCGAGCACACGCGCATCGATGCGCTCGCTGTCGGACAGCATCACGGCGCGCTCCAATGTGTTGCGCAGTTCGCGCACGTTGCCGGGCCAGTCGTACGCGCACAGCACGCGCAACGCGTCGTCGTGCAATTCGAAGTGGCTGCCGCCGCCTGCCTGCGCGGCCAGCTCCTCGAGCATCGCGTAGGCAAGCGCCTCGATGTCGGACGGACGCTCGCGCAGCGCCGGCGCATGGATCGTCAGCACGTTGAGCCGGTAGAACAGGTCCGCGCGAAAACGCCCGGCCGCGACGAGCGCCGGCAAATCGGCCGATGTCGCCGCGATGATCCGCACATCCGCGCGCACGATCCGATTCGAGCCGAGCGGCTCGAATTCCTTGTCCTGCAGCACGCGCAGCAGCTTGCCCTGCAACGGCAGCGGCATGTCGCCGATCTCGTCGAGAAACAGCGTGCCGCCGTTGGCGAGCTCGAACTTGCCGACCCGCCCCCTGCGATCCGCGCCGGTGTACGCGCCGGGTGCGGCGCCGAAGAACTCGACTTCGAGCAGCGTGTCGGGAATCGCCGCGACGTTGACGCTGACGAGCGGCTTGTGCGCGCGCGCCGAGCCGCCGTGAATCGCATGCGCGAGCAACTCCTTGCCGGTGCCGGTTTCACCCAGCAGCAGCACCGGCGCTTCGAGTTGCGCCGCACGCCGCGCCTGGCGCTTCACTTCGAGCGACGCCGCGCTGGTGCCGACGAAGCTGCCGAACGTATAGCGCGCGCGGCGCGCCTGCGCAAGCGACTGACGCGTCGCGATCAACTCCTGCTGCAACCGCGAGTACTGCGAAAAGAGGGGCGACAGCGCTTTCAACTCGTCGAACAGCGCGAAGCCGACCGCGCCGATCGTCACGCCGGCATCGTCCTTGAGCGGCAGGCGCGTGACGACGAGCGGCTCGCGATCGGTCTCCATGATGTCGAGCAGGATCGGCTTGCCGGTGTTGACGACCTCGCGCATCAGACTGTTTGGAATCACCGCTTCGCAATCCCGGCCGATCGCCTGCTGCGGGTCAGCAAAGCCGAAGCGCGCCGCATACCGCTTGTTGATCCAGACAACGCGCGCCTGTCCATCGACGATGAAGGTGCCTTCGCTGAAGTTTTCGAACGTGCGAAACAGCGAATCCATCGCCCGACGAAGCACGTCGTCATAGGTGGCGGGCAAGCCCGTCCAGTCGGTCAACATGCTGTCGCTGTCTCCGCTTATCGTTTTGATTGCATCAATCTCAATCGGTGGATGAATTTATCTCCAAATTGAGACACCCGATAGGCCTTATGCATCATGAGTTACCCTGGTTTCAGGTGTTCTTCAGCGGATGGAAGTCCCGTTTCGGAGACGCTTGGGTACAATCCGCCAACGATGCCTCGGCCCGCCGCTGCGCGGCCGCGCCATGCGCCACGGCGGGCCAGCAGCAAAACGGCAGGCATGGCATGGAACCTGCGTTCCGAGCGCGCCGCGCCGTCGCTCGATCGGGACGGCAAACATGTAGAACAACCGGGCTATGGAGACTCAATGACCTTTCTCATCGTTATCGCCGCGCTGGCGTTTCTGATGTTCGCTGCGTATCGCGGCTACAGCGTGATCCTGTTCGCGCCGATCGCGGCGCTCGCCGCCGTCCTGCTCACCGAGCCCGCCGCCGTCGCGCCGGTCTTCACGAGCATCTTCATGGACAAGATGGTCGGCTTCGTGAAGCTGTACTTCCCGGTGTTTCTGCTCGGCGCCGTATTCGGCAAGGTGATCGAGCTGTCGGGCTTCTCGGAGTCCATCGTCGCGGCCGCGATCCGCTATATCGGCCGCTCGCGCGCTAACGCGGTGATCGTCGCGGTGTGCGCGCTGCTCACCTACGGCGGCGTGTCGCTGTTCGTCGTCGTGTTCGCGGTCTATCCGTTCGCGGCCGAGCTGTATCGCCAGAGCAACATTCCGAAGCGGCTGATGCCCGGCGCGATCGCGCTCGGCGCGTTCTCGTTCACGATGGACTCGCTGCCCGGCACGCCGCAGATCCAGAACATCATCCCGACGACGTTCTTCAAGACCACCTCGTGGGCCGCGCCGACGCTCGGCGTGCTCGGCTCGCTGTTCATCATCGTGGTCGGTCTGTCGTATCTGGAATGGCGACGCCGCGCCGCGATGGCGACCGGCGAGGGTTACGGCACCGACCTCGTCAACGAGCCGGAGCGCGTCGAGTCGAAGCAGCTGCCGCATCCGCTGCTGGCGGTCGCGCCGCTCGTCATGGTCGGCGTCGCGAACTTCCTGCTGACGCGCTGGATTCCGACCTGGTACGGTCCGTCCTTCACGGTCACCCCGGACATCCTGCCGGGGCTGCATGCACCAGTCGAAACGAGCGTCAAGGCTCTCGTGGGGATTTGGGCCGTGCTGGGCGCGCTGCTGCTTGGCATCGTGATGGTTGTCGTGACGGCGTTCAGTCGCGTCAGCCAGCGCTTCGCGGTGGGCACCAAGGCGGCAGTGGCGGGCGCGCTGCTGGCGTCGCTCAACACCGCGTCGGAATATGGCTTCGGCGGTGTGATCGCGGCGCTGCCGGGCTTTCTCGTCGTCAGCAACGCGCTGAAAAGCATTCCGAATCCGCTCGTCAACGCCGCGGTGTCGGTCAGCACGCTGGCGGGCATCACGGGTTCGGCATCCGGCGGTATGAGCATTGCGCTCGCCGCGATGTCGGATACGTTCATCAAGGGTGCGGAAGCCGCGCATATTCCGCTCGAAGTACTGCATCGCGTGGTCGCGATGGCGAGCGGCGGCATGGATACGCTACCGCACAACGGCGCGGTGATTACGCTGCTCGCCGTGACGGGTCTCACGCACCGGCAGTCGTATCGCGACATCTTCGCGGTCACCGTGATCAAGACGCTCGCGGTGTTCTTCGTGATCGCGGTGTATTACGCGACCGGCCTCGTGTGAACGCCGAACCGGAAAACAGTACTTTGATCTGATAGATCCGCATTACCCCCACCTCGACAGCCGGCCAACGAAGCACGAGGATGGAGTCGTCAGCGCCCAATGTTGCAAGGGCAGGCTGACCCGAGTAACAACGGCGTTTAACGGCCCGTCCCTGTCCGGACGGGCTATTTTTTTGCGCGCGCCCAACGCTTCCTAGCCCGCCCCCGCGTCACCCGCATGACAAAACCCGAACGCACGTCGCGCCACCGCGGGGCATGAAAAATGCGTCCGTCGCGACGAGGAGTCGCGTTAAACTGGTTGCTCGCTCCGCAACCGCGAATCCGCTAGCGGCAGCGTCACACCCGACTAAAACCCCGGCGAGACAGAGGCAGACGCGACACGGCACGACGACGCGGCAGACGGCACGCCGTCCGCCCCGTACAATGGTTCCATCACCAACGCAACAAGGACAACTTCGATGCGCATCACCGGGTCCTCCGGGTCAATGGCCCTGCTCACCGAATACGACGACGCAACGGCGCGCGAACTTCGCTCGCTGCGCCTCGAATCGACCGAAGACGGCAAAGGCATCCTGCTGATCGAGGTCGATGAGCGCAAGCCGGGCATACATCGCGAAGTGCGCTACGAAATCACGCCCGCGGAGCTGATCGCCGCGATCCGCGCGCATGGCGCCGAGTTGCCGGGCGAGCAGCACAATCATCGTCAGTGAAACAGGCGCGCGGCGGGTGTGACCGTCGCGCGACTCGTCAGCCTCTCGCGCCGGTTGCGTCGCGCTTCGACGCGTCAGCGCGGGATTATTCGCATTGGGCGCGCGTCGCCGTGCTTCCGTTTGTTCCGTTCACGCCGCCAATCCCCGCTTTCCTACGGGTTTTTGCAAGCGTCTTCGCGTCTCGTCGAGCGCGCTTACCCGGCCTTCAGCAACTTGTCACGAGCGGTTGCCACGCTTGTGTATCGAGGCATGCGGCCACATAGGGCGACCTGATCGCAGCCAGAAGACGGGCCAATTTCCGGGCCGGTTGCACGTCTCGAAAATACGTCCATAATCCTTGCATTCCCCTTTGCATTCCTTACCGCGCTGCGCCCGCAAGGGCCGCGGATGTTAAACCGATGCTACATGACCTCGTCGCGCAATATGGACCGGCGCTCGTCTTCCTCAATGTGCTGGCTGCCGCGCTCGGGCTGCCGGTGCCGGCCATGCCGTCGCTCGTGCTGTTCGGAGCGATGGCCGCGATGCACCCCGGCTCGGTCGGCACGCAACTGCTGCCGGTCCTCGTGCTGTCGATCTTCGCGACGCTGATCGGCGACAGCGCGTGGTACGTCGCGGGCCGCATCTACGGCGGCAATACGCTGAAGACGATCTGCCGGCTGTCGCTGTCGCGTGACACCTGCGTGAAAAAGACCGAGCGCTTCTTCGGCCGCTGGGGCGTGCGCGTGCTCGCGGTCGCGAAGTTCGTGCCGGGGCTGTCGATCGTGTCGATCCCGATGGCCGGCGCGATGGGCACGCGCTACCGCATCTTCCTCACCTATGACGGCGTCGGCGCCGCGCTGTGGTCCGGCACCGGGCTGATCATCGGCGCGCTGTTCGCGCGGCAGATCGACATGCTGTTCGCGATTGCCGGGCGGCTCGGGCGCACGGCGGCGCTCGTCGTCGTTGCGTTGCTGGTGCTGTACGCGGTGTACCGGTGGATCCGGCGCCGTCAGTTGATCGCGAAGCTCGCGTCCGCGCGCATCGAGGTCGACGAACTCGAGAAGCTGTTCGCGGCTGACCGGGCGCCGGTCGTGTTCGACATCCGTTCGGAGGAGAAGCGCAAGCTCGATCCGTTCGTGATCCCCGGCGCGCAATTCGCCGATGAACGGCAACTCGACGACATCGTCGCCACCTACGCGCACGATCAGAAGCTCGTGATCTACTGCTCCTGCCCGAACGAGATTTCCGCGGCATGGATGGCCAAGCAGCTCAACGAAGCCGGCTTCTCCGACGTGCTGCCGCTGCGCGGCGGCATGGAAGCCTGGCGCGATTCGGGCAAGCCGGTCGACGCGCTGCCCGCGATGCCGCCGCCGGAAGTCGCGGTCGACGACATCGCGCCCAAAGCCGTTTAGCCGTAATCAGCGGCGGCATCGTCCGCCTGACGCGCGCGGCACGGCTCGTCCCGGCGTGCGAGCGCGCATCGCGTTGCCTCGCGTTCAATCGTGCAATGAATATCGAAGGAGCGGTTCAATGCTTTCGACTCAGGACGTTTCGACTCAAGAGGTGGAAGGACAGCAGGGGGTCGTCGCCGACGCGCCGTTTTCGTCGCTGTCGACGCGCATGCACCAGATGTTTCCCGCGCTCAGCTGCGCGGAGATCGACCGGCTGCGCCGCTTCGGCGAGGTCGGTCACTGGAAGTCCGGCGAACTGCTGTTCGAGACCGGGCGCACCGGGCCCGGCATGTTCGTTCTGCTCGAAGGACGCGTGAAGGTCTATCAGCGTGACGGCATCGGCCGCGAAGTCTTGATCGGCGAGCATGGCGCCGGACATTTTCTGGCCGAGGTCGGGCAACTGTCGGGCAAGCCCGCGCTCGTGAACGGCCTCGCGATCGGCGCCGTCGAAGCGCTGCTGATTCCGCCCGACCGCCTGCGCGCGCTGCTCGTCGCCGAAGCGGAACTCGGCGAGCGCATCATGCGCGCGCTGATTCTGCGGCGCGTGTCGCTGATCGAAAAGGGCGCGGGCGGGCCGATCCTCGTCGGCGATAGCAGCGACGCGCGGCTCGTGATGCTGCAAGGCTTCCTGTCGCGCAACGGCCATCCTCATTCGGTACTCGACGAACGCGACGAAGACGCGCTGCGTCTGATCGAGCAGTTCGCCGCGCAGCGCGAGGACCTGCCGCTCGTGATCTGCCCGGACGGCTCGGTGCTGCGTCATCCGAGCATGCCCGAGCTTGCCACTCGCTTAGGTATGCTGCCCGATCTCGACGACACGTACGTGTACGACGTCGCGATCGTCGGCGCGGGGCCGGCGGGACTTGCCGCCGCGGTGTACGCGGCCTCCGAAGGACTTTCGGTGATCGTGCTCGACAGCCGCGCGCCGGGCGGCCAGGCGGGCGCGAGCTCACGCATCGAAAACTACCTCGGCTTTCCGACCGGCATCTCGGGCCAGGCGCTCGCCGGCCGCGCGTTCGTGCAGGCGCAGAAGTTCGGCGCGCACGTTGCGATCCCAGTCAACGTGAAAGCGCTGCATTGCGGGCAGTCGCCGTATCGGCTCGAGCTGAAATGCGGCGGCCACATCAGCGCGCAGGCGATCGTGATCGCGAGCGGCGCCGTGTACCGGCGCCCGGCGCTCGACGGGCTCGAGCGCTTCGACGGACGCGGCGTCTACTACTGGGCGTCGCCGGTCGAGGCGAAGCTGTGCAAGCGCCAGGAGGTCGTGCTGGTTGGCGGCGGCAATTCGGCCGGCCAGGCGATCGTCTATCTGGCGACGCACGCGGCCAAGGTTCACGTACTGATCCGCCGCAGCGGTTTCGAGGCGACCATGTCGCGCTATCTGATCGACCGCATCCGCTCGCTGCCGAACGTGTTCGTGCATCCGAATTCGGAAGTCGGCCGGCTCGAAGGCGATGAGGACGGGCTCGTGTCGGTCGCGCTGAAGCGGCCGCTGCCCGGCGGCGTCGATCACTTCGACACCCGGCATCTGTTTCTGTTCACCGGCGCGGACCCGAACACTGAATGGCTGCGTACCTGCGGCGTGCAGCTCGACGCGAAAGGCTTCGTGCTGACCGGCATCAGCGCGGATGGCTCGGCCACCGCGTGCGACCTCGGGACCACGGTCGAAGGAGTCTATGCGATCGGCGATGCGCGTGCCGGGTCGACGAAACGCGTGGCCGCGGCGGTCGGCGAAGGCGCGGCCGTGGTCGCGCAGATTCACCAGTTGCTGGCGCAGACGAGCGGTGAAGAGGTGGCGCTCGGGGCGTGAGCCTCAGAGAGCATGAAAAAAAGCACACGGTGAGTTACACAGTGCGCTTTTGTATAACAGACGGCACGATGGCTGCGCCGGCGCGGACCCGCGCGTTCAGCGGTCCACTCAGCGCTCCAACTTCGCGCGCAACTCGCGCGCGGCCTCCAGCAGTCCCTCGTAACCCGAACGTGCGTGCTCCGGCAGATCGGGATCGCCGACCAGCGCGCCGAGCGTTTCGATCAGACTGTACACAATGCCTTTCGCGGCGCCCGATGCAATGCCGCCTGACGACACCTGTTGATCGACGTGACTGAGCGCCGCGTCGAGCTGCTCGATCTCGGGACGATCGTCGGAGGGCGGCTTGGGAGAAACGTCTTGCGTCATGATCGAACATCGCTCCATTGAGTGCATCGGTAAAGTTGTTATATACCGATCGTGCGCCGCCGTCTATTCGTGTTCGGCGCGACAGCGATCCACGTCAAGGCGTCCAGCGATACATCAGCAGCTTCGCGCGCGCGTCGTCTTCGACCAGCACCACGTACTCGCCGTTATCGCGCTGCACCGCGCTGATGCCGAGATACACGTCGACCCAGCCGCTCGTGCCGCCGACGCTCGCGCCCGGCGTCATGTAACCGACCGCCGTGCCGTTGCGCGCGTCGTAGACGTCGATGCGATCGGTGTACAGCTCGGCAACGAAGATATAGTTGCCCGCCACCGCGACGCCGACCGTGGTGGTCTGCGGATCGCTTTGCGTGTTCCACGGCAGCGAGACCGTGTATGTCAGCGTCGGGTTGCCGCTGCTCCAGTTGTCGTAGCGGGCCAGCACCGGACCCGCTTCCTTCCAGTGCGTCGGGTCCCACGGAATCGCACTCGTGAAACCGGACAGATACATCGTGTCGGTCGCTGCGACGTAGACGAGCCGCGCGAGCCGCGTGAATGGCGCGGGCATCGCGAACATCTTCGCACTCGCGTACGTGTAGATCGGATTGCCGGCGGAGTCGAGACCTTGCAGCGGCATCTCGCGCACGCCGCTCAATGGCGTGGCAAGCCACACGTTGCCGGGTTCGTCGACCCACCAGAAGCCGTCGCCGACCGTGCTGCCGGTCGACGGATTGCCGCTGATCTCGCTCGCGTCGACGGCGCCATTGCCATTGCTGTCGCGCCACAGCCATTCGCCGTACGTCGGTTGCGCGGCGGGCCATGCGCCGGGCAGCGGATTCTGCGCGAGCATCCCCGACGGTATCGCGATCTCGCCATGCGCGGCATCGAAGCGATAGACGTTCAGATAGTGCGCGCCCGGATCGAGCGTATAGAGAAAGCGCTGGCCATCGAATCTGCGCACCATCGGTTCGCCACGCACGCCGCGCGGCTCGTGAAAGGCGGGATCGTCGGGGTAATCGAAGCGATCGAGCGTGAACGCCGCATATGACCATTCGTGGCCGACCGGCTGCCTGTAATCGAGCGTGAAGCGCTTCGAGCCCGTGTAGATGGAAGCGGGTGTTGCCGGGTCGAACGCGCCGCTATCGACGAAGCTCAGACCGTAGAGCCGCCAGTTGAGCACGCGCGTGCCGTACACGTAGCTCTCCAGCACTGCGCCCTGCCCTACGGATGCCGAGCCGAGCGCGCGCGGTCCCTCGCCGTTTTGCGCGACGTACAGATTGCCGGCCGCGTCGACGCCGATGCCGGTGATGCCGTTGAAACGCGTATCGCCGGGCACGCCGCGCACCGGGTGGAAAATGCCGTTGCGCGTGCCGATCGACGTGCCCGCCTGCATCTGGCCGCCAGCGCCCTTGTTGAACACGAGGATCTGCTGCGAAACGCCGTTGTCGGCGACCAGCAGTTGGCCGGATGGCGTCACTGTGAGGTCGCTCGGCACGGTGCCGGCGGGCAGCGTCAATGGACCGGCGAGCGCGGTGCCGTCGGCGCGGTAGTGCAGGATGCTCAGATTGCCTGTGCCGAAGCCGCTGATGATCCACAGCGTCGAGTCGGTGTCGATCGCGATGCGGGCCGGCGACGCGATGCTCCACGAACGCAGCGGCTGCATGGACTGCGCGTCGTACACCGCGATCCGGTTGCCGTACGTGTCGGCCACGTAGAGCTCGCTGTCGGTTGCGGCGAGGCCGCGAATGCTCGCGTCGGTGCCAGTCTTCACCGTATCGACCGCGACGAAACTGTTCTTCGTCGCGTTCGCGCTATTGCCGATGCCGCCGGAAAACGGCGCGCCGGTCGCGAGATTCGCAAGCGTGCGTCGCGTGACGCCGTACCAGGTCTGATTGGCCGGCGGATAGTCGGCGCCGACCAGCGCATTGTTCTCGTTGCCGATCGACATCGCCGCATAGAGGTACGTCTGGTTGACGGCCACCGCGTCGCCTCCGGCCGCGCCCCAGCCATGCGTCGAACCGGCCACCGCGAGCTTGTCGCCCGCGCGATAGGCGGCGATTTCACTGCCGCTTTCGTCCCACGGCGCATTGGTATAAACGGTGCCATTGGCGCCGACGCTAATGGCCTGAATATCCTGCTGCATCCATTTGCCGTCGCCAAATCCGAAACTATTACCGATCCATGAGGTCGTGTAATTCAATTGGGATTGCGCGGAAACATTCGGCGAGATCAGGCTGTGGATTAACACCACGGCCAAGCCAAGGCGGGAAAAAGGCTTCACGGCAGTCGGTCCTTGCTAGGCGCGAGACGCGCACATCAGATTTAGCGTTTTATTCTCTCATATAAAAATAGTAAATTTATTGATGAAAAAATGATTATTGAATGCCGATTCATCCAATTCATTCGATTTGCATCGAACCATGTTTCCGACACAATCTTTCCTTCACGAAACCGGTAAAAACCGGTTCCCGTAAAGACTCACCGATCAGCGATTCAGTTGCTTTTTCTGCTCCTGTAAATCCTCACCTTGAGCGAGACGCTCATCATGTCCGCGCCGCCCGGCGACGCTCGAAAAGCCGCCGCGTCAGATCGAACGCCACCAGATTGCCGGCCACCACGAGCATGAGACCGACCACCGCGAGCGCTGACCACCGATAGCCCTCGAACAGCGTCGATGCCGCGAGCGCGACGATCGGAAACAGCACCGTGCAATAGGCGGCCCGCTCCGGGCCCATACGGCCGACGAGCATCAAGTACGCCGTAAAGCCGATCACCGAGCCGAACACCACGAGATACGCGAGCGCACCGAGATAGCGCGCCGACGGTTCCACCGCGAACGAATAGCCGGCGAACAGACTACCGAGCGTCAGGACGGCAGCACCGATCAGCATCGCCCAGCTGTTGGTCGCGAACGGATGCAGGCCCATCGACTGCATGCGGCTCGACAGCAGGTTGCCGGCCGAGAAGCACAGCGTGCCGAGAAACGCGACGCCGAGCCCGAGCCATGCGGTGTGGTCGCCGAGATGCCCGGCCATCTGCTGCACGAACAGACAGACGATGCCGACGAGCCCGAGCAACGCACCCGCAATCGCGCTCGGCTGCAGAGGCCGGCCCATGAACAGCCGCCCGTTGATCGAGTTCAGCAGCGGCGCGGTCGAGAACACCACCGCGACGAGCCCGCTCGGCACGAGCTGTTCGGCGTAGTAGAAGCACAGGAAATTCAGGCAGAACAGCGCGAGACCCTGCGCACCGAGGTAGCGCCAGGCGTCGCGCGGCGGCCAGATCGGGCGGCGCATGATGCGCGCCAGTGCGAACATCAGCAGCGCGGCAATCCAGAAACGCCACGCAATCGATACCGGTGGCGGCACCGCGCCGAGTTGCCATTTGATTGCGATCCACGTGGTGCCCCAGATCAGCACGGTGATGGCATAAAGGAGGAGATTCATGGTCGGGCCTCAGACTGCAATGACGGACTGCGATGACGCGCAGCATGGAAGAAAGCCCGACTATGGAACCGCGCCGCCGCCCGCAATTGTCCAAAATTGCGCACTTTTTCGCGCCGATGCGCAGGCTGACGGGACGCGCCGTATACTGGCCGCTCAACCACCACCGTACACCGGAAAACCTCCGCGCGCCGCCGTGAACCCCACCCCGTCCGTCCCCGTGATATCCACCGCCGGCATGCCTTTTGGCCTGCAGTCGGTCTGTCACACGCTCGCCAGTGCGAACGCGCATCTGGACCGCTTCGCGTGGCTCGGCGACGGACTCGCGATCGCGCTATGGACTCGCGACACGAAGGAGGACGAGACCGTCTACGAACGGCCCGGCCATCACACGCTGTCGTGCTATCTGGACGGCGGCTATCGCACCGAGCGCCAGAAAATGCCGGGCCACTACGGCGCGCCGTCGCGGCTGTGCGCACTGCCCGGCGATCACGAATCGCGCTGGTGGGTGCGCGGCCACATGCACTTCATGCATCTGTACTTCCTGCCCGAGCACTTCACGCGACGCGCGGTGCAGGAGCTCGACCGCGAACCGCGCGAACTGACGCTCGCCGATCGCACCTATTTCGAGGACCCGCGCATTGCGAGTCTGTGTCAGTCGCTCGTCAACGAGGAGTGGAAAAGTCCCGACGGTCTGCTGCGCACCAACGAGACCGCGCACGAAGTGCTGAGCCTGCTATTGCGCGGCCAGGGCGTACGGCGCGCGAACGTGGCGCTGAAAGGCGGGCTGTCGGCCGCGACGCGGCGCCGCCTGCGCGACTATATCGACATTCATCTTGCGCAGCCGTTGACGCTTGGGGAGCTGTCGGGTGTCGCGGCGCTGTCGGAGTTTCATCTTGCGCGGATGTTTCGCGAGTCGTTCGGGTTGCCGCCCGCCGCCTGGATCGCGCGGCAGCGGCTCGATCGCGCGCGCACGCTGCTGCGCACGACGACGTTGCCGCTCACGCAGATCGCCGGGCAGTGTGGCTATGCAAACGCGAGTCACTTTAGTCACCGGTTTCGCGAGGCTGTCGGGGTGACGCCGATTGGGTTCCGGCAGGCTATCGGTGTTTGAGATTCGCGTTTGAGTTTCGCTTTTGCGGTTAGCTCCGTGTCATCGCAGCGCCATCGCCAGCACGCGCGCGACGTGGATCGCGTCGACGCCCGCGCCGTCGTGAATCTGATGCCGGCAGCTAGTGCCGTCGGCGACCATCACCGTGGCCGCGTCCAGCTTGCGCACCGCGGGTAGCAGCGACAGCTCGGCCATCGCCTGCGAGCTCGCGTAGTGCTCCGCTTCATAGCCGAAGCTGCCGGCCATGCCGCAGCACGACGATTCGACCGTCGATACCTTCAATTCGGGAATCCACTCCAGCACGGTCTGCACCGGCGTGAATGCGTCGAACGCCTTCTGATGGCAGTGGCCGTGCACGAGTGCCTGCTGCATCGGCAGCGGCTTCAATTCGAGCTGCAATCGTCCGGCCTTTTCTTCGCGCACGAGGAATTCCTCGAATAGAAACGCGTGCTGCGCGAGGCGCTGCGCCTCTTCGCCGAAGCCGTACTGCAGGAATTCATCGCGCAACGACAGCAGACACGATGGCTCCAACCCCACCACCGGCACGCCACGTTCGACGAACGGCCTGAACAGCTCGAGCATGCGCCGCGCTTCCTCTTTCGCTTCGTCGACGAGACCCGCCGCGAGAAACGTGCGGCCGCAACACACGGGACGCTCTCCCGGGCGTGCATTGAAGTGGACCGTGTAGCCCGCCGCTTCGAGCACCTGTTGCGCGGCGCGCGCGTTGTCGGGCTCGAGGTGGTTGTTGAAGGTATCGACGAACAGCAGGACTTCTTTCAGCGCGCACGCCTGCGCAGCGTTGCGTGCAGGCTTCGCGGACACCGCATCGGCCAGAAACGCCTTCTTGAACCGCGGCAAACTCCGCTCGGTCGCGAAGCCGACCGAGCGCTTGAACCACGTCGACAGCACCGGCACGTTGTCCGCGAGCGCCAGCAGCCTCGGCATGCGGCTCGCCGCGCCCGCATAGCGCGGCATGAACGCGACGAGCCTGTCGCGCAGCCGCACCCCATGCGTCTTGACACGCGCCGCCCGCGCCTCGATCTTGAACTTCGCCATATCGATGCCGGTCGGGCAATCGCGCTTGCAGCCCTTGCACGATACGCACAGGTCGAGCGTTTCCTTCACGTCATCGCTCGCGAGCCCGCTTTCGCCGAGTTGCCCCGAAATCGCGAGCCGCAACGTGTTGGCCCGCCCGCGCGTCAAATGTTGCTCGTCCTTCGTCACGCGATAGCTCGGGCACATCGTGCCCGCGTCGAACTTGCGACAGTGGCCGTTGTTGTTGCACATCTCTACCGCTTTCGCGAGGCCGCCGCTCAGATCGTCGCCGCTGCCGGGCGCGCTTTCTTCTCCCGTCAGCGGGTCACGCTTCACGTTCCACGTCGACCAGTCGAGCGCCGTTTCGATGCGCTGTTCGCGATAGCCCGGCGCAAAGCGGAAATTGCGCGCGTCGTCCATCTTCGGCGGACGCACGATCCTGTCGGGATTGAAGCGGTTGTCCGGATCGAACAACGCCTTGATCTCGCTGAACGCCTGGTTGAGCCGCGGCCCGTATTGCCATGCGACCCATTCACCACGGCATAGCCCATCGCCATGCTCGCCGGAATACGCGCCCTTGTACTCACGCACGAGCGCGGCCGCTTCCTCGGCGATCGCGCGCATCTTCGTCGCGCCGTCGCGGCGCATGTCGAGAATCGGCCGCACGTGCAGCGTGCCGACGCTCGCATGCGCGTACCACGTGCCTTCGGTGCCGTGGCGATGAAACACGTCGGTCAGCCGGCTCGTGTAGTCGGCCAGATGTTCGAGCGGCACCGCGCAATCTTCGATGAAAGACACCGGCTTGCCGTCGCCCTTCATGCTCATCATGATGTTGAGACCAGCCTTGCGCACTTCCCACAGCGCTTTTTGCGCATTTGCGTCCGGCATCTCGACGACCGCATCGGGCAGGCCCAACTCGCCCATCAACTCCGTGAGCTGCTTCAGCGACGCGAGCTGCGCGTCGCGATCCTCGCCCGCGAACTCGACGAGCAGAATCGCCTGCGGCTCGCCGACCAGCGCCTTCTCGATCACCGGACGAAACGCGGGGTTGCTCAACGCGAGATCGATCATCGTGCGATCGACGAGTTCGACAGCGACCGGCTTCAGCTTGACGATGTGCTGCGTGAGCGCCATCGACTGCCGGAAGGTCGGAAAGTTGACCACGCCAAGCGCCTTGTGCGCGGGCAGCGGCGCGAGCTTCAACGTGATCTGCCGGCTGAATGCGAGCGTGCCTTCCGAGCCGACCAGCAGATGCGCGAGGTTCGCGCTGCCGTCATCGGTATAGGCGCGCGGATTCTGGCAATCGAACAGATCGATGTTGTAGCCCGCGACGCGGCGCAGCACCTTCGGCACGCGCGCGATGATTTCGTCACGCTCGCGCTGCGCGATCCGCGTGACGCCCGCAACGATCTGCTGCAAGCGCTCACCTTGCAGCGGCGGCTCGCGCAGCGACGCGAAGCGCGCTTCGCTGCCGTCGGCGAGAATCGCGTCGATCGCGTCGACGTTGTGCACCATGTTGCCGTACTCGATCGAGCGCGAGCCGCACGAGTTGTTGCCGGCCATGCCGCCGATCGTGCACTGGGCAGCCGTCGATACATCGACCGGGAACCACAGTCCATGCGGCTTCAGCCACGCGTTCAGATGATCGAGCACGACGCCGGGCTCGACCGTCACGGTGCGCGCGTCGGCATCGAACGCGACGATGTTGTTGAGCCACTTGCTCGTATCGACCACCAGCGCTTCGCCGACCGTCTGCCCACACTGGCTCGTGCCCGCGCCGCGCGCGAGCAGCGGTACTTTCTCGCTGCGCGCGATCTCGAGCGCGATGCGCAGATCGTCCTGATCGCGCGGCACCACGACGCCGACCGGCGTGATCTGATAGATCGACGCATCGGTCGCGTAGCGGCCGCGGCTGGCAAGATCGAACAGCACGTCGCCGCGCAGCGCTTTGCGCAGATGCTGCGCGAGCGGACTCGTTGCGCGCGCGGCGGAGGGGACCAGATGGATCGGCTTGACGAGCAAGCCCGCAGTGGGATTCGTCATTTCGTCGGCCTGTGAGGAGCGCGCCTGAACCACGCAGCTCGAATTACCTAGTACAGCGTCAGATGCACGGGCGCGAGTCCTTCGATATGCCCGCTCACCTCGCCCGCCTCGCGCGGAAAGAACATGCCGGTGTACGAACCGGCGGTGATCACCATTTCCGGCGTCACCGCAATGCCGCGCGAACTCGCGTGATTGACGAGCCACGTCAACAGCCGCCGCGGATCGCCGGCCGGATTCGCGGGCGTCGTTTCGACGACATTGCCTCCGTTGAACGCGAAGCGCAGCGACGGCGCGACGAACGGAAAATCCTCGCGATACCGTGTGAATTCACCGACGATCAGCGCGCCGTGATTTTGCAGGTCCGCAAGCTGCGCGAGTTTGTCGATGGCGGGCCACGCGGCATGGCGGCTCGCGACGATCTCGATGGTCGCGCCGATCGAGCCGATGCCCGCGAGCACTTCGTCCTCGCGGTACGGTTTCGTGGACGGCTCGAAACGCCGGCCGAAACGGAACGCGACTTCGAGTTCGAGCCCGAGCGGCGCGAAGCCTTCGCGCGACAGACGCGCGCCGTCGGCGTGCAGATCGGTGTCGGGCAATGGCGCGCCCTGAATCGGTCCGCTCGCCGATTTCGCGCCGATCTTCCAGCCGCCGATTCGCGCGCCGCATGCGCTCAAGATTTCGTGCTGGATTGCGTAGGCCGCGTCGGCATCGGAAGGAAGCAGCTCCGGCGGCAACGTATCGAGCACCGTACGACTGCGACGCGCATCGGCAAGCAGCTGACTCAATGATGAAGTCATGTTTTACACGCCCATCCGGGTGGAAACGTGCGCCTTCTCCGACGCGCCAACTTCGAAGCGGCTCTCGGGCTGCATGCGGAACGCGAGCACGACGCCGATGCCCATCAGCAACATGCTGCCCACGAACGGCAGATCCCAGTTGCCAAAGCGGTCGATCAGAAAGCCGCCCATCACCGGCGAGATGATCGCGGCGAGCGCCGAGCCCGTGTTCATCATGCCGCTCGCGGTGCCGGCGAAGTCCGGCGCGATATCCATCGGGATCGCCCACATCGGGCCGATCGTCATCTCGGCGAAGAAGAAGCCCGACGCGAGACAGGCAATCGACAACGTCAGGTCATGCGTGAACATCAGAGGAATCAGCGACAGCAGGCAGAACAGCATGCACACCGACACCATCCAGCTGCGCGCGCGTTTGAGGCTGCCGGTGCGCTTGAAGATCGCATCGGTGACGATGCCGCCGAGCGTGTCGCCGATCACGCCCGCGAAGAACACGACCGACGCGAAGATCGCCGACTTCTTCAATTGCAGATTGTGGTTATGCAGGAAGTACAGCGGAATCCAGCTCAGGAACAGCCACAGCGTCCAGCCGTAGCAGAAGTAGACGATCGTGACCGGCGCCATGCGGCGAAACAGCTTGCCCCACGGCAGGCCGGAGACTTTCGGCTTCGGCGTGGGCAGCACCGCGAGTTCCTCGGACGTAATGCGCGGATGATCTTTCGGATGCTCGGTGAACGTGAGCGCCCACGTGACCACCCACACCAGACTCAGCGCGCCGCAGATAAAGAACGATTCGCGCCAGCCCCAGTTGGTCATCACGATCACGATGAGCGCCGGCGCGACCGCGTTGCCGACTCGCGACGCCGCGTGCGTGATGCCCTGCGCGAAGCCGCGCTTTTCTTTCGCGACCCAGCGCGACATCGCCGACGTTGCGGCCGGGAACGTCGCGCCTTCACCGAAACCGAGCACGAGCCGCGCGGCAAGCAACGAAGCGAGCCCGCCCGCGAAGCCCGTGAACACCGTCGCGAGACCCCAGATGGCGCCGCAGAACAGCAGCGTGCGTCGCGCGCCGAAGCGATCGCTGACCCAGCCGCCCATCACCTGAAACAGCAGATACGGATACGCGAAGGCCGAGAACACGAGCCCGACCTGCGTATGCGTGAGATTGAATTCCTTGCCGAAACCCGCCGCCGCGGTGCTGACGTTTACGCGATCGAGGTACGTGATGAAGTACATGATGCAGAGCATCACTAGAACGATACTGGTCGCACTGGTCAAACGAAACCGCTTCATCGTCTCTCTCCATGGCATGTGTCGACGGCGCGCCTGAAGTGGAGCGCTGCGTCGTCGCCCGTCGGCCGCGAGAGCCGCTATGGACGCATTGCATGTTGTTCTGGCCGCGTTCTGCGCGCGGCTCGATGAGGGAAGCGCTCCCTGCGCCCGACAATCAAGCCGCGGCCTTCAATCCCGACGTCTTCGGTGCCTGGCTCAGCCACTCCATCGCAGCCGGCATGCCGCTTTCCTTGAGCGGCACGCCAGCAAGCCGCAGACCCATTTCGCAGCCAGCCAGTGTCGCGAGCAGCATCAGATCGTTGCAATCGCCAAGATGGCCGATGCGGAACATGCGGCCTTTCATTTTGCCGAGGCCCGTACCAAGCGACATGTCGAAGCGTTCGTAGATCAGCTTGCGCACCGCATCGGCATCGACGCCGTCGGGCATCATCACGCCCGTCAGCACCGGGCTATAGACGGCGGGATCGGCACACTGGATTTCGAGCCCCCACGCGCGCACCGCGCGGCGCGTCGCTTCGGCAAGCCGCTCGTGGCGTGCGAACACGTTGTCCAGCCCTTCGCCGAGAATCATTTCGATCGCTTCATGCAGCCCGTACAGCAGGTTCGTGTTCGGCGTGTACGGCCAGTAGCCGGATTTGTTCATCTCGACGATTTCCGTCCAGTCCCAGAAGCTGCGCGGCAGCTTCGCGTGCTGGCCGGCGGCCATCGCCTTCGGCGAGATCGCATTGAAGCTGATGCCCGGCGGCAGCATCAAGCCCTTTTGCGAGCCCGACACGGTCACGTCGACACCCCATTCGTCATGACGAAAATCAGCGCACGCGAGACCGGAGATCGTGTCGACGAGCAGCAGCGCCGGATGGCCCGCGGCGTCGATCGCGCGACGCACGGCGGCGATGTCGGACGTGACGCCGGTCGAGGTTTCGTTGTGCACCACGCAGACCGCCTTGATCGCATGCTGCGTGTCGGCGCGCAGACGCTCTTCGATCATCTGCGGCTGCACGCCGCGCCGCCAGCCTTCGATGCCTGGCAGCCCCAGGAATTCGGGCTTCAGGCCGAGCTGCTCGGCCATTTTTTTCCACAACGTCGCGAAGTGGCCGGTCTCGAACATCAGCACGTGATCGCCGGGGCTCAGCGTATTCGACAATGCGGCTTCCCATGCGCCCGTGCCGGACGCCGGATAGATGACGACCGGCTGCTGCGTCTTGAAAATCTTCTTGATGCCGTCGAGCACCTTGAGACCCAGCTCGCCGAATTCGGGTCCGCGATGGTCGATGGTCGGATAGCTCATCGCGCGAAGGATGCGATCCGGCACCGGACTCGGCCCCGGAATCTGCAGGAAGTGACGGCCAGCGGGATGAAAATCTAGCTTCAGCATCAGAGTCCTCCAATTGAATTTTGCATGCAAAAAACTATATCAGACGAACCGTGATGCTCCCAAGACGAAAATTGGCCTTTAAGGCCCGTGTTTACCCGCGTGTGCGCATGGATTAACTAATTGATATGGTTCCGATAAAATCCAGTTCATGTGAAGCTGAGGATTTTTGTATGCAAAATTCGGATTTCGACGCGGGTCTGACCGCTGCCCCGCTGATGCCGAAGGTCGAGCGTCAGCGCCTGCACGACACGGTGGTGGAGCACATCCGCCGCTTTATCGTCGAGGGAGCGCTGGAGCCCGGCAAGAAGCTGAACGAGCGGGAGTTGTGCGAAACGCTCGGCATTTCGCGCACGCCGCTGCGCGAGGCGCTGAAGGTGCTGGCTGCCGAAGGTCTGATCGAGATTTCGCCGAACCGGGGCGCGTCGGTATCGAAGATGTCGGAAGCGGAGGTGCGTGAGACCTTCGAGCTAATGAGCGGCCTCGAAGCGTTTTCCGGCGAACTCGCGGCCGAGCGCATCACCGCGGCCGAACTCGCAGAGATCAAGGCGCTGCATTACGCGATGCTGGCGTGCCGTGCGCAGAACGATCTGCCGGGCTACTACAGTCGCAACCAGGCGATCCACGACAAGATCAACGAAGCGGCGAGAAATTCGGCGCTGCGGCAGACGTATGTGTCGGTCAACCGGCGGCTGCAGGCGCTGCGCTTTCGCTCGAACTATCAGACGCCGAAGTGGGACCGCGCGATTCACGATCACGATGAAATGCTGAAGGCGCTCGAGGCTCGCGACGGCAAGAAGCTCAGCGCGATTTTGCGGCAGCATCTGCTCGATAAGCGGGATGCGGTTTTGCAGGTGCAGTTGCAGGAGGAGGTGGTCGCTTCGGCCTCCGGGTTGAAGGCGTGATGCGGACAACTGATGCCGAATCCCGCTCCTCGCCACTCCGTCGGCAACAAAACTTGTCCACCTAAATTGTTGGCAAGCCTGTGGACAACCTTCGCACAGCGAGCTTAAGTGCTTGAAGCATGAGAACTATCCGCGCGCGGTGCACGCGTAGGCAGTGAGCGTCGCTATGGAGTCCGTGATACTGGCGAGTGGGCTTCGCAAGGATGCCGTTTCACTCGCGCCGACCTCGAAGTCCAGTTGTCCACATAATTTGGGAACAAGCTTGTGGACAACCTGCGCACAGGCCAGCCAAGTGTTTGATACGGCAGGCCTATCGTGCGCGGATGCGGGAGCGGGCAGCGGCGCGGCACCTCACGCGATGCAAACCAACGGCCGCGCCCTCCACCCTCGATTTCACTGCGTCGTTTCACGACTGCGCAACGACTCCGGCAACCCATACAGCACGATCAGCGCGCGCACCACGCTCATCGCGCCGATCACATACAGCGCGGGCGTCGTGCTGCCGGTCAGATCCTTCACACGTCCGACCATCACCGGGCTCACGATCCCGCCGAGTTGCCCGAGCGTGTTGATCAACGCGATACCGCCCGCGGCGCCCGCGCCCGTCAGCCGCTTTGGCGGCAGCGCCCAGAATGCCGGGATGGACGCGACCACGCCCGCGCCCATCACGGCAAGCGCGACCACCAGCAAGGTGGTCTGCTTGTCGAAGAATCCCGCGGCGAAGAAGCCGAGCGCCGACATCAACAGCAGCCCGAACACGAACTTGCGCCGCTCGCTGCTGGCGTCCGACAGGCGCCCGACCACCACCATGCACCGAACGCAGATGATCGAACAGCAGCCGGCTCACCGGCGATAACGCATCGACGTCGCGCGCGACGAGCACGAGGCTGCGCTCGGCCCAATCGTCGTCGAGCGGCATGCCGACGAGGCCGAGCGGGCGGCCCATCAGTTGATACACCTTTTGCGGCAGCACGCCGACGCCCATGCCAGCCTGAACCATCCGGCACACCGCATCGAAGCCCGGCACGTGGATGCGCAGGCGCAGCGGCTTGCCGGCCTGGCGCGCCGCGAGGTGGGTGCGCGCGTTGATCGAGCTCGCCGAATGCAGGCCGACGTGATCGCCATCGAGCGTTTCGGCGAACGCGATGCTCGTGCGTGCCGCGAGCGGATGATCGTCGCGCATCACGATCACGAGCGAATCGCGTCGGTAGTGCTCGACGTGCAGCTCGCGCGTATCGGCGTCGCCGGAACAGATGCCGAGATCGGCGAGGCTTTCGTCGATGGCTTTGACGACGCCGCCGCTCGGCCGCTCCTCGAGATCGACCTTCACGCGCTCGTGCAACGACTGGAACGCGCGCAGATCTTCAGGCAGAAATTCGGCGATCGCCGACAGGGTCGCCATCATCCGCACATAGCCGAGCACGCCGCTAGCATGACCGGCCAGTTCGATGCCGATGCTCTCGATGTCGCGCAGCACCCGGCGCGCGTGATGCAACAGCGTTTCGCCGGCCGGCGTCAGTGTCATGCCGCGCGCGTTGCGCTGGAATAGCGACGCGCCGACCGCCTGTTCGAGTTCGACCAGCCGCTTGCTGGCGGCCGACACGGCGATCGCCTCGCGCTCGGCGGCACGCGTGAGCGTACCTTCTTCGAAGACGGCGAGAAAGAGCTGCAGCGTGGTGAGGTCGAGCTTACGGAGAAGGTTTTTGATGACCATGGCGCGGCGACGAAAGTTCGGTCAGTGATAATCATCCTCTAGCTGATGGCGCACCGCCAGCACGGTCACGGTTTGGTTGTCGTCGATCTCGAACAGCGCGACGTAGCCCGCGCGACCGAATGGGATCAGCAGCTCGCGCAAAAACGGCGTATCGCGCTGAACCTTTCGGCAAGTGAACGGCGATGTGCGCAGCGTGGCGATACCATCGCGGATGGCTTGCAACGCGCGTTCGGCGAGCGGGAAATCCCCGTCGTCCCGCTCGAGGATGAAATCGTACAGTCTCTGCAGGTCCGCCGCCGCTGCGCGTGTGAAACGAACCTGATACGTCATCGGTGCTTCTTCGCGCGGGCCTTCGTTTTTGCTTCGCGGAGCCGCGTTTCGAGACCGGCGAGCACGTCGTCGGCCGATACGTAGTCGCCGCTTTGCTTCGCTTCAGCACGCGACTCGAGCCCTCGCACGACGAATTCACGCACATTCAGGCGCCGCGCGATGTTGTCGCGGATCGCCTGCTCGACGAAACTGGACAGGCTTTCGCCGTCCTGCAGCACGTCCTCGGCCGCGGCCCGCAGCTCGGGCTTGACCCGAACCGACGGGAAAGTAGCGCTTTTCATCGTTCTCTCCATGCATCGCATTAGCGATGCATTATCGCGCTACCTCATTTCTGCCGCAAGCAGCCCTTCACGACTTCCACGCCGAACCCAGAATCATCGTGCAGAAATTCTCGCGATGATAATGCGGGTCTTTCAGCGCGAGCACGTCGGCCTTCACGTTGCCGAACGTCGTGTGCGGCTTGTGTATCGTGCCGTGCGCGAACGCATCGATGATACCTTCCTTGAAGTGCGCGCCGCGCGGATGCGCATGGGTGACTTCCTCCCGTTGCTGTTCGCTGAATTCGTCGTAGGCGAGGCCGAGCACGTCCATTTCGACACCCGCCGTGACGAGCGCGATCACCGGCTTCATATGCTGCGGAATGCCTGGTGTCGTGTGCAGCGCGATCGCGGTCCACACCTGCTCGATCTGGTCCTCGCCGATTCGATGCCGCCGCAGAAATTCACGCGCGGCATTCGCGCCGTCGACTTCGAAGCGCTCCTGCTCGCTGCTGTATGGCGCGACGAGGCCCATGTCGTGAAACATCGCGCCGATGTACAGCAGTTCGGGGTCGAACTTCAGCTGCTTGCGTTGCCCGGCCAGCGCGCCGAACAGAAACACGCGCCGCGAGTGGTGATACAGCAACTCCGTTTCGGTGTCGCGCACGAGCTCGGTGGCTTCACGCGCCATCATGCTGTCGGGAATCTGGATACCTGCGATCGTCGTAGTCATGCGGCGTACTCCTTCATATGCGAACGTGAATGTGAAAGTAATCCACCGGACGCGCGCCGCGGCTTCAGAGCGCGTTTTGGTATGCTGGTCCGCGCCGTGATGTCAATGCCTGTCGCCTGCCTGTGAGACCGCGCGTCCGACCGATCCAGTATTGGCCAGCGCGGCGCCGCGAACAATTGTCGCGAGCCGTTGAACACTGCCAAACGCACAGCGTTGACTGCCGCGGCGTGCCCTTCACGTTCCCCGTCAGAGGAAGTCATCCGATGCCCACCGTCGCGATCGCGATCTTCCCAGGAGTGCAGGCACTCGACGTCGCCGGTCCCGTCGACGTGTTCTCCGAAGCAAACCGCTTCGTCGCGCCCACGCGGCACTACGAGGTCAAGCTGCTGGCCGCGGACCCGGCGCCGCTGCGCGCATCGAACGGGATGACGCTGGTGGCGGACGCGACCTTCGAGCAGTCGCGCGAACCGTTCGATCTCGCGCTCGTCGCCGGCGGCCCCGCGCTACCGCGCAACGAAGTGCCGGACGCGCGCCTGCTCGACTGGCTCGCCAACGTCGCGACACGTTGCGCCCGCTACGGCTCGATCTGCACCGGCGCTTTCGCGCTCGGTCACGCGGGCCTGCTCGATGGGCGCCACGTGACGACGCACTGGCAGCACGCCGCGCAACTCGCCGCGCAGTTTCCGCGCGCGCGGGTCGACTTCGATCGCATCTATCTGCGCGACGGGCCGCTGGTCACCTCTGCGGGCGTGACGGCCGGCATCGATCTGTCGCTCGCGCTGGTGGCCGAGGATCACGGTCCGCATACCGCGCTCGCGGTCGCCAAGCGGCTCGTCGTGTTCGCGCAGCGGCAAGGCGGTCAGTCGCAATTCAGCCCCTATCTGACCGCGCCCGCCGACGACACCTCGCCCGCCGCAAAAGTGCAGGCGCACGTGATGGCGCGTATCCATGACAGCTTCACCGTCAAGCAGCTCGCCGACGTCGCGGGCATGAGCGCGCGTAACTTCGCGCGCGTGTTCGTGCACGAAACCGGCGTGACGCCGCATGAATTCGTCGAACGCGCGCGCGTGGATGCCGCACGCAAGCTGCTCGAAAGCAGCGCCGCGGCGCTGAAGACGATCGCCTACGATTGCGGCTTCGGCACCGCCGACCGCATGCGCATCGTGTTTACGAAGCGGCTTGGCGTGACGCCGATGCGGTATCGCGAACGCTTTCGCCCGGTGTGAATACGGCGTGAGAAAATCGTCGACTCTGCACGTCAACGATCACCAGGAACGACATGACCTCCTCTTCTCCGATTCGCGCGATCGTCACCGGCCATACGCGCGGCCTGGGCGCGGCGCTCGCCGAACAACTGCTCGCGCGCAACGTCACGGTGCTGGGTCTGTCGCGCTCGCGGCATGGCGCGCTGAAGGCGCGCTTTGCCGCGCGGCTCGAAGAGATCGAGCTGCCGCTGGCCGAGCCCGCACGCGTCGCGCAATGGATCGCCACCGACGCACTGAGCAACTTCGTGCGCGGCGCGCAGACGGTGCTGCTGATCAACAACGCGGGCATGATGCAGCCGATCGGTCCCATCGAAGGACAGGACGCCGCGAGCGTCGCGGACGCGGTGAGCCTGAACGTCGCGACGCCGCTGATGCTCGCGAGCGCGCTCGCCGCCGCGGCCGTCGACGCAACCGACCGCCGCATCGTGCATATTTCGAGCGGCGCGGCGCGCAACGCGTATCCGGGCTGGAGCATCTACTGCGCAACCAAGGCCGCGCTCGATCATCACGCGCGCGCCGTCGCGCTCGACGCGAATCGCGCGCTGCGCATCTGCAGCCTCGCGCCGGGTGTGATCGATACGGACATGCAGGCGCAAATTCGCGGTAGCGGCGAAGAGCAGTTCCCGATGCGCCAGCGCTTCGACGAGCTAAAGCGCAACGGCCAACTGTCGACGCCCGAGCAATGCGCGGCGCAGCTGATCGACTATGCGCTCAGCGATGCGTTCGGGCAGACGCCGGTCGCGGACATTCGCGAGATCGCGAAATCGGCCTGAACGGGCTATTGCTGCCGGGTATTTGCGCTCCCGAAAATCCTCACCTCAAGCACGGAGCAGTGGCGGATCGGCGTCAGCTACCGTCGTCGTTTGTCCCGAAAAGCCTCACCTTTGAGGTGAAAAGAGGACTCGAGGAGGCATTTCAGCGAGCGCATTGCGGCGCTCACACACCGCTCCCGAAATCCCTCACCTTTGATCGAACGCAGCCGGATCGCTTCGCCGATGCCGGCCGCGTACGCGGCAGATCGCCTGGACATTCAACGACTTACGTTACACAGCCGGCGCACGGTCACCGCGACGGATGCCATGATTGGCGACTGCATGAAGCGCGTTTTGTACGTCGGCACGACGGGCCGTCGCCCGATACAGCATCGACGGCTCCCGAATATCCTCACCTATGGCTGACCGGCATAAATGCGCGCATTCCCGCGAGCCTCTTGCCGCGCGGTTTGTGCCGTTCCTGGCCCGGCCGGTTAGTTGCAAAAGAACCGCCCGCGCGCGACTCCCGAAAGTCCTCACCTTTGACGCGATGCACGCGCCACGTTCATTCGATCGGCACGTTCTTCAGCTCACGCACCGCTACGACGTTCTTCATCGCGTCGACGACCGCCGTTCTAACCTGCACGGGCAGATGGCCGCAAAATTCGTCGTCGTTCTGATCGTCCAATTGCGCGAGTTCGGGGACGAGCGCCTTTGCGGCATCGCTTAACGCGATCAGATGATTGCGACGGTCTTCGTCGACCGTCTCGGGTTCGAGCAGCGCCTTTGTCTCTTGTGCGCGCCGCCTTCGCCGGCTTCCGGCCAGACGGCCTGACCGCATGACGCCTCTGACGGAAACGTTGCATCGACATGGGCGAACCTGACGAAAAGGAAGCAAGGTTGGGAATGCGATATTAGTTTTCTCAGGAAAGCATTCGCAATTTGTAGCGCCGTCCGGGCGACTCCCGAATTCCCTCACCTTCAATTTTGAAGTGCGCGTACAGGTGCGCATATTCTCACCTCGGCGGCTCCCGAATCGTCTCACCTATCAGTATCGGCGCGTGCGCCGCAGAATATAATCGGGGCCGACGGTCGATGACTCGTCGCGAGGCGGTAGTGCGTTGCGCCGCCTCTTCCCCGCTGGCAGCACGCGGCTCGAACGGCAGTTCCTGACAAACCGGCAAAGGAGGAAGAATGAAAACAAACGGCGCGAGCAGAATCCTCGGTGCACTGTTCGCGGTGGCCATCGCGACTTGCGCGACCTATGCAAACGCACAGACGCGCGAGATGCCGAACGATGCGTCGATGCAAAGCCAGTCGGTCCCAGCGGCTTCAAACCGGAACAACAACCGGTCCGACAGCGCAATCGTCCGCGACGTCCGCCGCGCTTTCACGCGCACCACGAACCTCAATTCGGCGAACATCCGTGTCGAAGCGCGTCACGGCATCGTTACGCTGACCGGCACCGTGCCGCGGCAATCGCAAATCGCGCGAGCCGGCAACGCCGCGCGATCGGTTCGCGGCGTCAGAAGCGTGCATAACCGGCTGACCGAGCGACGGCGCGCCAATCAGTGAGCACGGCGTGGTGGCATCGGCCGGACGGATCGGTGCCGCCTGTTCGACCTCCCCCCTAAATCGGCCTCGACCCGCATGTCATTCAAAGTGCCCACCGTCGTGCGCCGCACATTTTTTCTGCTCTGCTTAAGAAACAGGTTGACCTCGGCGGAAGGCGAACCCTAGAATTCAAAAATCATCACCGATGGGGCTCGTGCCTTGGACACCTGCAGTAGCCGACTTTCGAACAGATTCGCTGCCTGACCGGCAGGACGTCCGCGCTCTCTTCATCAGCCGCCGTCTTGCCAGTTGGCAGACGGTGCGCGCCGCAGTTTCTTCCCGTGCACCTAAAGTAACGTCGTATCCGCATGACAGGAACGCCGCGTTCACGCGCGTTCCCGCGCCGATACGGCGTCGCATCGCGAGCCTTGCGCTTGCGGTCGCGTTTGCGCGCGCGTTGTCAGTCAACGCAAACAGTTCAACGCAATGCGCGCGAACGCGTGGATAAACACACGCGTAGCGAACGTGTGTAGCGAACGCTTCAGACGCTCGAACGCAGTCCCCGCTACACACCGACAAGGAGCCGCCATGCCCGACAGTGACAGTTATCCCTTATGCCGCTTCCCCGTTCTATCAACTGAGGAAAGCGAGTAGACCTCCACCGCCGCGCCCGGACATACGCGGCCTCCGTGTCTGCTGGCTTTCCACCAGCGCGTCGAAACCGGCGCACGGAGATCCCTCATGCAATTCGGCCTCCTTCTTTCGCAGTTCCCGCGTGTGCAGGAATCGCGCGCCCATTACGACGGCATGCTCGTGCTACACGCACCGCATCCGTTCATCGCCTTCTGCCGTCGCGTGATGTCGCGCGTGGCATAGCGTTTCGCGATCCGACCTTCGACAAATACAACCAGGAGAGAACGACATGTCTACTCCGACGAACATTTCCTCCGCGCGCAGCGCCGTGCTCGATTCGGCACACGTCGGCGATATCAAGGGCGCGCTCGGCACGATCGCTCACCATGACATCGCGCCACGCACGAGCTGGTGGGCACGCCTGCGCACGCTGCTCGCGATCCTCGGCCCCGGTCTGATCGTGATGGTCGGCGACAACGACGCGGGCGCATTCGGCATCTACACGCAGGCCGGCCAGAACTACGGCACTACGTTGCTGTGGACCATGCTGTTGCTGGTGCCGGTGCTGTTCGTCAATCAGGAGATGGTGTTGCGGCTCGGTGCGGTCACGGGCGTGGGCCACGCGCGGCTTATTTTCGAGCGCTTCGGCAAGTTCTGGGGCGCGTTCAGCGTCGTCGATCTGCTCCTGCTGAACGCGCTAACCATCGTGACGGAATTCATCGGCATCACGTTCGTGCTCGACTTCTTCGGCGTCTCGAAGATCGCGGGCGTGTGTATCGCCGCGGCGCTGACGATGGCCGCCGTCAGCACCGGCGACTTCCGCCGCTTCGAGCGTTTCGCGGTCGCGCTGTGCGTGTTGAGCCTGCTGCTCGTGCCGGTGCTCGTGTCGATTCATCCGCCGGTCGGCCAGATCGCGCGCGACTTCTTCATTCCGAACTGGCCCGCGCACTCGAAGCTGTCCGACGTGATGCTGCTCGTAATCGGCATCGTCGGCACGACGGTTGCTCCGTGGCAGTTGTTCTTCCAGCAGAGCTATGTGGTCGACAAGCGCATCACGCCGCGCTTCATGAACTACGAAAAAGCCGACCTGTGGATCGGCATCGTGTTCGTACTGATCGGCGCGGTCGCGATGATCTCGTTCAGCGCGGCGTTGTTCGACGGACGGCCCGGGTTCGGCAACTTCACGGACGCGGGCGGTGTGATCGCTGGTCTCGAGAGATACGCGGGGCGTACCTCGGCCGTGCTGTTCGCGATCGCGCTGTTCGACGCGTGCGTGATCGGCGCGGCGGCTGTGTCGCTATCGACCGCCTATGCGATCGGCGACGTGTTCAAGATCCGCCATTCGCTGCACCGTAGCGTGTCGGATGCGAAGGGCTTCTACGTCGTGTACTTCGCGATCGTCGCGGCCGCCGCGGCATTGGTGCTGATTCCAGGCAGCCCGCTCGGTCTGTTGACCGAAGCGGTGCAGACGCTCGCCGGGGTACTGCTGCCGAGCGCGACCGTGTTCCTGCTGCTGCTGTGCAACGATCGCGCGGTGCTCGGTCCGTGGGCCAATTCGAAGAAGCTCAATCTGTTTACCGGCGCGGTGATCTGGGTGCTCGTGATGCTGTCGATCGTCCTGACCGCGTCGGTGATCTATCCGGACATCGCGGCGGAAACGATCATCGAAGTCCTGGCGGGCGGCACGTTGCTCGCGGTCGTCGGGTATGTGGCGAGCTTCGGGATGCGCAAGCTGCGCGGCGAGTCCGCGGCCGAGCCGGCTCCGGTCTATGCGAAGGACGCGCGCAACACGTGGCGCATGCCGCCGCTCGACGAACTGCCGCCGCCGCGTCTGACGCTCGCCAAACGCGTATGGATGGGCGTGCTGCGCGGCTATCTGCTGCTCGCGATCGCGCTCGTGATCGTCAAGGTCGTGCAGATGGCGTTGCTGAAGTAGTGCGAATGGTGAGGAGTTCCAGGAGGTCCGGGCAATGGTGAGGTTTTACGGGAGCCATGTCCGGAGCGACAACGTAAGCGCTGCCGGAGCCCGAGCTGGCCGGCAGCGCTTCAAATGACTCATTGCCCCTTCCACGCGCGCGGCACCCGGAGAAAATTCCGGTCGAAGTAAATCAGACTGTCGCGGTCGGCGCGCACGCGAATCTGCGTGGCCTCCACGAACATGACCGAGTGCGAGTCGACTTCGTCGAGAAGCCGTACAACTCGCAGCAGATGCTCGAGCGCATTCAACGCGCGATGAAACTCGCGTCCCAGCGTCACGCGAAACACATGCGCCAACTCGAACTGCGTGAGCGGATCAACTCGCTCACGTCGCGCGAGAAGGAAGTGCTGCACGGTTTGATCGAGGGGAAGCCGAGCAAGGTCATTGCGGCGGACCTGTCGATCAGTGTGAAAACCGTGGACGTGCATCGCGCGAGCATCAGGGAAAAGCTCGGCGCTTCGTCTACTCCGACCCTCGTGCGCCGCGTGCCCGAAGTATGGGGCCCGTCGGACGAGCGGCCGGAATGACCCGGCCGCCTCGGCCCTTGCAGACGCATCAGCGCATGTACAGGCCTCCGTTGACGTCCCAGCACGCGCCATTGGCGAAATAAGCGTCACCGGAAGCGAGCATCACCGCGACATCGGCAACATACGACGCGGCCCCGAGCTTGCCGACCGGTATCGCTTCGATCACTTTTGCCAGCTTGTCCGCCGCCACGCTCTCGTGAACGATCGGCAAATCGAGCGGCCCCGGCGAGATCGCGTTGACTGTCACACCGCACGCGGCGAGATCGCGCGCGAAGACCTTGGTCAGCGTCAGCACGCCGCCCTTCGCGGCCGCATAGTGCGCGCCCGTTGCCGAGCCGCCATTCTGCCCCGCCAGCGACGCGATATTGACGATGCGGCCCACGCCGCGCTGCGCGAAGTACTGCCCGAATACCTGGCAGCCGAACAGCACGCTGCGCAGATTCACGTTGATGACCTGATCGAACTGCTCGGCGGTAATGTCCATCACGGGCACGACCTTCGAGGCGCCCGCATTGTTGACGAGCGCGTCCACGCCGCCCCAACGTTCGAGCAACGCGTCGCGCGCCGCTTCGAAGTCCGCCTTGCGCGTGACGTCGAGCCGGATTGCGCAGGCGCTCGAGCCGTCGCTGCTGAGTTCACGCGCGAGCGCTTGCGCGGGTTCGATCGCGATATCGGCCAGCGCGACCCTGTAGCCTGCCTCGTGAAAACGACGCGCGACAACGGCGCCAAGTCCGCGCGCGGCGCCCGTCACGAGCGCGACTCTGTTCGACATGTTGCTGACTCCTGGATTGCGTTCAGACGGATTGCGCGAGGCGCGCTTCGAGGTGCGCGGCGACCGCGCACACCGTTTCGTCGTCGTTCTTGCGACCGATGATTTGCAGGCCCGCCTTCAGCGTCGAGCGTTCGATCGGAACGGGCAGGCTCAGCGCCGGATGCCCGCTCAGGTTGAACGGCCGGATCAACGACGACATGCCGATCACCGACGTGCCGGCGCGTGCCGCTTCGAGCGTGATCGGCAATGAGGGCAGCGTCGGCAGCACGAGTACGTCGACCCGGTCGAGCGCGCGGTCCACTTCGTCGGTGAAGGTGCGGCGCACGCGTTCCGCCGCGTCGAGATCGGCGGCGCTCGTGGCCGCGGCCGCGCGCAGGCGCGCTTCGATATCGGCGCCGAGCTTGCCGCTTGCCACCAGATGGCCGAATGCGCGCGATGTCTCCGCGTTGATCACCGCGAGGCCGGCCGTGAATGCGTCCTTCAGCGACGCGAGTTCGATCGCTTGCGTGGCGAGTTCGGACTTTCCGACCGCGTCGGCGATTGCTTTGGCGATGTCGTCATCCGCGTCGACTGCGACCATGCCAATGCGCAACTGCGAAACGTCACGACGCGCATCGTCAGCGCGAAACGAAGGATCGATCGCCGTCATCACGCGAATCAGCGTGTCCGTCTCGCGCGTGAATGGTCCAACGCAGTCGAGTGTCGTGACGCGCGGCGCCACGCCGTGCCGCGACACGCGGCCGAACGTCGGCTTCAGGCCGATAACGCCGCAGCATGCGGCCGGGCCGCGGACCGAGCCACCGGTGTCGGTACCGAGCGCGGCGTCCACGAACTTCTGCCCGACCGCCGACGCGGACCCGCTCGACGATCCGCCCGGAATGCGTGCCGCGTCCTGCGGATTGACCGGCGTGCCGGAAAAGTCGTTGATGCCGGTCATGCCGAACGCGAGTTCGTGCATGTTGGTCTTGCCCGTGACGCGCCAGCCGGCGTCGAGCAAACGCCGCACGACTTCGGCGTGCTCCGATGCAAGCGGTGCGTCGGCAAGCGCGCGGCTTGCCGCTGTCGTCGCGTAGCCGGCGACGTCGATGCTGTCCTTGATCGCGATCGTCGGCGCGTTGGCGTTGTCCGTCGCGCTCAGATCGAATGTCTGCAGAAATGCGCTCATGCCGAAACTCCCTGGGCCGGGTTGACTTGCCACGGTGCATCGAAAAGACGCTCGGTACGGAAATGGCGGATCAGCCATGTCGCGCCCGCATCATGAGTGGCGGCCACGAAGTCGACTTCGAGGCGCGCCGCGATCAGTTCCGCTTTCGCATCGACATAACCCGAAGCCTGCAACATGATCCAGCGACCCTTCGCCGTGTCGCCGTTCACCTCGATATGCTCCGCAGTCAGAAAGTGCACATTGCTCGCGAAGTGCGGCGTGGGCGGCAGATAACGCTGCAGCATCGCGACGATCTGCGCCGGCCCTTCGAGACGCCCAAACTTGTTCGCGTACTGCGGGCCGATGCCTTCCCAGATCGCGTCTTCGGCGAACAGCGCGGCGAGCGCCTCGCCCTCGAGCGCGCGCGTGGGCACATCGCACAGCGCCATGTAGCGCGCGATCGTCTTACGCACCGCGTTCTGTGCTTCTAGCGCTTTGACGCGCGCGAGCAGCGCGTCGATAGCCGGATCGGTCATCGCGTCACGCATGGTTGGCGACCGCTGGCGGCACCGTCAGCGCACGGCCCACGCGCGCCTCGATCTTGCCGTAGCGCCACAGGTTGTAGTCGCCGACCGGCGTCGTCCGATACAGATTGCACACGGCCACCGCGGTATCGAAGTCGGCGACGTCGGCCATGATGTAGAACGTCCACGGCGCGCCATCGGCGTTGCCGACCACGAGCCGATCGTCGTCCATCACGCCCAGCACGCGCACGTTTTCCATCGTTTCGATCGCGTTCAGCATCTTGCCGTACGCTTGCCACACTTCGCCGATCTGCTCGCGCGGCAAGTCGAAGAAGTTCTGCGAGACGCCGCAGCAGAACAGCACACGCAAAGGCAGGTCTCGGTTGTCGCTCATGGGAACGTTCCTTGGTTCGGTTGATAGCCTTCGAGTGTCGGCATGATGACCGTCAGAGCAGGAAGCCGATCGCGCTCAGCGCATCGGTGGAATCGATCAGGCGGATCACTTTCTCGACGAGACGCGGCTCGCCGCTCGCCATGCTGATCTTGTGCGTCAGATCGGCCGCGAAGATCGTCGACGTGCCGCGCTTGTACGCGATGATGATCTGCGACGACTTCACTTCGACCACGTCGGCGCTATCGCTCGCGAGCGTGAAGCGCGACACCGTGCGCACCGTGCGCGCGGCATCCGACGCGGATGCCGAATAGCCCGACGTCATGCGCTGCACGCGCAGCTCGCGCATGTGCTGATCGTCGTACGCGTAGTTCAGCGTTGCCGCGTAATCGGTCGTGTTCGGATCGATCGGCACCACGTAGTGGCCCGCCGGGTCCCACAACTCGAGCCACTCGCGATAGTCGCGTCGATCGAGCAATTCGGCTTCGCGCCAGATGAACTCGATCGCGCGCGCAAAGGTCTGGTGGGAAAAGAGTGCGTTTCTGTCGTCCATCATGCCTGCTCCATCATTGCGCGCCATTGCTTGTAGGCTTCGCGCATGCCGGTTTCATCGGTTGCGTGGGCGGTTTTCTCGCCGTTCGCGGCGGTCGTTTCGCGATTCAGACCGCGATTGACGAGGATCGGTACGTCCGGTCCCGCATGCGAGCCGCGCTGCACGCGCTCCCACGCTTCGGCGTCGTCGGGACTGCCGAAGCCGAACGGGCCCTGGAAGTGCTCGTGAATGCGCAGGCGCACGCGGTTCGCTTCTTCAGGACCGCCGTCCATCGCGAGCGCGACGTGGCGAATCTCCGTTTCCTCGGCGGAAATCGGCCGCAGCACGCGGAAGAACGCCATCGACAGCGCGAGATTCGGGAACAGGTTCAGGTTGAAGCCGACGCCCATCAACGAGCGCACGATGCGGCGCACTTCTTCCGGCGGGTGCTTTTGCGCGAGTTGCGCGACGAGTTCGCTGAAGCGCTCGGGCAGCGGCGCGCCATCGTCGCGGTCCAGATCGACGATCTCGGGCATCAGCACCGCGAGGCTGTGACCGTTGCCGAGCGAGCGGCAGAACGCCTGGTCGCTCGTCATGAAGCTGGTGATCGCGGCGGCGGTTTCGTCGTCGATGGACTTCATCCATGACTTGTGCACGACCGGGAAGTGGTACAGGTCCGTCGTGTTCTCGAGCTGGATCTTCCAGTTGCCCTTGAACTTGAACTTGTGCTCGCCGTTGGCCTTGATCGGATAGCCCGCGCCCTGCTTCATGAACAGGTCGATCCACGGCTTCGCGCCGCCGAGGAAGTCTTCGAGCGGTTCGATCGTTTCGTTGAAGCTCGCGAAAATGAGGCCCTGATAGACGCCCACGCGCAGCTTTTTCAGCGGCAGCTCGCCCTTTTCGCATACGCCTTCGTAACCGTCGCCGTACGGCAGAGCGCGCAGCGTGCCGTCGAGCGCATAAGACCAGCTGTGATACGGGCACGTGAAGCCCTTCGCATTGCCCTTGTGCGCTTCGCACACGGTCGCGCCGCGATGCCGGCAGCGGTTTTGCAGCACGTTGACCGCGCCGCTCTTGTCGCGCACGACGATCACCGGCTGCCGGCCGATCGTCGTCGTGATGAAATCGCCGGGCTTCGGCAGCTCGCTGTCATGCGCGACCCAGATCCACGTCTTGTAGAAAATGCGCTCCAGTTCGACTTCGAACAGCTCGGGATCGTAGTAGAGGGAAGGCGCGATGCGATCGGCCTCGGCGCGCCTGGCTAAAGCGCTGGTGTCGATGGTTTGATAGATCGGCGTACTCATCGTATGCGGGGGCAGTTGCGTGGTTGGAATGAAGACGCACATCGACGCGACGAGTCGCGTGCAACACATCAGCGCATCCTCTCGTTGACATCAGTCTCGCTTTGCGACGATCATGCGTCAAATCGATTAAAAACAGGTTGCCGAATAAGTTCGGCTGATATCACAAGAGACGCCATGACCTCCATCGACCACGTCGATCTCAATCTGCTGAGAGTGTTTCAGGCGATCGTCGAGGAGCGCAGCCTGACGAAAGCGGGCGAACGCCTCGCGCTGTCGCAGCCCGCGGTCAGCTACTCGCTCGGCCGTCTGCGCACGATGTTCGACGATCCGCTCTTTATCCGCACGCGCGCGGGTATGCAGCCGACCCCCGTCGCGCTCGAGCTCGCGGAAATCGTCGGCCACGCGCTCGACACCGTGCGTCAGGCGCTGCGTTACGCGGAACGTTTCGATCCGGCGACGAGCACGCGCACGTTTCGTCTGTCGCTATCGGATGCGGGCGAAATGGCCTATCTGCCCGCCCTGTGCGCGGCGCTGCAGAAGTCCGCGCCGCGCGTGAAGCTGGTCGTCGAGCCGTTGCCGGTGGAGGAGATCGAGGAGGCGCTGCGCTCGAGCCGGTTGGACTTCGCGATCGGCAATCTGCCGTCGCTGCTGCCGCGCACGCGGCATAGCCTTCTGTTCGAGGAATCGTATGTGTGCATGACGCGCAAGCGCCGCGACCTGCCGAGCGGTGACACGCTGAAGCTCGACCGGTTTCTGGCCGCGTCGCACATCCAGGTGCGCTCGCTCGAACATAGCCACCATGCGCTCGACGACGCGCTGCGCGCGCAACGCGTCGGCCGCAATATCGCGTTCGCGTTGCCGCACTTCGTCGCGGTGCCTGGCGTGCTGGCCGCGACGGATCTGTTCGCGACGCTGCCCGAACGGCTCGCGCATATCCTCAATCGCGGCGACGCGTTCCGGATCTATGCACTGCCCGTGCCGCTGCCGAAGGCCGCCGTGACGATGCACTGGCACGAGCACTTCCACGAAGACGAAGGCATCGCGTGGATGCGCGGCCTCATCACCGAGATCCTCGCGGGCTTCGAGAAGATGTGATTGCGCGCAGGTGAATCAGAGGTCGAGCACGAGCACGGGAGTGCGCGAGCGCGACACACAGCAGCAGATCACGCTATTGCTCGCGCGCTCGGCCTTGCTCAGGCAGTGATCGCGATGCTCGGGCTCGCCGCTGACCACATCGACCATGCAGGTACCGCACACGCCTTCGCCGCATGACGTGTCCACTTCGATACCGATCGACGCGAGCGCGTCGACGATCGACGTGTTCGCATCGACTCGCACCGTCTGACCGCTGCTCGCGAGCTGCACGTCGAAGCTATCGAGCGACGCTTCGGCCACGGGAGCCGGCTCCGCCTTGAAGCGTTCGAGATGAATCGCTTCCGGGGGCAAGCGTTGCTGAGCGCTCGCTACGACAAAATCCATGAACGGCGAGGGACCGCACGTGTAGACATGCGCGTTCGCGCCTGCATCGAGCAGGCACGCATCGAGCGCGGGTTTCAGATCCTCGGGCTGCACGCCGAAATGCAGCTTCACGTGCCGTGCGAACGGCTCGCGCGTCAGCAGCGTCATGAAGGCCGCGTGCGCCTCGCTGCGGGCGAAATAGTGCAGCGTGAAGCGCGCGTGCCGCGCGGCGAGCCGATAAGCCATCGACAGCAACGGCGTAATGCCGATGCCCGCGCCGATCAGGATGTGCTCGTCCGCGCTTTCTTCGAGACGAAAAAGGTTGCGCGGCGCGCCGACCGACAGTTCGGTGCCGACGCTCACCTCTTCATGAAGCGAGCGCGAGCCGCCGCGCGATTGCTCCTCCTTCTTCACCGCGAAAATCTGCGACTCGATACACTCCGGGTCGCCGCACAACGAGTATTGCCGCGTGACGCCCGAAGGACTCGTGACGTCGATATGTGCGCCGGGTTCGTAGCGCTCGAACGGCAGCCCATCGAGCCGCGAAATGCTGAACGAGCGGACGCCGTGCGCTTCTTCGCACAAGGCATCGACCCGAACCTTCAGGGTTTGCGCTTGCATGATTGCCTTCCGATGTATTCCTGGGGGGACGATATGCCGAGATTAGCGCCCCGCATCGAATAAGCAAAATAGATTAAAAAACCGTGCTTGCATCAATGCGATTTATTTTATGCTGAAGTGTCAAGCGCCCGATAGCGCGTCCTCCTTGCGTTGCGATTCGCTGCGCGGCTGCGTCGCGTCATTCGAAAACGGTATGTTCGGCTTCATGAAGAAGCTCAGCACGATGCCGAAGAGCATCACGCCGATCGACAGTACGAACGTCAGATCCCAGCTGTGCAACCGGTCGGCGACCAACCCGGCGATGACTGGGCTCGCGATCGCCGCAGTAAAGCCGGTGCCGCTCATGATGCCGCTGGCCGTGCCGGAGCGGTCGTAGGCGACGTCCATCGGAATCGCCCACATCGGGCCGACGTTCATTTCGTTGAAGAACATCGCCGCGGCAAGGAAGATCAGCGTATTGCTGAGGCCGAGCTCGCTCTTGAACTGCCCCGCTGCCGTACTGATGTTGACGCGATCCACATAAGTGATGAAATACATCAGGCACAACATCACCAGCGCGGTGGTGGTGGCCTTCAGCGACAGGCGTTTCATGTGTCGTCCTCCAGATGCGGTTTATTTTTTGTGGTGAAGCCACGCGACTAGCGCGTGCGATCCGGGACGCTCAGCCTTTCGGCGTTCCCGAGCCGAAGGCCGCGACGGCGTCGCGGAACCGCTGGCTGCCGTACACCTGCTCGACGAGATCCTCGTCTGCGAGGCTTTGATCGATCACGATGCGCCGCAAGCTCTCCTTGACCGCGTGCTGCGTCACGGGCGATAGCGCAACGAGCCGCTCGGCGAGCGCGCACGCCGCGTTGCCGACCTGTTCCTTCGCCGTGACGTCATACACATAGCCGCACGCGTGCGCTTCGGCGGCGCTCAGGAAATCGGAGAGCAGCAGCATCTTCTTCACGCGCGGCACGCCGAATGCCGCCACGAGCCTCGCGAGATTGCGTGACGACAGCGTGTTCGATAACGTCTTTGCGATCGGCGCGCCGAAGCGCGAGCCCTCCGCACAGATGCGGAAGTCACACGCGGTAGCGATGGCGAGTCCGCCACCCACGGCCCAACCGTCGATCGCGGCGACGGTGGGCACCGCAATGCGTTCGACCGCGTCGATCACCTGTTCGACGAGCGCTTCGTATTCGACGCCCTGCGAGCCTGCCGTAAAGTCGCGGAAGTAGTCGATGTCGGTGCCCGAGATAAAGGACTTGCCGCCCGCGCCGCGTAGAACGATGCAACCTACGGTTTCGTCCGCGCGGCATTGGTCGATCAATGCCAGCAAGGTCTCGTACATCGGAATCGACATCGCGTTGTGCCGCTCGGGGCGGTCGATCACGATCTGCGCGACCGACTCCGTCAGACGTTCGAGCCTGACTTTCTCACTCGTCGCTTCGCTCATTTCGCGGCCCCGTTGATCTCTGCGTAAAGCTCGTCGTTGTGCTCGCCCAGCCGCGGCGGATGGCGTCGCACGCGCTGCGGCGTGCCGAGCATCTTGACCGGAAAGCCGATGTTCTTGACCTTGCCTTCAACCGGATGGTCGATCTCCATGCACATGCGGCGATACTGCGCATGTTCGCTGCTGAAGGCTTGCGGATACGACAGGATCGGTCCGGCGGGAATGCCCGCGGCCAGCATCGTCTCGATCCATGCCTCGCAGTCGCGCTGGCCGAACGACTTCTCGAGCGATTCGATCAACGCTTCGCGGTTCTTCAGGCGCAGGGAAACGGTCTCGAACTCGGGATTCGTCAGCAGATCGGTCCGCTCCAGCAGTTCGCAAAGACGCGACCACAGCTTCTGGTTGGTTGCGCCCATCACGAAGTAACCGTCGCGCGCCTTCACGGCCTGATACGGCGCGCTCATCTTGTTGCTGGTGCCAAGCGGCGTCGGCTCGACACCCGTTCCCCAGTAATCCGACATGTCCCAGATCGAGAAGGCCATCGCCGAATCGAACAGAGACGCGTCGATGTGTTGCCCCTGCCCGGTCTTCTGCGCGCCGATATAAGCGGAAAGCACGCCGTACACGGCGAACAGCGCACAGCCGATGTCCGCCACCGGCACGCCGGCCTTCACGGGCTTGCCGCCTTTGTAGCCCGTCACGCTCATGACGCCGGACATGGCCTGCGCCATCAGGTCGAAGCCGGGGCGCTGCGACCACGGGCCGCTCTGACCGAAGCCCGAGATGCTCGCGTAGACGATCTTCGGGTTGATTTCACGGATCGTCTCGTAATCGATCCGCAGCCGCTGAACCACGCCGGGCCGATAATTCTCGACGATCACGTCGGCGGTCCTGGCCAGCTTGTAGAAAAACTCGCGCCCTTCGTCGGTCTTCAGGTCCAGCGCGACCGAGCGCTTGTTGCGGTTCATGTTCAGAAAGCCCATGCTGTCCGGGCCTTTCATCTTGAAGCCCATGGCGCCGCGCGTCTGGTCGCCTTCGAGGGGTTCGACCTTGATGACGTCCGCGCCGAGATCGGCGAGCATCATGCAGGCGAACGGGCCGGCCATCACCTGGCTGACGTCGAGCACACGGATGCCCTGCAGCGGCAACGGCCGGTTGTCCGTATCCGCGTCGTCGCTGGATGGTGTTTGTGCGTGGTTTTGCGTCATGTCGTCCCCTGTTTTTCCTGCCGGGCCGCTGTCGCGCGAAGCGCGTCGCGCGGCCGGCCGTTGCAGCACCGTGTTGGCGTGCGTCAACTGTCGCGCACGCGAGGGTGCCGCCGCAAGAATGCGACGGTCATACCTGGTTTCGCAAAAGACGAAGGGGTGCTTTGCAGTCGAGGGCGTCGAGCGCAGGAACTGCTGCGCCTGCGCTTCAGCGGCCGGCCACGCGCCGTCCGGCCGTGAGCGCGGCTTCGACGTTGCGCAGCGTCTGCGCCTGCGCATGTCCTTCCACACAAGACAGTACGTAGCTACGTTGATGCCAGTCACCCGCGAGCTCGACGACGCCGAGGCCGTCCTCGGGATGGAAGCTGCGCAGCACGTCGGGCGGCATCAGACCCACGCCGAGCCCGTGCCGCACGACGGCGAGCATCGTGTCGAAACCATTGACCAGATAGTCGCAATCGAAGCGGCGGCCGCGGCTGTGGAACGCGCGCTGCACGGCGGCAAGGATTGCCGAGCCCTTGCCGAGGCTGACGAGCGGAAGCTCGAGCAAGGCGTCGAGCGTGATCGGCTGCGGATCAAGATGGAAATGTGCGCGGCTATAAACGAGCACCAGCCGGTCCTCGCGATAGCGCATTTGCGGCAGATCGAGAAAGCCGCTCTTCTTTTCGTAGATGCCGATGTCGATCATCTTGTCGCGCAACATCTGCTGCACGATGCGGCTGTTCTCTTCGACGATCTTCAGCGAGATGCCCGGATAGGCATTCCGGATCGCGGCGATATCCGCGGCGAGAAACTCGATGATCACGGCTTTCGGCGCGCCGATCACGATGCGTCCGTCGAACCCGCTCACGAGTGCCTGCGCCTCGCTCGCGAGCCGGTCCACCAGCGTGTCGACCTGCTGCAGATAGCCGAGCAGCTTGCCACCCGACTCGGTCATTTCCACGCCGTGCGGTACGCGCCTGAAGAGCTTCGTGCCGAGTTGCTCCTCGAGATCCGACACGCGCCGCGACGCCGCCGCCACCGCGAGCCCCAGCCGGTTGGCCGCCCGCGAGATGCTGCCCTCTTCGACCATCGCGACGACGAGACGAACGGTGGTGGTGTCGACTTTCATGCGCTGACATGAGGACCGGGTCTTGGGGGAGTGCCATGTTACCGCACTCCTTTACCTCATACTGCGCGGGCCAAAGCGAAGCCTTCGCGCGATACACGTCACCGCGCGAAGGCTTGCACGCCAGGCAGGCGAAGCATTACGGCTGACGCGTTTCGTGCGTGAACTTCAGCGTGACGACGGTAACGAGACCGAGGAAGATCAGGAACACGGCAACCGGCCAGTAGGCCTGGTAGTGCGCGAGCAGCGCGGTCGCGATCAGCGGCGACAGGCCGCCCGCGAAGATCGACGCGACTTCGTGACCGAGCGCCACGCCGGAATAGCGGACTTCGGTGCTGAACAGTTCGCCGACGAGGGCGGGCAGCGTGCCGATCATCGCGCCGTGGCAGACCGCCGTGCCGAGCAAAAGCGCGAGCCAGATCAGCGGCGTGGACTGCGTGTTGAGCAGCCAGAAGAACGGAAACGCCATCACCACGAGCGACACCGCGCCGATCATATACACCGGCTTGCGCCCGATGCGGTCCGACAGCTTGCCCCACGCGAGCATCGCGCCCATTTCGACCACCATCGCGAGCATCACGCCGGTCAGCATCACCGAATTCGAAATGCCGACGAACTTGCCGTACACGAGCGAGAACGCGAGAAAGATATAGGCGCCGCCGTTTTCCGCGACCCGCAGACCCATCGCCATCAGGATCTCTTTCGGGTGACGCTTGATCGCTTCGAGCACCGGCATATGCGCGGTCTTGCCGGCTTTCTCCGCGTTCTCGAAGTCGCGGCTCTCCGGCAGGTTGTGACGGATGTACACGCCGAGCGCGAAAATCACGATGCTCGCGAGAAACGGCAGACGCCATCCCCATGACATGAACTGATCGTGCGGCAGCGCTTGCACCGCGAGGAACGCGCCCGCCGACAGCACGAAACCGCCGCCCACGCCGAGCTGACTCCACGCCGCGAAATAGCCGCGTTTTTCGGGCGGAGCGTTCTCGCTGATCATCAGCACGCCGCCGCCCCATTCGCCACCTGATGCGATGCCTTGCAGCAAGCGCAAGCCCGCGAGCGCCGCGGGGGCGGCCAGACCGACGTGCTCATAGGTCGGCAACAGCCCGATGCCGAAGGTCGCAAAGCCCATGATCAGCAGCGTCCAGACGAGCGACGCGCGGCGTCCATAGCGGTCGCCGATATGCCCGAACACGATGCCGCCCAGCGGACGCGCGACAAAGCCGATCGCAAACGCGGCAAACGCCCCGATCGTGCCGATCAACGGGTCCGCGTGCGCGGGAAAGAACAGTTGCCCGAGCACGAGCGCAGCCGCGGTGCCGTACACGAAAAAGTCGTACCACTCCATCGCGTTGCCGGCCACCGACGCAATGATGATTTTCCTGAGTGCGCGATCCGACTCTGCTGTGGCGCGCCCGGCCGCGATCGGGGATTGAACGGAGGACATGTCTGCTCGCATCTGAATTGGGGGGATGGCGGCCTTTCAGAAAAGGCTTCGCACGATACGCAGTGTCGAGGCGACAGATAGTGGCGTCAAATTAGCCGAAAAGCAGGGCGGGTATCAGTGCAGCTAATATGCCCGGCGTGCCCGGGCACCCGCGGGCAAGCTCACGGGCGCTCAGCGTGCCGGCTGATGAAACATCGTATGGATAGTCTCGCGCAGCCACGCGATGCCGGGGTCCGCCGCGAACTGCGAGTGGGAGTGCACCTGAATTTCGATCGGCGGCAGCGGAAACGGCAGCGGCAGAATCCGGAACGCCTTGCCGCGGTTGAAGCGCTTCGCGATGCTTTTCGGAAAGATCACGGCAAGATCGGTATTCATCACGATCTCGGGCGCAACGACGAAATGCGGCAGCCGCAGCACGACCTCGCGCTTCAGGTTCAGCTCGTCGAGCCATTGCTCGACCATCCGATGCCCGGTCGCATTGGTGCTCGCGTACACGTAGCGTAGCGCGCTCAGATCTTCGCGGCTCGGCCTCGTCTTGCGCAGCGGATGACCGGCGCGCACCACGCACACGTGCTCGTCGACGAACAGCGTCCGGCTCACGCAGCCCGCGTCGAGACCCGGCACATAGCCGAGCGCGAGATCGACTTCGCCGGCGCGCATCGCCGCGCTGACCGACTCGACCGGCACATTGGCAACCTCGATGCGGATGCCGCGCGCTTCGCGATCGAGCAGCGCGGCGAGCGGGGGCAAGAAGTAGAACTCCGACATGTCCGACATCGACACGCGAAACACCCGTCGCGCGGTCGACGGCTCGAACTTCGCCAGCTGCTGCACGGCTTCGTTGATGATCGCGAACGCTTGCGCGAGCGGCGGATAGAGGCGGTACGCGGCATCGGTGGGGACCATGCCATTGGGCGTGCGCGAAAACAGCGGGTCTTCGAACAGCGTGCGCAGACGGCGCAGCGCATGACTGACCGCCGGTTGCGTGAGACCGAGCCGATCGCCGGCCGCCGTCAGACTGCGCAGGTCCCAGATCGCGAGGAACACGCGCAGAAGATTCAGATCGGCGATGCCGGGATTCAGCTTGTTCATGCGCAGCTCTCGCAAACTAAGGCACGTCGCTGGGCCGCGCGACGCGCCGGTCAATATGCGGCGAGGTTACCGTAGATGCTGCGCATTGCAAAATGCGGCGTCGCCCCGCTGTACGGCGGCAGCGCCTGGAAGTCGCGGCGCATCGCCTCGCGCACCGGCGACGCGAGCGCATCGGTGAGCGCGCTCGCATCGTCGAACACGACCTTGTTGCTTTGCATCGCGCTCGCGCGCGCAAACGGCAAACCGCTGCGGCTGTCGATGCGCGTGTAGATCTCCATTTCGCGCAGCGCCGGCAATTGCAGCATCAACGGCGGATGATGCGCCAGATAGTGCGTAAGCCACGCGTTGAAGTCTTGCGCGACGCCCTCGTATGCGACCAGATAGGTGCAGCGTTGCGCGTTGTCTTCGACCGACGCAGCCTGCGGTGGCGCGAAGATGCGCACGGCCATCACCTGCTGCGAGAAGCTTTGCGGGCTGAATTCGGCGCACATGGCCGAATGCAACGCGTGCGCGATCGCGCCGTCAGGTTCGAGCGCGGCTTCGAGCGGCTCGAGTTCGTCGAAGTACCACTGCAGCACGCACGACGGCGCATCGGCCGCCGGCGCGATACGCGCATCGACCTGTCCCGCGATCGGCTCGTGCACGATCAGCTTGCGCAGCCCCGCG
Source organism: Paraburkholderia sp. HC6.4b (assembly GCF_014200875.1). NCBI lineage: Bacteria > Pseudomonadati > Pseudomonadota > Betaproteobacteria > Burkholderiales > Burkholderiaceae > Paraburkholderia > Paraburkholderia sp. HC6.4b. Next base: position 223,406 of record NZ_JACHDC010000002.1, read on the forward strand.
ACTTGCGTGGCGGCCCGCAGCAGCGCGGGCGGGTCCGTGAGCGATTGCCGCGCGTCGCGCGTGCCGATCAGAAAGAGACAGACCTGCATCGTCATGCCGCCTCGCAAGCCGCGACACCGGCACGCGCAAGCCGGTGGAACTGCCTGCCGAAGTAGACGAGGCCATCGCCGTCATCGCGCGTGGCGATCCGCTCGATCCGCACGAACATCACCGAGTGCGAGCCCACCGTCTTGCTGTCGACGATCTGTCCTTCGAGGCTCGCGAGCGCGTCGCCAAGCACCGGAGCGCCGAGCGCTCCCGGCTGCCACGCGCATTGATCGAAACGCGCGTCCATCGGGCAACCCGTCATGCCCGCGAACACGCGCGCCAGGTCCTGGCAGTGCGCGCCAAGGATGTTGATGCACAGGTTCGCGTTTTCGTGCATCACGTCATGCACATAGCTCGATTGATTGATGCACACCAGCATGGTCGGTGGCGTATCGGTCACCGAACAGACCGCGCTCGCGGTGATGCCGCAGCGCCCGCGCGGACCATCGGTCGTGATGATGTTGACGGCCGCGCCGAGGCAAGCCATCGCGTTGCGGAAGTGCGTGCGCGTTTCGTCGTGCGTCATGACAGTCGCTCCTACGTCGCTCAGGGATAGGGCGTGACCGGCGGTATGCCGACGAACAGCGCGCCCGACGCGTCGTAGGTGCCTTCGCCGAGAAACGCGTGCTGCGTAACGACGATCGAATCGCGCACCATCCGCTGCATGCGGCTCTCGCGATAGATCGCGCCGATGCCAGCCATCTTGTACGCCTGCATGACCACCTCGGCGCACGTATGCGCGGCATGCGTCGCGGAGAGCCGCAGCAGATTGGCCTCGCTGGGCGACACGGGGTCGCCCGCCATGACCGTGCGCCACGAAGTTTGCGCCGACTCGAAGAAGAACGCGCGCGCGCTGCGCAGATTCGCTTCCGCCTGCGCGAGACCCGAGCGATAGTACGCGCGGTCGGCAAGACGCGGCGCGCCGGTCGTCGTTCTGGTTACGCCGGACATACCGGCTAGCAGGTCGAGCGCCGCGCGCGCGAGCCCGAGGTTCACAGCCGCATGCACCTGTGCCTGATATGCGACGGCGGGGTAGCGGTAGAGCGGCTCGTCGATCAGCGGCGCACCGCCGCGCACGAAGGTCCATTGCTCGTCGACGAACTTGTTTTTCAGGCGCAGATCGTGGCTCCCGGTGCCTTGCATGCCGACCACGTTCCAGTTGTCGACGATCTCGACTTCGCTCGCCGGAAACACGGCCGTGAACGGCTTGCCCGCGTTCGTGTCGCCGACCTTGCCCGGCGCGCCACCGATGCCGACGCCGAGCCAGTCCGCGCCCTTGCAGCCGCTCGCGAAACGCCATTGACCCGACACGACGTAGCCGCCGGGCGCACGCTCGGCCGGTTGCAGGGGATACAGGCCGCCCGCGAAAACCTGGTCCGGACCGGACGCGTAGATGCGGGCCTGAGTCTCGACCGGCAGCGACGCAAGATACGTGTTCGCGGAGCCAAAGGCCGCGACCCATGCGGTCGAACCATCGGCGATCGCGATGCGTTCGAGCATCGCCAGAAACTGTGGCGGCGGCAGCGCGTCGCCGCCGAAGCATTTCGGCGTGCTCGCGCGGAAGATGCCCGCGCGCTTCATCTTCAGGATCATGTCGCGCGGGACGTGTGAAACCGCATCGAACTCGTCGCGGCGACGCTCGACTTCGGTGATCAGGTCATCGAGCGACAGCGGGCCCGTGTATTCGGGGTAGTCCTCCTGCGTGTCGATGATGGGTGCGTCGGCGGTGCAAGCGCGGGCGCTGGCGGTATGAACGGCGTGCATGCGCGTTACCTCTTGATTCAGTGATGTGAACGATGTCATTCGGTTTCCTGATGCGCTTCGATGCGCATCGCTTTCGGATAGGTCTCCCGGGCGAGCAGCGTCGCGATGACGGTGATCAGACCGAGCACGCCGAGATACAGAGCGACCGGCGTCGCGCTGCGATAGTGCGCGAGCAGCGCCGTGGCGATCATCGGCGACAGGCCGCCGCCGAGCACCGAGGAGATTTCGCGCCCGATGCCAAGCCCCGAGAAGCGCAGATGTACCGGCAACAGTTCGCTGATGAACGCGGGCTGCGCGCCTTCGAGGATGCCGAGGGTGAGGCTGTTCGCCAGCACGAGGGCCGTGATCACTTTCCAGTATTCGCCGGAGGCGAGCAGCGCAAAGTACGGCCATGCGACGAGCACCATCGCGATCGCGCCGGCGAGATACACGGGCTTGCGTCCGACCTTGTCGGTCAGGTAGCCGAAGAACAGCGAGAACGGAATCATCAGCAGCATCGAAAGAGTCAGGCCGCCGAGCATCCAGCTCGACTTGATGCCGAGGAACTGGCCATACGCGATCGAGAACGCGAAGAAGATGTACGACGCACCGCCTTCGCCGAAGCGCAAACCGAAGATCGTCAGCACTTCGCGAGGACATTGGCGCAACACTTCGATCACCGGCATTCGGGTGTCGCGACGCGTTGCCTTCGCTCGAGCGAACGCGGCGCTTTCGCCGACCGAGCGGCGCATCCACAAGCCCAGTGCGACGAGTGCGGCGCTGCAGAGGAACGGAATGCGCCAGCCCCAGCTCAGGAAATCGGCAGACGACAGGTTCTGCACCAGCAGGAACGCACCGGTCGACAGCACGAAGCCGAGCGCCGCGCCGCACGGACTCCATGCGGCGAGCGCGCCGCGCTTCGATTGCGGCGCGTTCTCATGGATCAGCAGGATGCTGCCGCTCCATTCGCCGCCCGCGGCGAGCCCCTGCACGATGCGCAGACACACGAGCAGCGCCGGCGCGGCGAGGCCGATCTGCTGGTAGGTGGGCAGCACGCCCATCAACATAGTCGCCGTGCCCATCGCGAACAGCGTCAGCATCGTCACGAGCTTGCGCCCGTAGCGGTCACCGAGATGTCCGCACAGCACACCGCCGATCGGCCGCGCGATGAAGCCGACCGTGAAGCCGCCGAACGCGGCGATGGTGCCGGTGAGCGGATCGCTGCCGACGGGGAAGAACAGCTTGCCGAACACCAGCGCGGCGGCCGTTCCATACAGGAAGAAGTCATACCATTCGAGGATTTGACCCAGCACGGCGGTCGTGACCGCGCGTCGTACGCCGCTCGTCGCGGCGGCGGATCGGCGTGATGCGAGCGGGGCGCTCAGATCGGAATTCACGGCGTCAGAGTTCATGGCTCAGGGAGAACGAAGATTGAGGTTCCCGCATGACGATGGCTCTACGCAGCGGGGCGAATCACATCCGGACGACATGGCTGCACGATATGAGCGGCGATAAACGCGGTCAAATTCGGGCCAAAAATGGTCGATATGAATGGCGTGCATGGGCGAGGCCCGGGTCGGGCGACGCGCGAATGGTGAGGAGTTCCAGGAGGTGGCGCTACGGTGAGGGTTTACGGGAGCGGTGGGCGGGATGCGCGACGGCTCACGCGGTGTGCGTCGGAACGGCGATTGGGATGAGGTGCGTCGAAGCGCGCACCACGTGCTTCGCTGGCTTCAGCGTTGTGGTGAACGATTGCGTTTCGGACCAGCGAGCGCGGAGCGCGTCGGTGTCCAGTGCGCGAAAAACACGCTGGAATGCAGGCCTAAAAGTTGAAGCGAGCCTGTTGAGGTGAGGTATTCCAGGATGGTGAGGATTTCCAGGAGTCGGGAGAACGACGCTTTGTGCGCCATGGTGAGGAGTTCCAGGAGGTCGGCCCCGCATTCGAGACCTCGCGCTCGCGGCAATTGCTCAATCCGGGTAGAACGGAAGCCTTTGGCTCCCGAAAAACCTCACCTGGGGCGATCGCTCACGTTGCTTACGGCTCCGTCAGAACTTTACCTTCAGCTGAAAACCAATCGTAAAGGGCAGATTGTCCGATGGGATCGGCGGAATGACGATGAAGTTCGCGCCGACGCGCTTGTATTCGAGCATCACGATCGGCGCGACCACCGGGCCGATCGTGTGATTGCTGCCAAGCCCCCAGTTGCCATAGTTATAGCCGGAGATGATCCCGCCGATCGCCGCGATCCGCACGATTCCCCAATGCGCGAACTCCGGCGCCCACACGCCGCCGCCGTAGTAGGACGGCCGACGCAGCGAGTTGCGAAAGCCGCCGGCCGTCAGCGCCCACTGGTTGTTCAGCCAGCATTCGACGCCAAGCCCGGGATTGAACTGCTCGAAGTGCGTATCGGGATCGGGGTTGATGTGATACGAGCCGAGCATCGCGTCGACCCATACACCGCCGTCACACCAGTTGCCCGCGTGCGCCGCGGAGAGCGCCGCGAAGCTGGCGAAAAGCGTCACCGCGGCGCGCCGGATATTCTTGTTCATCTGCCTGAAGTGCATTTCTTCTCCGTCACCGGTCGAGCGCCGGTGTCATGGTGTTCTGGCGATCCGCGTGCCGCCCGTCGCGCACTGTACCTGAAGCCGTGCGGTCGATGTCGAGGACTCGCTCGGCCGGCCGGGCACGCGACGTGCCCCCGCAGCCGCCACGATAACGGAGAACCGATGGCGCCGTGATGAACAAGCGGTGAAGAAGTTCGCGGCGCGCATCGGGTGCGCCGCCGGCGATGAATGTGGTGGGGACGTCTACAGACCGAGATCGGACAGGCTGGGGTGATCGTCGGGCCGCCGGCCGAGCGGCCAGCGATACAAGCGGTCGGCTTCGCGGATCGGCAGGTCATTGATGCTTGCGTGACGATGCGCCATCAGACCATGCTCGTTGAACTCCCAGTTCTCGTTGCCATACGAGCGGAACCAGTTGTTCGAATCGTCGTGCCATTCGTACGCGAAGCGCACCGCGATGCGGTTGTCGGTGAACGCCCACAGCTCCTTGATCAGCCGATAGTCGAGCTCCTTCGCCCACTTGCGGCGCAGAAAGCCGACGATCTCCGCGCGGCCATGCACGAATTCGGCGCGGTTGCGCCACACGCTATCCGTCGTGTACGCGAGCGATACGCGCTCGGGTTCGCGGGTGTTCCACGCATCTTCCGCGGCGCGCACTTTCTGGATCGCGGTATCGCGAGTGAATGGCGGCAGCGGCGGGCGGGCTTCGATCGTATCGGTCATGATGGTTCCTCCGTCAGGTGGCGGTGCGCCGCGATGGCGGCCGTTTGATTGCGGCGGGTTTCGCTGCCGCATCGAGCAAGGTCTTGCCAACCGCCTGCGCGTCGAGCGCCGCATCGGCTTCGCCGCTCACGAGCGCCACCGCGATCGCGCCGTCGAGCAGCACGAGCCATTGCCGCGCGAGCGGCGCCGCGCGACGCGCATCGATTTCGGCTTCCACGACGAACGCGACGCATTCGGCACGCACGAAACCGAGCAGCCGTGCCTTGTGTTTGCGCGCGACGACGCGGATCGGATCGTCGGCGGATTCGATTTCGCCGGCCGCGTTCAGAAACGCGCAGCCATGAAAATCCGCCGATGCGAACCACTCGCGCAGCACGTCGAACATGCCGAGCAGGCGTCTGCGCGCGCCCTTGCCGCGCCGTTGCGTGCCGGCGATAAACCAGTTCATCCAGCGCTCGTCGCGCCGTTCGAGCGCGGCCGCGATTAGCGCATCTTTCGACTCGAAATGCGTGTAAAAGCTTTTGCGCGCGGTGCCGGACTGCCGCACGATCGCATCGACGCCGGTTGCATGGATGCCGCCGGCGTAGATGAGCGCCTCGGCGGCATCGAGCAGCCGCTCGCGCGCCGTGCCGGGCTGGGCCGCGTCGTTTGGATCGGTCGGAATCGTTTCGTGTGTCATGGACGAAAAGGTAGAACGATCATTCTCCATCGTCAAGTTTTTCTTCGAGCTTCGGCGCTGTGGGTGCGCTTGCTGCTATCGTGATGGAGATCGCTTGATCACCGCTCAACCGGAATCGCTTCGATGAAACCATCCTCCGTTCGCACCGCGTGGATGCGCGCGCTGCTCGCGCTGCTCGGCGCAACGCTGCTGGGCGCGGTGGCCTGCACGCCGATCCAGGTGCTCACGCATTCGGTCAGTCAGAACGAGGCGCGCGTGCCGCCCGGACGCTACGACATCGATCAGGACCATACGAGCATCACGTTCGATATCGATCACTTCAAATACACGCGCTTTACGATGCGTTTCGATCGCAAGCAGGGGGAGCTCGACTGGAACGACGGCGGCCTCGAGCGCAGCACGGCGTCGGTCGCGATCGACGCCGCGAGCATCGACACGAACGTGCCGCTGCTCGACAAGATGGTGAAAAGCGACAGCATGCTCGACGTCGCGCGCTATCCGCAGATCCGCTTCGCGAGCACGCGTTTCGAGCGCACCGGCGAAGCGCGCGGCACGCTGAGCGGCGATCTGACGATCCGCGGCGTCACGCAGCCGGTCACGCTCGACGTCACGTTCAACGGCTTCGCGCCCGATCCGCTAACGAAAAAGGACACGCTTGGCTTTTCCGCGGACGGTCATTTCAGCCGCGCGAAGTTCGGTCTGTCTACCTGGTATCCGGCCGTCGGCGACGATATTCACGTGCGCGTCCAGGCCGAGTTCGTGAAAACGCCCGCAGGCGCGTAAGCGCGCTGCGGGCGTCAGCGTTCAGACGGTGAAGCACCGACTCAGGCAGAGGTCCAGTCGAGAATCACCTTGCCGCTTTCGCCGGAGAGCATCGTCGCGAAGGCTTCCTGATAGTCGTCGACCTTGAAATGGTGGGTGAGGATCGGCGACAGATCGAGGCCGCTTTGCAGCATCGCGACCATCTTGTACCAGGTCTCGAACATCTCGCGCCCATAAATGCCCTTGATTTCAAGGCCTTTGAAGATCACCTGGGTCCAGTCGATCGCGGTTTGCGCGGGTGGAATGCCGAGCAGCGCGATCTTGCCGCCGTGGTTCATCGCTTCGAGCATGCCCGTAAACGCACTCGGCACGCCCGACATTTCGAGTCCGACGTCGAAGCCCTCGGTCATGTGCAGATCGTGCATCACGTCGCGCAACGATTCGCGCGACACGTTCACCGCGCGCGTCGCGCCCATCTTGCGCGCGAGTTCGAGGCGATAGTCGTTGACGTCGGTGATCACGACGTTGCGCGCGCCGACGTGCCTGGCGATCGCGACCGCCATGATGCCGATCGGCCCAGCGCCGGTAATCAGCACGTCTTCGCCGACGAGGTTGAACGACAGCGCCGTATGCGTCGCGTTGCCGAACGGATCGAAGATCGCGGCGAGATCGTCGGAGATTTCAGGGGGGATCTTGAACGCATTGAAGGCCGGAATCACCAGGTATTCGGCGAACGCGCCCTCGCGATTCACGCCGACGCCGATCGTGTTGCGGCACAGATGCCGGCGGCCCGCGCGACAGTTGCGGCAGAAGCCGCAGGTGATGTGTCCTTCGCCCGACACCCGATCGCCGATCGCAAAGCCGCGCACTTCCTGCCCCATCTCGACGATTTCGCCGACGTATTCATGGCCGACGTGCATCGGCACCGGAATCGTCTTCTGCGCCCAGTCGTCCCACTTCCAGATATGAATGTCGGTGCCGCAAATCGCGGTGCGCGTGATGCGGATCATCACGTCGTTATGACCGACTTCGGGCTTCTTCACGTCGGTCAGCGTGAGGCCCGGTCCGCGTTCGAGTTTTGCCAATGCTTTCATCTGCTTCTCCATTCGAATCACGCGGCGATCACGTGGTGATGACGCCGAGCTCGCGGCCGACGCACGCGAACGCCTCGACGGCACGGTCGATCTGCTCCGGCGTGTGCGCGGCGCTCATCTGCGTGCGGATGCGCGCGCGGCCACGCGGCACCACCGGGAACGAAAAACCGATCACGTAGACGCCTTGCTTCAGCAGCGCATCGGCCATCTTTCCCGCGAGTTGCGCGTCGCCGAGCATGACCGGAATGATCGGATGTTCGCCCGGCACGAGCGTGAAGCCGAGCGCGCTCATCGCGCGGCGGAAATGCGCGCCGTTTTCGCGCACGCGGGCGCGCAGCAGCGCCCCTTCATCGCTGGCGAGCAATTCGAGTACCTTCAGCGACGCCGCCGCGATGCTCGGCGTGAGCGTGTTCGAGAACAGATACGGGCGGGAGCGCTGCCGCAACAGTTCGACGACTTCCTTGCGCGCCGCGACGTAGCCGCCCGACGCGCCGCCGAGCGCCTTGCCGAGCGTGCCGGTAATGATGTCGACGCGCGCCATCACTGCGCAATGCTCGGGCGTGCCGCGACCGTGTTCACCGATGAAGCCGACCGCGTGCGAGTCGTCGACCATCACCAATGCGCCGTACCTGTCGGCCAGATCGCAGATGCCGGCGAGGTTCGCGATGATGCCGTCCATCGAGAACACGCCGTCGGTCGCGATCAGTTTGAAGCGCGCGCCCGCCGCATCGGCTTCCTGCAGGCGCGCTTCGAGATCGCCGAGGTCGTTGTTCCTGTAGCGAAAGCGCTTCGCCTTGGACAGCCGCACGCCGTCGATGATGCTCGCGTGATTCAGCTCGTCGCTGATGATCGCGTCGTTTTCGTCGAGCAGCGTTTCGAACAGGCCGCCGTTCGCGTCGAAGCAGCTCGAGTAGAGAATGCAGTCGTCGGTTTGCAGGAACGCGGCGAGCGCCGCTTCGAGTTGCTTGTGCACGGTTTGCGTGCCGCAGATGAAGCGCACCGACGCCATCCCGAAGCCGTCGCTGTCGAGGCCTTGCTTGGCGGCTTCGATCAGCCGCGTGTCGTCGGCGAGACCGAGATAGTTGTTTGCGCAGAAGTTCAGCACGTCGCTGCCGTCGGCAAGACGCACGTCAGCCGACTGCGGACTCGCGATCACGCGCTCGCTCTTGTAGAAGCCGTCGGCGCGGATCTGGTCGAGGGTGCCGCGCAAATGGGCAAGATATTGGTCACGCATGAACGGGACTCCTGAGAGTGATGGCGCCCGCATTCGCATGCGCGCGGGAAGGGCGGCCTGTTATAGTCGGTTGTCAGCTTTATCGGATATTTTCGTTTTTCCGAACTAAAATCCGGTATATCGAACAACTCTAAACGATGGGTCTGGAAATGGCAAGTTCGGGTACACGCCGCACCGCGTCCAATGCGGCGCCCACCTCCGCCAGCGCGGCATTACCGCCGAGTGCGGCGATTGCGGCGCCGCCGCGCGTCGGCGAACAGATTCAACGGCTGCGCGCCGAGCGGCGCATGACGCTCGATGATCTGTCGCGCGCGGCCGGCGTGTCGAAATCGATGCTCTCGGAAATCGAGCGCGACAAGGCCAATCCGACGATCGCGGTTGCATGGCGGCTGACCAATGCGCTCGGCGTAAGTCTCGATTCGCTGTTTGCGCCGCCGAAGTCGCCTGAGGCAATCGCCGTTTCCGGACCGCGCGATATTCCTACGCTAAGCGGTCACGAAGCGAAATACCAGTTGCGTGTGTGGGGACCGATCGAGCTGGCCGGCAAGTTCGAGTGGTACGAGTTGACGCTGCAGCCAGGCGGGGCTCTCGTGTCGAACGCGCACGAGCCAGGCACGCGCGAGCATCTGACCGTGCTGCACGGCTCGATCGAAATCGAGGCGGCCGGCGCGACGAAGCGGCTCAAGGTCGCGGACACCGCGCGCTACGTCGCGGATGTTCCGCACGCGATCCGCAACGTCGGCAAGAGCGAGGCGAAAGCGCTGCTGGTCGTGATTCACGGTTAGGCCGTTCGGCCAGGTTGCGCCTGGTACTGTATGTTTGTACAGTATCGGGTGTCGATTGGAGCCGAGAATGAACAACCTGAAAACCGACCCTACCGATCAAACTCTCGCCGCGCTGCGCTTCCAGACCGCCGCGCGCGATCTCGAACATATCGTGCACAGCATCGCCGCGCGCTACATCGTCAGGCAGGTGCCGCTCACATGGCGTCTGCTCCATGCCATCGAAGCCGAGGCGCTGGCCGATCTCGGTTTTGCCAGCCGGCACGACGCGCTGATGCTCGGGCTGTTCCAGCGCCCGTCCGACCTGCCTTATCCAGAAACCGATGACGGCGTGGATTTCGGCACCTCCAACGCATTGCCAGCCGTTTTTGCGTTTGCCGTCAATGCGTACGAAGAAGCGGCGCGGCAAGCGGCGCGCCGGGCGGCGCTGCCACGGCCGGCCGATGCGCCCTTAAAGCGCGCCCGGGCGTGGGGCGGCTAATGGCGGCACCACGTCGGGATGGCCGGATCCTCTTCCCTTCCTCGCGGTCGGCCTTGCGGCGGTCAGCGCCTACAATACGCGGACCAAACGGTGCAACTAACGGAAGGATTGCCCATGTCACCTCCTCATCTGTCCGACCCCGTTCCCCGTCCCGCGCCCTCCACCGATTTGTTCGATCAGCAACGCGAAGACTGGCGTCGCGACCCGCAGGTCGCGTTCGATGCGTGGCTCGCGAAGCAGCACTTCCGTCGCTCTTCGGCGTTGGTCTATCAGGCGCAGTGGGGGCAGTTTCTCGATTGGCTCGGCGCGCGGCAACAAAGCCTCGCAACGGTCGACACGCCCGCGATCGCCGAATTCGTCGCCAGCCTCGAGATTCGCAGAACGCAGCGGATCCGCTATTTGCGGCTTATCGAGCGCGTGCTCGATCACGTGCGCGAGATCGAATCGGCGTCGACCAACCCGGCTCGTTTCATCGCTCAGGACGGGGAAGCCGCGTGGCGCAATGCGCGCGACAATGAGCCGACCGGGTTTCTCACGCATGCGGAACGCACTGCGTTGATCGCGCGGCTGTTCGCGCCGTTGCCGGCGTTGTCGACCGCGCAGCGCTGGAGAGAGCGACGCGATCGCGCGTTGATCGCGGTGTTTCTGGGCGCAGGACTGAAGACGGGCGAAGCGGGAGCGCTTACGGTTAGTTGCGTGAGAGAGGGCTCGCCGTGGGTCACGATCGAGTCCGCGAATCCAGTGCTGACGCGGCGCACGCGACTCGCGCCGTTCGCAACGGCGATTCTCGACGCCTGGCTAGCCGAACGCCGGCTGACGCAGCTAGCCGGCAAGCTTGTGTTTCCCGCATCGCCGTCGGGCAGGCCGATGCATAAGGCCACGATGCTGCGCGCAGTGGATGCGCTCGTCGATGCAGCGGGGATTGCCACGTCGCGCCAATCGCGCGCGAGTCCGCAGACCTTGCGCAACACGTTTGCGGCGGACCTTTTCGAAAGCGGGGTAGAGGCCGAACAGGTCGGTCAATGGCTCGGCTTCGTGCAGGCGGTGTCCGCGAACCGGCTATATCGCGCGTGGCAAACGTGGATTGATCAGCAGGATTCGCCCGCGACAGAGGAGCCGGATCCAGCTGCGGCACCGTTGGCCGAGCCCCGCCGTGACGGGCGTTTGACGAGGAAAACGGGAGCCGGCGAACCCTGAAGAACCTCACCGTTGCGGTCCCGAATTTCCTCACCTTTGACGTTTTTCCCGTTGGATTGGCCGCCTCTGCGCCTCTGGTTAACGTATCGCGTGGACGGAGCGGGACGACGGCGCGGTGGCGCCATCGTTCGACAGAAACTGGTTCACCGCCGCGAGCCTCGATTCGCCGAGGCCGGAAGAGTGCTCGCATTCCGGGCAGAACAGTTCGAAACGGTGATCGACCTGCGACAGCTCCGGCTCACCTTCCTCGCATTTCGGGCATCTCGCGGGCAGCGTCACGTGGCCGTCAGCCGCGGTGCCGATCATGCTCAACTCTTTGCTCGTGAGCCGCCCGTCAGTAACCAGCGAGCACAGCAGTACGGCGATGGCTGGATCGATGCCCTGCTGGCCACGCAGGGTGGCGACTTCTTTCGTCAGCGCGTCGACTTCGTCCGACTGCTCGCGCAGTTGCGCGTCGAGCCGATCGGCGCGCGCCTTGGCGGCGGCAATCTGCTGAATGAACTCGAATTCCTTGCGGCTCGCATCACGCACGCCGGACTGATACGTCGCGGCCATGCTACGCAGCGAGTCGAGTTCGACCAGCATCGGCTTGACGCGCCGCTCGGCTTCGGCCACCGCATCCTTGATCTGCTGTGCATAGTGCTCCGTGCTTTGCCGCAATTCGACGTGCAACGCGTCGATCCGGTCCCGCAACGCAGCATTGGCAGTCTGTTCGTTTTCGAGCCGTTGCCGCAGCGCCTCGTTCTCCTGGTCGAGCCGGCGCGTGGTTGCCTGCATGCCTTCGAGGTGAACGCTGCCGTGCGTAGTCGCGCTGGATAACTGGGTTTCAAGTGCGCGAACCCGCTCCCATGCGGCTTCGGCGCGCGCTTCGCTGCGCCTGATGGCGTCGTCGGCCGCATCCCGACGAATTTCCGCCTCGCGTACGCGTAGATCGGCGGCGCTGATCTGCGCGCGGATCTCTTCACGTTCGCCATCGAGCGACGCTTTGGCCTGCACGACCGCTTCTTCGAATAGCGCGCCGAGCAGTTCGCCGGCGCGATCTTCCAGTGCCTTTGGTATCGCGCCCGCTCCGACCTTGACCCGCGACACGCTGCGGATGCGCTCCCAGAAATGATCGATGTCCTTCGGGATGTCGCTCGCGCTGCCGGTTTGCGTGAGATCGCGCACGGCCGCCATCGATGGCCGGATGCCGAGATCGAAAAAAAGCCGTTTACATGCATGCAGCGACAGATCCTGGCGGCGCACGCCCTGCGCACGCATCGATTCAAGCTCGTCGCGAATGGCTTGCCGCTCCTGATCCAGATTCATGTTTACCTCGATGTGGCTCGAATTGGATGGATCATAACAATTTACGTAGTGTTTGCTACCGATTGATCGGTGGCGAACGGATTGGCGTATACCGACGGGCTTTTGCGTGCAGATTGCGATGGTAAACGCGCGCCTGCCGTTTTTCTCCGTGAAACAAAACGAAGAATAGCTAATAAGCCATTGTATTAGAAGAATTTTGTTTGATTTCCGCATGGTCGCGCACTGTTTCACGATTGATCGGCAATGGCTGCGGGGTGTTGAGCCTGTGTTTCACGGGGCTCGCGGGTGTAAGGCTTGAGAGTAATAAAAATAAACACCTTTGAACCCTTGTTAAAGACGTTAACGACTCGGCAAACCCTTATCTGGCGCGGCTTTCAGGACAGCAAGGTGAAGCTTTGCGGGAGACTTGGTGAGGGTCTGCGGGAAACTCGAGTGATGGGGTTCGGGAAGCTCGGTGAGCGGCTGCGGGACGGAACGTGAGCGGGTTCAGGAAACGCCGTATACGTGGGGTTTGGGCAAAGGTGAGGTTTTGCGGGACTTCGCAGCCGCGAAGCGCCCGACACCCCTCGACAGTGTCTGTTCGGTTTGGTCTGAGCAAGGTGAGGGCTTTCGGGAGGCTCGCGAGAATGGTTTTTTGCCGGTTTTTTGGGGTGGTTAACCGCTTTGGTGAGCGGTAGCGGGAGAAAACGGAAAACGAAGGTGAGATTTTTCGGGGCGCGGGGTCCAGTTTTGCTTTCTTTTTGAGCATCCATACTGCTGAGGTGAGGTTTTACGGGAGCCAGGATGGAATTCGACGCATCGACTGCCCGAAAGACTGGTCGGCGGGAACCGCTGGCGATTGGAAAGGTGAGGGGATTCGGGGAACTGGCTGATCAGCTAGATCCGCGAGCCGATTTAGCCGGCGATTCCGTCAAAGGTGAGGCTTTTCGGGAAGGTCTGGATAGGGTTTTGCGCGTTAAGGTGAGGAGATTCGGGACTGAAACGCGGGCTATCGGCCGGAGATGCCCGGCGGATGGCAATTTGCGAGCGTCGGTATACCTGGTCTCTGATTGCAAAGGTGAGTCTTTTCGGGAGGTCCGCGGGGACGCAATGAAAAGTGCTGCGGTGCGAAAAACTGGCTTAAGGTGAGATTTTACGGGAACACCGATGGTTCGAGCGCTAGATGGGATTATCGCAAGTCACGGAAATCATTGATGTTTTTCCTGTCCTCCAGCAAAGGTGAGAGTTTTCAGGAGTTCTTTGGAAGGGGGCGCGGGGGCCTCCATAAAGGTCAAAGGTGACGCTTTTCAGGAGGTTGCATTGGGGAAATGCGGTACTGGCGCGGCATGAGCGCGTGTCGTGTTGTGCCGTTCTGCGGTGCTACGGTGAGGTTTTTCGGGAGCATCGGAGCGGTGAGGATTTGCCTTGGTTGGATCTCCCCTTTTTCGGCGGCTTCAGACGAGGCTCGAAGTCGAAACAGGTGGTTAACTCCGGCAGGTTCTCGGTAGTGAGGGCTGAATCGTCAGCGGAAGGTACCAAGCAGTCGAATGGCGCGCCCGGCCATAGGAAGCTTGATGCACCGACAACAGGGCTGACGGGGCGCCCGTCGCTGGCCCACGCCGCGTTGCGGGCCCAATACCGTGCGGGCATTCCATCTATCGAACCGGGACTGTGCATCGGCCGGCAGCACGCGACGATCGACGAAACGATCGCGAGGCCGCACGACGAAGTCATCAGCCGCCCCAGACGCCATCCGTTTACACGAGGTTCTCGAAAAAATCCGCGAAAATTTTTGAGGTGAGAGGATTCGGGATCACGTGCTCCCCGTTGCCGCACGCGGCGAAACGGGCCCGATTCGCAAACGCCGCGACCGGCAAGGAGAGCCCGATCCTGGCGGCACGCACACGAGGTGAGGGTTTTCGGGAGTTGGTCGAGGTGAGTTGCGCTTCGTAAACTCGCTTCACCGGCAATGGTGAGATGGGCGCTATAGACGCGTATCACCACAGCCGGTATGCTCTCGCGAAATCCCCTCCTCACCCCGACGCATGGCCACGAAGCGCGCGAAAAAGACCGATGTTGTCAGCCCGAGCTCGGCTGAGCTGCGCAAAGCCGTCGAGGCGATCGCGATCCAGCCCAAGAGCGGCAAGATCACGCTGCTCACGCGCAAGCTATTTAACGTGTTACTCGCGGTGGCCCAGCAAGCGGATGAATCGGGCGACACCTATCGGGCGCTGCTGTCCGACATCGTCGCCAATTCCGCGTTCGATTCCAATGACACCGCGCTCGTCAAGGAGCATCTGCGCCGCATGGTGTCGGTGCAAGTCGAGTGGAGCACCGGCACGTCGAGTCAGAAGCCTGGCCGCAAATGGGGTATTTCGACGCTGATCGCGGACGCGGAAATTCTCGAAGATCCGACCACGCGTCGCGTCTGGGTCGAGTTTTCGTTTGCGCCGAAGATCAAGAAGAAACTGCTCGATCCGGTTCAGTATGCGCGGCTGAGTCTGCAGTTCCAGAGCCAGCTGCGCAGTAGCGCGGGCCTCGCACTCTACGAGATCTGCGTACGCTACCTGACCAACCCCAGCCACCTGACGATGCGCGAGACCTGGGAATGGTGGCGGCCGATTCTGTCGGGCACGCCGGACACTGAAGCCGGCGATGAGGCGAAGCGCGAGTACAAGTATTTCAAGCGCGACTACCTGCGCCCGGCCATCGCCGAGGTCAACGCGGTCACGAACATTTTTGTCGAGCTGATCGAGCATCGCGAGGGTCGGCGCGTCGCTGAAATCCAGTTCCGCGTGACCGAGCGCAAGCAGCCGATGCTCGCGCTCGACGAACATCCGAACGTGTTCGACAGCACGCTGGTCGACCGGATGGTGAAGATCGGCATTCCGCTCAAGGAGGCGCAGACGCTTTATGCGGACAGCGAGGAGAACCGGATCCGAGCGGCGCTGCAGATGACCGAGCAGCGTATGCGCAGCACGTCACTGCCGCCGGTGCGCAGTGCGCCGGCGCTGTTCAAGGATGCGTTGAAGAAAGGCTATGCGCCGCCGGTCGAGGCGCTGCCCGCGGGTGGCGGCACCAGCAAGGCCGCGGCGTCGCCGGCCGACGATCTGAAGGCGCGTCTGCTCGGTGAATACTCGGCTTACCGTCGCAAGCAGGCCTACGAGTTGTACAACGAACAGGGCGAGTCGGAGCGCGATATCGCGCGACAGTCGTTCGAGGAAGATGAATTGCCGGGGCTCGGCACGCACATGCGCGACGACTGGCGGCGTCGCGGGCTCGATTCGAAGATCGTCGAAACGGCGTTCTTCGACTGGCTCGCGCGCAGGACCTGGGGCGAACCGACCGACGGCGACCTGCTCGCCTTTACGCTGAGCCAGTCGCGCGCGGCGTGATGGGTCGATAACTGCCTTTGAAATCCAGGCGGCGGTGCATGCGCACCGCCCTCACGTCTTACTTCAGCATCTTCTCGATCTGCCGCAGGATGTCGTCGCGCTTTTCACGCGCGAGGCCTTTCAGGCGCAACTCGAGCCGGTCGTCCCCATACGACTTCAGATCGCCGACCGACACACCACCAAGCTTGATTTCCAGACGTTGCGCGTAGCGCTGCCGGCCCGCCGGTTTGGCGCTTTCCTGCGAGGTCGCTCGGCCTTTGACGATGTCGGCGACCTGGCGTGTGCTCAGATCGTCGGAAAGGATCCGGTTGATCAGTCGCAGTGTCGCCTCCGCGCCGCGAGCCGTGTGGTAGCGGCCCACCTGATACGCCATGTTCGAGCCGAAGCGGTCAGGGCGCGCGACCATCTCCTGCATCACGGTTTCCGGGAGTTTGGCGATGGACAGCGCGACTGCGACCGTCGATTCGTCGAGGCCGAGATGTTCGGCCAGTTCCTTCTGGCTCTGGAAATGCCGCTCGTCGAGAAAGCGTCGCCACACGACCGCGTTGTCGAACACCGTCTGCGAGTCGCGCTGCACGTTGAGGTCGTAACCGAGCTTGTAGCTCTGGATGCCGACCGGCAGATCGATGACGATCGCTTTCACCGACTCCTTGTTCGCTTCTTTCAGCGCACGCACCCGTCTGCCGCCGTCACTGACGAAGTAGGTGCCAGGGTTGTCATAGTCGGGAATGACGTGAATCGCCTGCTGCTGCCCCTGCTTCGCCAGATTGACGGCAAGCTCCGCAATCGACGACTTCACATAGAAGTACCGTGGATTGAACGGGCTCGGCTTGATCGTCTTGAGCGCCAGTTCGATGATCTGGCCGGGACGATAGCCGTGCTCGAGCCTCCAGGCGCGGTAGGCCGCCGATTCGTTGTCCGGATCAGGAATCTCCGCGTCCTGCAGACGCGACGGCAAGACGGCCGGAATCGGACGCCCGGCGATCGTGGGAGTTTTCGCCTCGTTGCTGACCAGGCCGTCGATCGCATTCAGCCGGTCGAGCGCGGTGCGCTTTTCGCTGCTGGTCGTGTCAGGACGTGCTTGAAAGCCTTTGGCGAACTGGGACGGTTTCATTCAGGGTCCTTTATGCGCATATATTCATGGGAGCAAGGCGGCGATCTCGTTGGCGCACGCCCGTACTTCGAGCGCGGCGAGCTTCGCGCCGCGGTCGTTCATCTGAAGCACCGTTTGCCCTAACGCCATTGCCTGCTTGTAGGCTTCGCGCGTGGGAATCTGGGTCTTGAGGAGAGGGAAGCCGAGTTCTTCGAGCGCGCGCTTCAGTTCGCGCGTCAGCATCCGTTTCTCTTCAGTCTTGTTGAGCAGGAACACGGCTCGCAGGTCTTCGTTCATGACCTGCGCTTGCTGGACCAGCTTGACGAGGCCGATGCTCGACCAGTAATCGGCAGGGGACGAGGAAGTTGGGATTACCGCGACGCTCGCCGCGAGCAGAACGACGCCCGAGACTTTTTCGGTGATCGAGGGCGGGCAGTCGACGACGATGATGTCGTAGTCAGCCACGAACTTCTTGATCTCGCGATGGATCTGGCTGCCTGCTTCGGACAGGTTGACGACGGCGAATGGAATACCGATGTCGCCGTCGGAGGCAGCACTGGCCCAGTGAATCAGAGTGTTTTGGCCATCCGCGTCGACGACGAGAACGCGTTTGCCTTTCTCGTGAAATGCAGCGCCGAGATGCATCGCGATGGTGCTCTTCCCGACCCCGCCTTTCTGCTGTGTTACCGCGATGATTTCTGCCGCCAAATTTCACCTCCTCTTTTTAGACGCAAATGGATTTTACCTGGTTGAATTGCGATTTCAAATGATTTGCGTAAGCGCAGTTCGGAAATTGGCCATTCGGCAAAGGGTTTATGCGCATAAAGAGGCATCGGACGTGTGCCCGGGGTCTTGCGGGATATCAGAGCAAGCGTGGACTGGGGCTTAAGCGTTGCTGATCGCTGTCCGGCGGCGGCAAAGGGAAAGTAACGAGTGCTCGCGCACTGCGTGCACAGTCGTCGGTGACTGTTCGCGATTCTCGGGCTGATGTGCAGAGAAAAGGAGCGCATGCATCTGAGCGACCAAAGGGGTGAGAGGTGCCAGACTTTATGCGCATAAAGTTCGCGTGCCAATTGGCCCGGAGGGACCGTTCGTCATGAATTCGTCCGATGCCGATTCTCCCCAGACATGGCGGCAAGTAACGTGCATCCGGCGCCTCATCAGCGGGGGATACAGGTTGTCGTTTGAATCGCGCCCGCGCGAGCAAATCTCAGGTGCGACTAGAACTCAGGGTGCCAGCATTAAACGGTTCCCACTCGCCTCGAAGGCAGCGTCGGTTTATGCGCATAAACCGACCCACTCGCCGATGGTTCAAACAACGCGGATGCCGCGCAGTCATCCCGCGCCACGTCATCAAGTCACCCGCTAAAATTCCCGAACCCTTCTAACCGTCACAGCCTTCAACGGCGTAAGCCCCGAATCCAGCCATGATCACCATCTACCACAACCCGCGCTGCTCCAAATCTCGCACCACCTGCGAACTCGTCGCGAACACCTACAACTCCGCAAACGAAGCGACGGAAATCGTCGAATATCTGAAGAAGCCACTCACCGTCGCAGAGCTTGAGAAGCTCAATGCTCAACTCGGCTGTCCCGTCCGCGAAATGATCCGCGACACCGAGGTCGAATATAAAGAGCTCAATCTTGCCGACACGTCGCTGACGAACGCCCAGCTCTATGACGCATTGGCGAAGCATCCGATTCTGTTGCAACGACCGATCGTCGTCAGAAACGGACGGGCTGTCATCGGCCGCCCGCCGGAAAATGTCGCCGCGCTTTTCGCCTGATCGCGCGACCGTCGAAGTAAAACGATGTGGGCAATGCGGACTCGAACTGCTGCGCTAGGCTTTGCCGGACAGCGCGGCATCCTTGGTCACGATCTTCGTCGGAATCAGATGCAGTTCGGTGAACGTATCCGCGATGCGCTGTTGTTCCGCAAGCACGTTCGCGTCGACGGGCTTGTAGATATGCGCGTAGTGCCGCAAGCCTGATTCGATCACGCTCGCGTCGAGCCCTTGAATCGGCGCGAGTTGGGCGGCGGCCTCGCTGTAATGGCCGCGCACCCACTTCCCTTCCTTGCCGACTTCATCGATCACGATCGTAAGGACGTCGCCGTTCTGTTGAGCGAAGGGCCGCGCGCTCAGAAAGAACTGGTGGTGACTCACGATACCCTCGGCATCGGCGAGCTGCCGCGCGTTCGTTTGCCGCCTGGCGGCTTCGAGGAACGGATCCCAGATCGCCCACGCATCGACCGCACCGCGCTCGAAGGCCGCGCGTGCATCGGCGGGCGGCAGATACACGGGTTGGATCTCGCCGAACTTCACGCCGTTCTTCTGCAACGCGGCGACGAGAAACCAGTGCACATCCGAGCCCTTGTTCAGCGCAATCCTCTTTCCCTTCAAATCGGCCAAGGTTTTGATTGGCGCGTCCGGATGCACGAGGATGCCTTCGGCGTGCGGCGTCGGAATTTCATACGCCGTGTAGACGAAATTGGCACCCGCGGCCTGCGCGAACACGGGCGGCGCTTCGCCCACATAGCCGAAATCGATCGCGCCGACGTTCAGCCCTTCCAGCAATTGCGGCCCAGCCGGAAACTCGGTCCATTCGACCGTGATGCCAAGTGGCGCGAGCCGCTTTTCGAGCGTGCCGTGCGCCTTCAGCAATACCAGGGTGCTTGCGGCTTTCTGATATCCGATGCGAAGTTCTTTTGCATGTTCAACGGCGGCAAATGCGGAGGTGGAGAAGCCCGGCAACGCGGCGGCGGCCAGCGTCGCGCCTACGCCGGCCAGAAACGTACGGCGCGTCAGCAGCGGATCACGGGACATGAGAATACTCGTCGAAAAAGAATTTAACGGACGCCAAAAGATGGTCCGATTGACTCCGACGATAATTCGTCTGCGAGCCTGGACGAACCGATAAATTCGCATAAGCAAATCATGCGGCAGTCGCGAAGCATTGCCCAAAGCCCAACCTATCCCCTCCCGCTACAATCGACCGGCAAAACAAGCGCCCGCGACCACCAGCTCGCGGCTGCATCGATCGACTGCAAACGAAGAGAGGAAAAAAGCCGCTGTGCCTGTAACGACAACACTGACATCGTGGGCCGCCCACGACACCCAACTGATCCTGTCGTGCGCGCTTGGACTAGCACTGATCATCATCTTCATCGGCGTGCTCAAGCTCGCGCCGTTCCTGTCGATCCTGGTCGGCACCTTCGCGGCGGGCTTCACGGCCGGCCTGCCGCTCGAAGCAGTCGCGAGCGCGTTCAGCAAAGGCGCCGGCGCGTTGCTCGGCGACGTCGGCATCATCATTGCGCTGGGCGCGATGCTCGGTGCGTTGATGGCCGAATCGGGCGCCGCCGACCGGCTCGTGTCGACGATCCTCGCGCACTCGACCCCGCGCACGCTGCCGTGGATGATGGCCGTCGTCGCGCTGCTCATCGGCCTGCCGCTGTTCTTCGAAGTCGGCCTCGTGATGATGGTGCCGATCATCTTCGTCATGGCGCGTCGCGCGCAGCAGCCGATTCTGCGCATCGCGATTCCCGCGCTCGCCGGTATGACGACGCTGCATGCGCTGCTGCCGCCGCATCCGGGTCCGCTGATCGCGGTGAGCGCGTTGCACGCCGATCTCGGTTTGACATTGGGCCTCGGCCTGATCGTGGCGCTTCCCGCGGTGGTCCTGGCCGGTCCGCTGTATGGCATCTGGCTGTCGAAACGCATGCACGTCGTCGAGCCTGAAGAAATGGGCAAGCTGTTCACCGCCGAGCAGAACGGCTTCGAGCCGCCGGGCTTCGCAATCTCTCTGATCACGATCCTGCTGCCCGTCATTCTGATGCTCGGCCGCACGGTCGCGAAGCTGCTGCTCGAGCCCGAAACGTTGCTCTTCGAGACACTGAATTTTCTTGGCGAGCCGCTGATCGCGCTGGGCCTCACCGTGCTGTTCGCGGTGGTCGCGCTCGGCTGGTCGCGCGGCATGGCGCGCGAGCGCGTCGGGGGCATTCTGCGCAAAAGCCTGCCGCCGATCGCCGCGCTGTTGCTGACGATCGGCGCGGGCGGCGGCCTGAAGCAGGCGCTCGTCGCAGCGGGCATCAGCGCGACGATCGGCAAGATCGCGGTCGGGGCGCATATGCCGCTGATCTTGCTCGCCTGGTTGATCGCCGTCGCGCTGCGTCAGGCCACCGGCTCGGCGACGGTCGCCACGACGACGACGGCCGGCATCGTCGCGCCGGTCGTCGCGGGCCTCGGCGCGACGCACAATTCGCTGATGGCGCTCGCGATCGGCGCCGGCTCGGTGTTCTTCTGCCATGTGAACGACGCCGGCTTCTGGATGGTCCGCGAATATTTCGGACTCCAGCTTAAACAGACTGTGCTGGTGTGGTCGGTCTTGCAGACGATCGTATCGGTCGTCGGTCTCGCGTTGACGCTCGTGCTGTGGAGCGCGTTGACGTGAGCACGGCGCGCGCGACAGCCTCACCCATTTGGGCAGCGTATTGACGCGCGCACAGCGGAACACGCGCGCAGAACCTCACGCGACGCCAGGCAGCGAGCCGCGCCTCGCGTCATCAACAACAGGGCCACTGTCATGCTCGAATTGCGAATGCACGCTCTGCGAGGTCTGCGCGTTGACGAGGCTGTGCAACGTGTGTCCGAATTGCGGCGGCAATTTCGCGCATCGGCCGATTCGCACCCGCGCGCAACTCGCCCAACATCCGGCGCGTGCCGATGCGCATCCTGTCGGCATCGATGAAGCATCGCATGCTCGCTTTTTCGAACGCTATCGCGACGTGCCGATCGGCGAGCGCTGAACTGCGGTGTGGCAAAGCGGCAAATCACTCGTCGCCGCTCACCGCTCCGTCCACGTTCGCCGCTCCGTTCGCCACATGCGCGGCGACCCGCAGCAGGCGGATCTGTTTGCGATAGTTCCGGCACCCGCTGCAGGTCGGCAGATGCAGGCGGATCGCGAGCCATTCGCCAGTCGACAGGGAGCGGTCGAGCGCATCGGATAGCAGCCGCGTGATGTCCTTACATTTCCCCATTCGCATCCTCGCTGGATAGGCCTTTTTCGCTCAGGCACGTGCGCAGCCGCAGCCGCGCGCGATAGATCAGCACGCTGCAATGATTCGCGGTGATCTGCAGTTCCGCGCAGATCGCCGCGATGTCGAGGTCGAGAAACTCCCGCATCATGAACACGCGTCCAATGTGCTCGGGCAAATGCTCGAGGCACATCTCGAACAGCGTCCAGAATTGCTGCTGGCGCAATGCAGTTTCGGGTGTCGGCCACGGACGCGGTTTGGTCTCGCGCGACCAGTGGCCGTTGTCCTTGAAGAGCTCGCGATCAAGCAGCGCCTCGCCGTCGAGTTCGGCTTCGAGCGCCGACAGATTGACCGTGCGCTGGCGCGCGCGCAGCGTGTCGACGAGCTTATGGCGCAGGATGCCGAACACCCAGGTCTTGTGCTCCGACTGCGCGGCGAAACGCGTGGCCTGAGTCCACGCGGCGGTCAGCGCTTCCTGCACGGCGTCCTCGGCGGCCGCGGCGTCGCGCAATTGCAGACGGGCGAAGCGCACGAGGTCACGCCGCAATTGCGCGAGATAGATGGGATCGTCCAGCGAGGGAGCGCCTGGCTGCGTCACGGCATGCTCCGTCGCTGCGCTGTCGGCCGCGCGCTGCGCTGCGCGTGTCGTCCTGAAACGTCGTGATTCATGAGCGGATGGTCGTCCTCGCACGGTTTGCGGATGCGTGCGCCATTCTCCCTCACGTTCCTGCCCTAGCGAATCGGTATTGAACATATGCCCCTTGGCAATCGATGCCCGAGGAGCTTCGTCGCGCGGCGCGGCCGCTTATGACACCGGAAATTAATTGTTGCAAGAAATGATATTTCGAGTCTGCGCGCGACAGGGCTGTTGGATCGCCATACGGGCCGATCAACGCGTCGCAGTCGACCACCAATTCAACGCAATCGCACAATAGTGATTATTTCAATTTATAAAATAATGTCTTCTCATCTTCGCTGTTTGTGGACGCGGGCTCGCTCGCTATTCTTCACGCCATCGATCGCATCAGATCGCGCAACCCACACACAAACGAGGACGCACACCATGAAACGCATTTTCTCCGCCCTGATCACTTCGGCCGCGCTGTTCGCAGCGGCTTCGGGTGTCGCTCACGCCGACGCTCCGGCTTCGACCTGCAACGGCCCGGCGTCGTACTGCAACGTATTTTTTGGCAACTGACCGGCACGTCGAAATACGCAGCAAGGAAGCATGAGAAAAGGGCGCCGGCAACGGCGCCCTTTCGTATTCCAGTATTCAGCGTTCGGCCTGCATGGGGACACGGCGGCGTCAAGCGGCCCCTTCTAGCCACGGCCGACGGACAACCCGCGAGTCCTAGCGGCTCGGCGCCTTCCCTCCGCCATCGAGTCCGGCGCCCGTGCGCCACACCTGTTTGCCTTGTTCCGACAACTCGCCGCAGCTATGCGTGGCATCGGCTTCGACGCCGTCGACGGCCATCTCGCCGCCCGCCGGCTCCTGCGCGCGCTGCCGCGCTTTCTTGCGCGCGGCGACCGCTTCGTCATGGGATTTTCCTGCGTAGTCGAGACTCATGATCCGGTCCTCCAGAATGTCGATGGTGTCCCATTTGCCTCAGATCGCCCTGGCCCGAAGGCATGCTTGATTGGCAAGGCAAAAGTTCCACTTATCCACAAGGTTATTCAGCGAATCTGTGGATAACTTTTCGAGCCGCGAGGTTATCCACCGTCAGGTGCCGCAAGAATCCTTCCCGATCCGCTATGAGCTGGCCACATCCGCCAGGGCCTGGGCGTTTCGCGCGGCTTTTGCCTATGATGGACAGTTCGTACTCTCTGCGCGTCGAGCGCCTTACCTGAGGAAGCGAACATGGCCTATCACATTGCAGTGGTCGTCGGCAGCCTGCGGCGGGATTCGTTCAATCGTCAGCTGGCTCAGGCGGTGATTTCCCTCGCTCCTGCCGATTTCACCTTCGAATACATCGATATCGGCTCCTTGCCGCTGTACTCCCAGGACTACGACGCCGACTATCCCGAAGCCGGCAAGAAGCTCAAGGAGCGCGTGCAAGCCGCGGACGGTCTGCTGTTCGTGACGCCCGAATACAACCGCTCGATACCGGGCGTGCTGAAAAACGCGCTCGACTGGGGCTCGCGGCCGTGGGGCACCAACTCGTGGGCCAACAAGCCCGCCGCGGTGATCGGCACCTCGGTCGGTGCGACCGGTAGCGCGCTCGCTCAGCAGCATCTGCGCAACGTGCTCGCCTATCTCGACGTCGCGGCGATGGGGCAGCCCGAGGTGTTCATCAAGCACGATCCAGCGGTGATCAACGAAAAGGGCGAGATCGTCAACGACGGCACGCGCAAGTTCCTGCAGACGTTCATGGACCGCTACGTCACGTGGATCAAGCGGCACGGGGCGGTGTAGCCGAGCCTCAGCGCCCGCTGACCGCGTCCTGACCATCCGCCGAAGCAACGCGACACAGCGCGCGCCGCGTAAGGCGGCCGCGCTCGTGTCGCTCGGCGCATCGCCTACACGTGGTGATGGCCGGTCGCCCGCTCCCAGCCGTGACGCACCGCGAGCTTGAAGCGCTCCCACGTGCTGTCCGGCGACGTGGTTTCCCAATGGCGGCGTGCCTGGGGCTCGATCTCATCCCACGGACGATTGCGGAATCGCGCGTCGCGAGCGATCTCCGCGCCGTAGCGATAGGCCGGCACATAGTCTTCGTAGCGCGCGTTCGCGGCGGCGTACTGCTCGTCGTAGTGCGCGCGGAAATCTTCTTCGTACTCCAGATATTCGTTCGGCATCTGCGCGCCGGGACCGGTGCCCGGCTGCCCGCCTTCGGGGACGATGTCGGACGGCTGCATCACCGCGCCCGAACCCGGTACCGAGCCGGCGGCGATCGCGCGGCGTCCCGCATCGCCGGCGAGCGGATCGACGATGGGTTCGTTGACCGGATCGCTCATCGGCCGTTCGCTGATCGGCGGCGGCGCGAACGGCTTGTCGGCGGCGCCGATGTCCGCCGGCGGCATGGCGGTCAGCGGATCAGGGCGCGGGGTGGCGGGAGGGGGCATGGTGTCGGGTGCGGTCGTACCGGTCGCCGAAGTGGCGCCCGTCGCGCCGGCGATTCCGGTCGATTCGGTCATGGCCGCCGCACCCGCTGCGCCGCTGCTCGAACTCACGCCCGCCGCTCCCGGTGTCGCAGTGGTGTCGCGCATCCCGGGCGTCGCAACCGCCTCGGTCGTTACGCTCGACGTGCGCGGCGTTCCCGGCATCACCGCGCCGATGCCCAGCTCATCGAGTATCGAGTGGTCGCGGTCGGTGGCGGCCGGCGTGTCCGCCTCGGGCGGGCGGTCGCCGATATCCGTCGCGCCGAGCCGCACGAGCGTATTGCGCGCCAGCTCCGCATGCGACTCGCTTGCCGCGTGGACGCACACGAGCACAGCGCCGCGCCGCATCGCCTCGGCATAACGCGCGGTGTCCGATGGGCGCGGCCCGGTCGAGAACAGGCTGGCGAGAAAGCGCTCGATATTCGCGAGCACGCCCGCGTTGGCGACTTCGCTGGTGGCCGAGCCAACCGAAGGTTCGGCGTTCGCCTGCAACTCGATCTTCTCGCGCGCAAAGCCGGTTTGCACGAGCGTGTCGCGGGCGGTTTCGGCCTGCATGTAAGTGTCGAATAAACCAATCACGGTATGTTGCATGGTTGTCTCCCGACATGTTCTGCTGGAACGGGCGGCGCTCGCGGCGTCGTCCCCTTGCCGTGTGCAGGCAAGCAACCTTCATGCCCCGCACCGCCGCGCGGCGCCGCCGCGTCCCATGCCCAGCCGCGCTGCCCGGCGTGCTACGCATGACGCGGGCTCACGATGAAAAAAGCGCGGCGTGTCAGCGCCGCGCTTTTTACAAGGCCCGGTAAATGACGCCGGCACGGCGCGGACATCAGGTATCGGCCGGATGCGTGGCGGCATCGTTGCTCGTTTGCACGGCGTCGTGCTGGATCGTTTCGAGCAGTTGCTCCAGCAGTCCGATATCGAACGGCTTGGACAGCACGCGCACGTTCGCGTGCCGCGCGCGGTCGAGCTCTTCCGCGTAGCCGGTGACGAGGATGACCGGCAGCTGTGGGTCGAACCTGAGCACCGCTTCGGCCAGATCGATGCCGTTCATCTTGCCGGGCATGTGGATGTCCGACAGCACCAGATCGAACGGCAGCGGCTCGCCGGTGCTCGCGCGCTTCGCGCGGGCGTCGTCGAGTACACGCAGGCCCGTGTCGGCGTTGAACACGCAGGTGACCTGATGACCCATCATCTGCAGCAGCGCCTCGGTGCCGGCCGCGACTTCTTCGTTGTCCTCGACGAGCAGCACGCGCAGGCCCTGTGGCACGCCGCTTTCGGTCGCTAGCGCTTCTGCAGGCCCGGCCGTGTGCGGCTCGGTCGACGCGCGCGGCAGATAGAGCCGCACCGAGGTGCCCGCGCCGATCGCGCTGTCGATTGCCGCGAGCCCGCCCGAGCCCTCGCAGAACGCGAAGACCTGCGGCAACCCGAGTCCCGTGCCCATGCCTTTGGGCTTGGTCGTGAAAAGCGGCTCGAACGCGCGCGCGAGCACGTCAGGCGCCATGCCGCCGCCGGTGTCCTCGAGCGACAGTTGCACGAACTCGCCGGTCAGCGGAAAGCCGTCCTCGTGACGGAACACGACATTGCTCGCGCGCACCGTGAAGCGCCCGCCGTTGGCCATCGCATCGCGGGCATTGACGGCGACGTTGATCAGCGCGAGCTCGAGCTCGGCGACGTCGACGCGCACCGGCCAGGTATCGACGCCGCTATTGATCACGAGCGACACCTTCGCGCCGAGCGACGCGCGCAGCAGTTCGCGGCACGACGGCAGCCAGCGTTCGAGCGACAGCGTCTCGGTGCGCAGCGGCTGCTTGCGCGCGACGCCGAGCAGCTGCCGCGTCAGCGACTGGCCGCTCTTCAGCGCGCGCTCCATCGCCGACAGTTCGCGCTCCAGTTCGCCGACGCCGCGCCGTCGCACGATCTGCACGTTGGCCGACAGGATCATCAGCAGGTTGTTGAAGTCGTGCGCGACGCTGCCGACCAGCCTGCCGAGCGCTTCCATCTTGCGCGACTGGCGGTACGCGGATTCGATCGAGCGGCGCATCGATGCCTCGGCCTGCCAACGCTGCCACGCTTCCTCTTCGGCGCCGAGGCGGCGCAGCGACAGCCAGATCACGCACCACAGCGCGATCGACGGCGTGAACATCGACAGGACCAGCACGCTCAGGTGCTTGTACCAGGCGGCCCAGATCGCCGACGTGCGATAGCCGCACAGCACGTAGACCGGATACGAGCCGACGTGCCGGAAGGCGACGATCAGGTTGCCGCCGGCGAAGCTCGAGCGCATCCGCACGACGCCGGAGCGCTGCCCCTGCCTGACCGCTTCGGCGAACGGCGAATCTGACGCGAGCGCGGTCGGCTCGCGTGGGCCGCGCGGGTAATGCGCGAGCACCGCGCCGTCGGTGCGCACGAGGCTCATGATGATCGGCGTAGAGTCGCTGCTGCCGAGCAACTCGCGATAGAACGCGTCGAAATAGCTGGGCCGCAGCGCGATCGACACGACGCCCGCGAACGAGCCATTGGGCGCCTGGCGCTCGACGCCCATGTTGAACACCTGCTCGCCGCTCACATGTCCCGTCATCACTTTCGACACGCGTTCCAGCACGTTGCCGTCGCGGATGCCGACGAAATCGTCGCGCTGGCCGACCGAATTTTCCGGCGACGGATACAGGCGGCTGCTCACGAGCAGCGCGCCCTGCTGGCCGAAGATCGACACCGAGGCTACCTGCGGATAGCCGCCGCCCATCGTGCGCAACTTGTCGTGAATCGTGTGTTCGCGCGCGCGAATGCCGTCGTCGTCGAGGCCGTCGGTCAGTTCGACGATGCGCGAGTTCAGCGTCTCGTTCATGTCGAACACCTTCAACGCATGTTCTTCGGCGACCCGCACCGTGCGCAGCGCCAGATCGGTGGCGTCGGCCTCGCGCGAGCGCAGATCGGCGAATGCCATCGCCGCGACGTAGACGAACGGCAGCACGATCGCCGCGACCAGCAGCGCGATCAGCGTGATGCGACGCACCTGGAAATTCTGTTCCGGCACGCTGGGAAACGACGCGTCGTCCTGCTCGCGGGCAGGACGACGCGAAAGACGGCCCGCGCGCGCGGAGTCGACCCGGTCTGATGTCATTGTCGTTGACGCGAAAAGTCGTTCGGATGTGGCAGCCCCGTATCGGGCCGTTGCCGGCACCATGCCGCCTTCAGAACAAGCATAGACGCAGCACGGAATAATTTGCCGCAACGCGTTGGAGATGGGCGTCCGCCGTGCCGGCCGTTCTTTAAGAGCGGCTTTAAAACAGCGACGAATCGGGAAGCGCAAACGTACACAAAAGGATAAAGATAAAAGAATGTCCGCCCCGACGATAGATCTATTTCTGAAATTCGCCTAGCAGAGAAACAGATCGTTACCGTCAGCGATTCTGGCGAGTTGCTTTTGCGCGACTTTACTTCGACAATCCTCGTCACGATAAAAGGGCCGTTGCCACCTCCGTGCGCCGGATCGTCAAGGTTCGCCAAACGCGTCCTGCTGCATTCGCACCCCCTCTCGCCAAAGGCAATTGCAATTCGACAGGCGCCACTGTACCTGGTCGCGCATCGGTCGGCATCACGCGAAGGTGTGCCACCCTCCGCTGTCGCGACGAACGAAATACGCACACAACCAGGCGCGGAAAGCGCGCAGACGAACCAGCCGATTCCTTTATCCGACCCGCCCAAACCGCCCGACCCGCCGTTGCCATGCTCCCCATTGTGATCGCCGACGATTCGCTGCTCGCCCGCAAGTTGCTCACGAAGGCACTGCCGCCCGACTGGGCAGTCGACGTGTCCTACGCGACGAACGGGCACGAGGCGCTCACGCTGTATCGCGAGGGCAGGGCATCGGTGATGTTCCTCGACCTGACGATGCCGGACATGACCGGCTACCAGGTCCTCGAAGCGTTGCAGCACGAGGACCTCAACACCTTCGTGATCGTCGTTTCCGCCGACGTGCAGCCGCTCGCCCAGCAGCGCGTGCGCGAGCTCGGCGCGATCGCGTTCATCGCCAAGCCGGTGACGCCGGAGGCGGTCCTGCCCATCCTCAAGGAGTACGGCTTGTATGTCTGAGCCCGCCTTCACCGAAGACCAGCGCGACGCGCTACAGGAAATCGCGAATCTCGCGATGGGCCGGGCCGCGACGCGGCTAGCGGGCCTGCTCGATTCGTTCATCGAACTGTCGGTGCCGCGCGTGCGGATGGTCGCGGTGAGCGACGCGGCGCGCACGCTGCGCGAGATGACCCATATCGACGACACGGTCAGCGCGGTGCGTCAGGGCTTTCGCTCGGACATCAAGGGCGAGGTGCTGGTGATCTGTCGCAGCGACAGCATCGCGCAGCTGTGTTCGCTCGTCCGCGACCCGTACGCGCGTTCGAGCTACGAGGAGGTCGGCGAGCGCGAACTGATGCTCGACGTCGCGAACCTGCTGTCCGGCGCGTGCGTGTCGTCGATACTCGACCAGCTCGGCCGCACGCCGGTGTTTTCTGCGCCGGGCATGCTCGGCGACACGCTGACGCTCGACGAAGTGTTCCAGCCCGGCGTGCTGCAATGGCAGGTGGCGCTGCTCGTCGAAGTGAATTTCGCGCTCGAACATCAGAGTTTTCGCGCGCATCTGGTGATGCTGATGGCCGAAGAATCAATCCGTCACATGAACGAAGCGCTCGATGCGCTGCTGTCCAGTATATGAACGTCTCCGTGGAATCGTTGAGCGACCTCGTGGTCGAGCGGGTCGGTTTTGGCATCTTCGTGCTCGACCGTGAACTGAAGGTGCTGATGTGGAATCGCTTCATGCAGGACCATAGCGGCCTGTCGGCGGAGCAGGTGGTCGGCCACTCGATCTACCAGAACTTTCCGGAGCTGCCGCGCGTGTGGCTGTCGCGCAAGATCGAGAGCGTGTTTCAGCTCGGCAGCTTTGCGTTCAGCTCGTGGGAGCAGCGCCCGTATCTGTTCAAGTTCGATCACGACCGGCCGATCACCGGTGGGGTCGACTTCATGCAGCAGGACTGCACGTTCATGCCGCTGATGCGCGGTCGCGAGGTGGTGGCCGTGTGCGTGACGATCTCCGACGTGACGCACGTGAGCATCGTGCAGCGCGAACGCGAGGAGGCAGTTGCGAAGCTGCAGGAGTACGCGAATCGCGACGGACTGACCGGCATCGCGAACCGGCGCTTTTTCGAAACGCGGCTGCGCGACGAGTTCACGCGCTGGCAGCGCTACGGCGGCGAGATGTCGATGTTGCTGTTCGACCTCGATCACTTCAAGAAGATCAACGACCAGTTCGGTCATGGCGTCGGCGATACGGTGCTGCGTGTGATGGCGCAGCGTGTCGCCGGCGTGGTGCGCGCACAGGACACGTTCGGGCGCTTCGGCGGCGAAGAGTTCGCGCTGCTGCTGCCGTGCACGCCGCTCGACGACGCGATGCTGGTGGCGGAGAAGATCCGTCGCGTGATCGAGGAAACGCCGGTGGAGCTGATCGGCACCAGCGTGCCGGTCACGGCGAGCCTCGGCGGCGCGACGGCGCGCGCCGGCGTGCCCGCCTACGACGTGCTGATCAACGAGGCCGACGCGGCGCTCTATAGCGCAAAGCGTCAGGGCCGCAACTGCGCGGTCGCGTTCCGGCTCGCGGGAGCCTGATTCGCTAGCGGAGGCGGCGCGGTCGAGGCCGCCGCGCCGGCGGCCTTCCTTCCCGTCCCCCTATTGACCTGCGAAACTGCGGTCACCGGCAAAGATTGCTATACTTTTCGCCGTTTCCGGCCGCCCAGCCGGATTTTCGCGCGTGTCCGCGCGCGCGGGCCCACTGCCCTGCGGGTCGGCATAAAAACCTCTTTGAACGCCTTTCAGCGGGCGCCTCCAGCGGAGATCGTCTTGGCTGTTTCCAATCTTGTCGTGGACGATACTGAAACCGACGCCGCTGCCGCCACGTCCGGCAGCTCGTTTTATCTTGCGATGCGCATCTTGCCGGCGGCGCAGCGCGATGCGATGTACCAGGTCTACGCCTTCTGCCGCGCCGTCGACGACATCGCCGACAGCGACCGGCCGCGCGCCGAGCGCGCGGCCGGGCTCGAGCAATGGCGCGCCGAGATCGACGCTTGCTACGCCGGCCAGCCGCGCGCGTCGCTGCGCGCGCTGACGCGGCACATTCACACGTTTCATCTGCAACGCGAGGATTTTCACGCAATGATCGACGGCATGGCGATGGATGCCGCCGCCGACATCTGCGCGCCCGACGACGCCACGCTCGACCTCTATTGCGACCGGGTCGCGAGCGCGGCCGGCCGTCTGTCGGTGAGGATATTCGGGATGCGTGACGAGCCGGGCCGGCTGCTCGCGCACCATCTCGGCCGCGCGCTGCAACTCACCAACATCCTGCGCGATATCGACGAAGACGCCGTCATCAACCGCTGCTATCTACCGCGCGAGCTGCTCGCGCGCGAAGGCATCGCGGCCACGGACCCGCGGCAGATCGCTGACGATCCGACGCTGCCGCGCGTCTGCGCGACGCTCGCCGAGCGCGCGAAGCAGCACTTCGCCGAGTCCGACGCGATCATGGATCGCGAGCCGCGCGCTCAGGTGCGCGCGCCGCGCATCATGTCGGGCGTCTATCGCGTGCTGCTCGAGCGCGCGCTGGAGCGCGGCTTCGACGTTCCGCGCACGAAGGTCCGCAAGCCGAAGCTGCGCCTGCTGTGGATCGTCGCGCGTTACGCGCTTTTCTGAGCTGATGCCGAAGCTCGTCCACGTGGTCGGCGCGGGCGTGGCCGGGCTCGCCGCCGCCGTGCAACTGCAGCGGCGCGGCGCGCGGGTCGTGCTGCACGAAGCGCAGGATCACGCGGGCGGCCGCTGCCGTTCGTACTACGACGCGAAGCTTGGTGCGACGCTCGACAGCGGCAATCACATCGTGCTGTCGGCCAATGCCGCGACGCTCAACTACGTGCGCGCGATCGGCGCCGCCGACGAACTGGTCGGCCCCGCGCAGCCCGAGTATCCGTTCGTCGATCTGGCCACGCGTTCGCGCTGGAGCGTGCGTCTGTCGCCGGGGAGTTTGCCGTGGTGGATTTTCGATGCGCACGCGCGCGTGCCGAACACGGGCCCGACCGATTACCTGTCGCTCGTGCCGCTGCTGTTTGCGAAACCGGGCCGCAGCGTCGCGCAGACGATGCGCTGTCACGGTCCGCTGTGGGAACGGCTGCTGCGGCCGCTGCTGCATGTGCTGCTGAATCTGGAGCCGCGCGACGCCTCAGCCGAACTGACCGGCGCGCTCGTGCGCGAAACGCTGCTCGCGGGCGGGCTCGCGTGCCGGCCGCTGGTCGCGCGTAATGGTCTTGGCAGCGCGTTCGTCGATCCGGCGCTGCGTCTGCTGCAACATGGCGGCGCGACGATCCGGCTCGGTTCGCGTCTGCGCGACATCACGTTCGCGGCCGACCCGGCCCGTGTGCAGGCGCTGCATTTCGACGATGAGAGCATCGCGCTCGGCGCGAACGAGGCGGTGATTCTCGCGCTGCCGCCCGAAGCCGCGGTGGCTCTCGTGCCGGGCCTGCGCGCGCCGACGCGTTTCGCGGCCGCGCTCAACGTGCATTTCGCGGTCGAGCCGCCGTTCGGCCTGCCGCAGATCACCGCGCTGCTGAACGGAACGGCCGAATGGCTGTTTGCGTTCGACGACCGTCTGTCGGTGACGCTCAACGGCGCCGAGCGGCTCGTCGACACGCCGCATGACGTGCTGGCGGCGACCGTCTGGGCCGAGGTCGCGCAGGCGGTCGATCTGCCGGCCGCGCCGCTGCCGCGCTGGCAGGTGGTGATGGAACCGCGCGCGACGTTTGCCGCGCTGCCCGCGCAGGAGACATTGCGGGCGGGCACGCGCACTCGCTGGAACAATTTGGTGCTCGCGGGCGACTGGACGGCCACCGGCCTGCCCGCGATGCTCGAAGGCGCGGTCCGCTCCGGCCGGAAGGCCGCGGATACGCTGCTGAATCAACCGATGGAACGCAGATGAACGACTTATCTCACACCCAGCCGCTCGACGCGGCGCTGCCCGAAGCCGCCGATGCGGCGCCGGACCTGGCCGAAGCTGCCGTGGTTGCCAACGCGCCCGCCGTGGCGGACGCATTGGCAACCGCAACGCCGGCGCCCGTGCAGGGCGCGAACGCGCTCGACGCATCGATCACTCGCGCGACCGATGCGATCCTGGCCGCGCAGCAGCCGGACGGCCATTGGGTCTACGAACTCGAAGCCGACGCGACGATTCCGGCCGAATACGTGTTGCTGGTCCACTATCTCGGCGAAACGCCGAACCTCGAACTCGAACAGAAGATCGCGCGTTATCTGCGCCGCATCCAGTTGCCGAGCGGCGGCTGGCCGCTCTTCACCGACGGCGCGCTCGACATTAGCGCGAGCGTGAAGGCGTACTTCGCGCTGAAGATGATCGGCGACCCGGTCGATGCCGAGCACATGGTGCGCGCGCGCGACGCGATCCTCGCGCACGGCGGCGCGGAACACGCGAACGTGTTCACGCGAATCCTGCTCGCCCTCTTTGGCGTGGTGTCGTGGCGCGCGGTGCCGATGATGCCGGTCGAGATCATGCTGCTGCCGGTGTGGTTCCCGTTCCATCTGTCGAAGGTGTCGTACTGGGCGCGCACGGTGATCGTGCCGCTGCTGGTGCTCAACGCGAAGCGGCCGCTCGCGCGTAATCCGCGCAAGGTGCGCATCGACGAGCTGTTCCGCGGCGCGCCGGTGAACACCGGCATGAACGAGCGCGCACCGCATCAGCACGCGGGCTGGTTCGGCCTGTTCCGTTGTGTCGATTCGGTGCTGCGCGCGGTCGATGGCCTGTTGCCGAAGGCGACCCGCGAGCGCGCGATCCGCGCGGCGGTCGCGTTCGTCGACGAACGACTGAACGGCGAGGACGGCCTCGGCGCGATTTTCCCGGCGATGGCCAACTCGGTGATGATGTACGACGTGCTCGGCTATCCGGCCGATCATCCGCATCGCGCGATCGCTCGCAAATCTCTCGACAAGCTGCTCGTCATCAAGGACGACGAAGCGTATTGCCAGCCGTGTCTGTCGCCGGTGTGGGATACGTCGCTCGCCGCGCACGCTTTGCTCGAAACCGGCGAAGCGCGCGCCGAACAGGCGGCCGAACGCGGGCTCGCGTGGCTGCGTCCGCTGCAGATTCTCGACGTGCGCGGCGACTGGATTTCGCGCCGCCCCAACGTGCGGCCGGGCGGCTGGGCGTTCCAGTACAACAACGCGCATTTCCCGGATGTCGACGATACCGCGGTGGTCGCGATGGCGATGCACCGCTCGGCGGCGCTCACGCAATCCGATGTCGATCGCGAAGCAATTGCCCGCGCGCGCGAATGGGTGGTCGGCATGCAGAGCAGCGACGGCGGCTGGGGCGCGTTCGAGCCGGAAAACACGCAGTACTACCTGAACAACATTCCGTTCTCGGACCACGGCGCGCTGCTCGATCCGCCGACCGCGGACGTGTCGGGCCGCTGTCTGTCGATGTTCGCGCAGATCGGCGAGCTGCCGCAAAGCAGCGAGCCGGCGCGCCGCGCGTTCGACTACATGCTGCAGGAGCAGGAGTCGGACGGCAGCTGGTACGGCCGCTGGGGCCTGAACTACATCTACGGCACATGGACCGCGCTGTGCTCGCTGAACGCGGCCGGCATGCCACACGACGACCCGCGCATGCGGCGCGCGGTGCAATGGCTCGTGTCGATCCAGAACGACGACGGCGGTTGGGGCGAGGGCGGCGAGAGCTACAAGCTCGACTATCGCGGCTACGAGCGTGCGCCGAGCACCGCGTCGCAGACAGCCTGGGCGCTGCTCGGACTGATGGCGGCGGGGGAGGTCCATCACGAGGCGGTGGCGCGCGGTATTGACTATCTGCAGCGTGAGCAGCGCGAGCATGGGCTGTGGGACGAAACCCGGTTTACCGCGACCGGCTTTCCGCGCGTGTTCTATCTGCGCTACCACGGCTATCGCAAGTTCTTCCCGCTGTGGGCGCTCGCGCGCTTCCGTCATCTGAAGCGCAATGGGCTCACGCGCGTCACGGTCGGGATGTGACGGATGTCCGTGTCGATGACGCCGTCCGTGGGAACGGGCGATAGCGGCTTGCCGGTGATCGTCGTGACGGGCATGGCGTTCGAGGCGCGCATCGCGCGCGGCGACGGCAGCGAGCGCGTCGAAGTCGTGTACGCGGCGCGCGCCGATCTGCTCGAGCGCGCGCTGAACGCCGCGGTCGCTCGCGGCGCGGCGGGGATCGTCAGTTTCGGCACGGCGGGTGGGCTCGCGCCGGATCTGCAGCCGGGCGCGCTGATCGTCGCGGATGCCGTGCATGGGCCGTTCGGGCGGATCGACACGGATCGGCAATGGGCGGAGCGGATTGCCGCCGCCGTGACCAACGTCAGGACGGCCGAAGGGCTCGCGGGACGTCTGCGCCGTGGCGCAATGGCGGCGGTCGCCGCGCCGCTGATCACCGCCGAAGACAAACGCGCGCTGCACGAATCGACCGGCGCGCTCGCGGTGGATATGGAATCGCACATCGCTGGCGCGACCGCTGCCGCTCACGGTCTGCCGTTCGCCGTGTGTCGCGCGGTCGTCGATCCGGCCTGGCGCACGCTGCCGCCGGCCGCGACCGCTGGTTTGCGCGACGACGGCAGCACCGCCCTCGGGCCAATTCTGCGCGAATTGCTGCGGCAGCCGTCGCAACTCGGCGCGCTGCTGCGACTCGCCGGCGATGCGCGTGCCGCGCGGACTACGCTGGTCGAGGCGCGGGAGGCCTTGGGAAAGGGCGGCGCGCTACGGATCGCGGGCGTCAGCAGTTGAGCGACGGGGATGGCGGTTAGCCATCCCGACTGCGTCTGGGGCCGGCAGCAAGTCGCTAGCGTGGGCGTGACCTACCCCTGGAGCGGCGACTCGAGTCTTCGCCCAGGAGGTCCCTTAGGCGGTTGCGCAGCCGCTGGTTATCTGCGTAAAGCCCCGCAAATGCCAGTATGAACAGTAGCAGCGGAAACCACTGGCCGCTGTAGCGAATCAGCGCCCATGCGATCGCCGCACAGGCGATAGCGGCGAGCAGAAGCGCCACTTTATCGACGATCCAATTCATACCAATTCCGCTCGATGGAGCGCCAGACAGGCGTAGTGCCGGCGCGCTGGCCTGTTTGTCAGCACTTCCGGATGGCGATGGATGAATGCCAGCATGGTCTGTGGAACGACCAATCCGAGGCGATCAATTGCAGTGAGGCGGCGCGTTCGTTGATTCAATGGCTTTGGTGTCCCATGTTCCGAGTCGCACGTCTTCTGCCCGCATGCGTAGGGTCAGCGGCACCAGGTCCGCCTGCACGGCGGTCCCAGATATTGGTGTCAATCACGGCAGCCTGTCCTCGGGTAGCACCAGGCGGCCGAATGAATACCGGTTATTGCTCACAATGTTCACCGGTTAAAAAGAGAAAATTCTAGCCGATGAATGCCCGTTTTTATTTTGGGATAGCATCCTCCGTAATAAAAATGGTGAATCTAATTGTAAATTCTGGTCAAATTCCATATTAATAATTGACTCGCCCATCGAGTGGCGGCAATTATCAGGCTCCTCTTCTTAAGGAGCCTGATAAAAATGGCATGGGACAAAACCGGCGCGGTACGATACCTGCAAGCTAACGCTAGGCTATCGAGCCAGAGCCGATGCGCGGAGTACACCAGGCGTGCGATTGAAGCGGGAGGACTGCGGATTACGCATACGGCGTAGGCGAAAGATTACGGCTCGTCGCTCGTGGGAGCGGGGTTTCACGA
This sequence comes from Paraburkholderia sp. HC6.4b, assembly GCF_014200875.1. Taxonomy (NCBI): domain Bacteria; kingdom Pseudomonadati; phylum Pseudomonadota; class Betaproteobacteria; order Burkholderiales; family Burkholderiaceae; genus Paraburkholderia; species Paraburkholderia sp. HC6.4b. Next base: position 260,464 of record NZ_JACHDC010000002.1, read on the forward strand.
GGTGGATGGCACTCCGCAGCGCGGCGACGTGGTAGTTATTCAGGCCATTACGGGTCATCCATACGGCCACATGGCGATATTTGACGGCCAGATATGGATATCGGATTTTCGACAATTGCATGGGTTTTATCCGGGTCAGGCCTATCGAACCATGAAACCTACATACAAAATATTCCGGCACGACTGACAATGAGTAAATTTCTTTTGCGCGTTTTTGCCTCACTGGCTCTTGCGTTGGTACTCGAGCCGGGTGTAACCACCGCAGCGACTCCGGATACACCAGAAGCCGCAGTGAAGGCGTTTTACACTTGGTATTTGCAGCAGGAGGGCGGCGTTTATCAACTGACGGATAGCCACATTTACAACTATGTGGCAAAACCGACGGTCGATAATCTGCGGGACGACTATCGCCACAAACGCTTGCCGGGCGGAGCGGACTACTTCACGCGGGTGCAAGACCTCGATCCGCAAATATGGCTCACAACGATGACTTTGCATCCGGCAATCGCGCTCGGCGGGACGGCGGTAATTCCAGTCACGTTCGGGTTAACGGAAAAACAGAATCTCGTCGTGTTCGTCGCAAAGGAAAACGGGCATTGGCGGATAACAAAGGTAGAGGACACAACCGGCTATCAGGGATTCCACCAGTATGACCCGATGGATTAGGGAATACGTTCCCAACCTGCCCGCCCGCTGTCGAGCGGGCTTTTTTCCGTCGGCGCTGCATGGCCGCACGAGTATCCGTTCCGCGGACGAGCAGTTCGCTCACTATCGCGCGAACTCCAAGCCGGTACCGCAAACGGCACCCGTCAGGGCCGTCGAGGAAGGGTGACGTCTGGCTGTACTTCAGCGTGGGGCGCCCATCCAGGGCGCCCCGCTGTGCCTTGTAGCGCTGGACTGAAGCGCCAGGGCACGGCGGCCGGCCCGGCGGCCGGTTCCCAGATCCCCTGGAGCGCTATTGCGGGGCCGACGCCGGCTCAGCAGGCACGGCTGGCGTAGCGCCCGCGCCACTGTCACCCGGATCGGTGTAGTTCGGCAGATCCCCGCCGGGCGCGTTGGTCGCTCCACCGGAAGCCCCATTGGGCGCCGGCGAGGACTCACCCGGATCGTTGTAATTCGGCAGCGCGCCGGGCGCGCCCTTGGCCGCGCCGCCCGCTCCCGAAGCGCCATTGGGCGTCTCGCCCACATCGCCCGGATCGGAGTAATTCGGCAGGCCGCCCGCCGGCGCGCCTGCCGCAGGGGCAGCAGCCGGGCTCGTATTGCCGTTATCGTCGTAGTTCGGCAGCGGCGGAGGGTTATTGCTCGTGCCGCGCAGACGCGCGAGGCGCTGCTGCACATAGGCATCACGCACGAACGAGTACTTGTCGAGCGCAGCCTGCTCCAGAAGGCTGGTCGCGCCGAGCAGATCCGCACGTGTGCTCACGAACTGCAGCACGTACAGCGGATTGCGGGTCGCGGGTTCGATATAGTTCAGCGGATTGAACTTCACATCGACGACGAGCCCCATGCTGTCGCGCACCGTGCTCGGCCCGAACAGCGGCAGCACCAGATACGGACCCGACGGAATGCCCCAATGCCCGAGCGTCAGACCGAAGTCCTGATGATGCTTGGGCAGACCCGCCGGCGTCGCCCAGTCGAGCAGGCCGCCAATCCCAAACACCGAGTTGAACGCGAAGCGCATGATGTCTTCGGTCGCATCGGTGATCTTCAGTTGCAGCAGCGCGTTTGCGGCGTTGGTGAGGTCGCCGAGGTTCGAGAAGAAATTGCTGACGGCGGTGCGCAGCGGCTGCGGCGTCACTTTCTGGTAGCCCTTCGCGACCGGCACCGCGATATAGCGATCGACGCCGTCATTGAAATTGAAGATCACCCGGTTCACCGGCTCGAACGGATCGCCCGGCTTGCGATCCGGAGCGGTCGCGCAGCCGGAAATGAGACCCGCGGCGGTGAGCGCCAGCGCGGTGTTACGCAGCTTCATGCTTATATTCCTTTTTGCTTCCCGCGACGTTGACGCGGCTTGCCCATCAGCACCGGCTGGAAAACCACCGCTCCGATCAGCGTGCAGAACAGCGAAAGCACGAGCAGCCTCCCCATGCTGGACGTGCCCGGATGGTGCGACAGCCACAGGCTACCAAACGCGGTGGCCGTTGTGGCGGCGCTGAACAGCACCGCATGCGTGAGGCTCGACTGCAACAGGCCGGTCTGGCCGTGGCGCCACGCCATCACGAAGTAGATCTTGAACGCGACGCCGACGCCGAGCATCAGCGGCAGCGCGATGATGTTCGCGAAGTTCAGCGGCATGCCGAATACCACGCACAGTTCGAGCGTGACGATCGCGGACACCAGCAGCGGCACCAGCGTGCGCAGCACGTCGCCGACACGGCGCAGCGCGATCCACAGCAGCACGGCGATCGACAGCAGCGCATAGACGGCCGCCTCCAGGAACGCCTTGATGATCGTGTTGGCCGAATGCAGGATCGAGATCGGTCCGCCGATCGCGCCCGGCTCCGCCTTCTTCACCGCATGCGCGAAGCGCGCGAGCATCTGGTCGTCGTTTGGATCGACGCCGGGCGGCACCTTCGGCGCGATATCGACGAGCGCATGACCGCCCTTGCCGATCCACATCGCGATGATGCCTGGCGGCAGGGTCTGCTGGGTTATTTCGGTCGGCTGCAGAAGGTTCTCAAGCTGCTTCAAGGCGATGCGCAGCGTGTCGGACATCGCGACTTCGGCGCGGTCGCGCGTGGCGGCGTCGGCGGCGGCGAGCTTTTGCAAGGTCGCGGACAGGTGCTGCGCATCCGCCGCGCCCGGGCCCGGATGGTCCTCGGCCGCGAGCGACAACTGATTCGCCGCGCGCTTCAATGCGGCGACGCGCAACTCGTCGGTGGCTTGCGGCGCGGGCTGCTGTTGCAGCGCCGGCAGCAGCTGTTGCGCGGCGCTCGCGATCAGCATCATCTTCTGCTGCTGGTCGGCCGGCACGAAGGTGCTCAGCGTGTTGACGCGGCCCACTTCCGGCAGCTTGCGCAGTCGCTCGGCCATCGCGTCGGCGTCGGCAAGCGACGGCGCCAGCGCCTGCACGTTGTTCACCGCGGCTTCGGGCGAATCCTTCAGCGACAGCAACGTTGCCATCGACTCGGTATGCGGGTCCTTCAGATGCAGCGGATTGAAGTCGAAACGCAGGTGCGTGAGCAGCGGTGTCGCGCCGATCACGACGAGCAGCGTGCCGATCAACACCGGCTTGCGATGGCGGTCGAGGAAGTCGTCGACGGGCTCGAGCTGCTTGAAACCGGGCGAGGCGACTTCGCCCGGCGGATTGAAGAGCTTCAGCAGCGCTGGCAGCAAGGTCATGTTGGTGAAGTACGCGACGAACATGCCGACGCCCGCGATCTGGCCAAGCTCCGACACGCCGCGATAAGCGGTCGGCAGGAACGAGAAGAAGCTCAGCGCGACTGCCACGGCCGCGAGCGTGAGCGGCACGCCGATGCTGTGCGCGGTGTGCATCAGCGCGGCCGACAGCCGGTCGTCGCGGTTGCGCTCCTCGCGATACTTGACGCCGAACTGCACGCCGAAATCGACGCCGAGCCCGACGAACAGCACCATGAACGCGACCGAAATCATGTTGAGCGCGCCGACCATCAACAGGCCGAGCGCGGCCGTGATCGCGAGGCCGACGAACAGCGTGATGAACACGGCCGCGATCATGCGGCCCGAGCGCAGCGCGAGCCACAGAATGATCAGGACGACGATGAAAGTGCCGATGCCGTTCAGCACCGCACCGTCCTGCACTGACGCGAACTCCTCGTCGGCGAGTGGCTGCTCGCCGGTCAGGCGGATCGTCGCACCGTAGCGCTGCTGGAGATGCAGCGAGACCGCGGTTGCGCGAATCGCCCTCGACGCGCTCGCGCCCGGCTCCAGCGCGTCGTAGTTGACGACCGGATGCACGACGACAAACGAACGCGCCGGATTGGTGGCGGCGCTTTTATCGACGAGAGCGCGCCACGAGAACGCGGCGGGCTGGCCGGCCAGCACGCGATCGAGCGTGTTCGCGCTTTGCGCAAGCAGCCGGCTCATGTCAGGGAGTTTGACCTGGCCGAGTTGCAGCGGCAGCAGCAGGGTCGTAGTCAGCGTGCCGGCGAGACCGGTCAGGCTCGGATCATGCGCAAGTTGATTGACGAGCGGGCGCGACTGCACGAGTTGCGAGGTGGTGGACATCACCTCGTCGGTGGACAGAAACAGCAGGCCGTTGTGTTCGAAGAACGGGCCGCCGGCGGGCTGCGAGACCGACGTGAACTCCTTCGGATCGGCTCTGAGCGCGGCGGTCAGCGCGTTGGCGGCGGCGTCGGCGAATTCGGGCGCGCGCGCCTCGACCACCACCAGCACGGTGTCGCCACGGTCGGGGAAGGCGGCGTCGAGCGCGTTCTGGACTGCCGCCCATTGCTTGTCGGTCTCGATGAGACGGCTGATGTCCGTGTTGATCTTGAAGTTATGCGCGACGTATATGCCGCTCAGGACAGCGAGCACGATCGACACCGCGATGATCCTCAGCGGATGACGCACCGAATACGCGACGAGACGGACGATAGATGACTTCAGCATGTAGGCGGACGTGGCCTTATCACGGGTGTTGTTTTTGACGAAGGTGCATAAGTATACAGAGCCCGGGCAAGCAAGCCCGACTTCGGTAGCAAGTACGGCTCCTGACGGCTTCGTCCGGATGGGAACGTAATCCCCGCTATACTGGTGTACCCCTCTTTAGCCGCGGGGCTGCGGCCCGTCGGCGCTACTTCTTTCGAGTCATGACAAGCGTATGAAACGATATCTGACTGCTTTTGTGGCTGCGGCCGTGGTATCCACGGCGGCGTTTGCGCAGAGCGCACCCGACGCGGTGGTAAAAAGTGCAGTCCAGGGCACGGTGGCTGCAATGAAGGCTGACCCGCAGGCGCGCGGCGGCGACATGGCGCAGATCACCCAGGTCGTCCAGACGCACTTCCTGCCCGCCACCGACTTTCAGCGCACCACACGTATCGCGGTAGGCAAGCCGTGGGCGACCGCGACGCCGGAGCAGCAGAAGCAACTGTACGAGCAGTTTACGCTGCTGCTCACGCGTACCTATGCCGCATCGCTGTCGCAACTGCGCGACCAGGACGTGAAGTTCCAGTTTGCGCCGGTCAGCGTGCAAGGCGGCGCGACCGACATCGTCGTGCAATCGCACGTGATCAGCAACGGCGGCGATGACGCGATCGACTACCGGCTCACCAAGGGGCCGTCGGGCTGGAAGATTTATGACATCAACATGATGGGCGCGTGGCTGATCCAGGTGTATCAGACGCAGTTCGCCGACCAGATTGCCAAAGGCGGCATCGACGGGCTGATCAAATTCCTGACCGCGCATAATGCGCGCGGCGCGTAAGCGGGTCGGTCGACAGAAGTTTCAATCGGTAAAAGCAAAGCGCGGTGGCCTTGATTGGCCACCGCGCTTTTTTTCGAGTTGCTTGCGCTAACGATCAGGCGCAATACAGGGGCGGCGCGCGGCCGCTCTCCTGTCGAACGCCTCAGTGCGCGGCCGTCGCGGTCTCCACCTTCTTGCCCTTGCCGGCGCGCGTGATTTCTTCGAGCTTGATCTCGACGTGACGCGAGAACACGTACTCGGCGGGACGCTGCTTGTCGAGCGGAATGTCCTGCGCGAACGCGCCCGTGGTTTTCGGGCCGCGCATGCTGACCTTCAGCGCCTTCAGCGGATGCGCAACCGTGTCCATCACGGCCGTCGCTTCGAAACCGCAGTGGACCATGCAGTCCGCGCACTTCTCGTAGTTGCCGGTGCCGTACTTGTCCCAGTCCGTGGTTTCCATCAGTTCCTTGAAGGTCTTCACGTAGCCTTCGCCGACCAGATAGCACGGTTTTTGCCAGCCGAACACGGTACGCGCCGGGTTGCCCCACGGCGTGCATTCGTAGGTCTGGTTGCCCGCGAGGAAGTCGAGGAACATCGCCGACTGGCTGAACGACCAGTTCTTGCCGTTGTTGCCGCGCTTGAAGATTTCGCGGAACAGCTGCTTGGTCTTGTCGCGGTTCAGGAAGTGCTGCTGATCCGGCGCGCGCTCATACGCATAACCCGGCGATACCGTGATGCCGTCGACGCCCATCGGGCCCAACGTGTCGAAGAACTTCGCCACGCGTTCCGGCTGCGCGTCGTTGAACAGCGTGCAGTTGATGTTGACGCGGAAGCCGCGGCGCTTCGCTTCGCGGATCGCGGCCACGGCCTTCTCGTACACGCCTTCCTGCGACACCGAGTGATCGTGCGCTTCCTTGTCGCCGTCAAGATGAACCGACCACACGAAGTACGGATTCGGCTCGTAGTCGTCCATCTTCTTTTCCATCAGCAGCGCGTTCGTGCACAGGTACACGAACTTCTTGCGCGCCATGATGCCCTTGACGATCTGCGGCATTTCCTTGTGCAGCAGCGGCTCGCCACCCGCGATCGACACGACCGGCGCACCGCATTCGTCGACGGCCTGCAGGCATTCTTCCAGCGACAGACGCTGGTTCAGAATCGGATCCGGATAGTCGATCTTGCCGCAGCCATTGCAGGCGAGATTGCAGCGAAACAGCGGCTCCAGCATCAGGGCGAGCGGATAGCGTTTGTTGCCGGAGAGATGCTGGCGCATGATGTATGCGCCGACGCGGACTTTCTGTAGCAGCGGAATAGACAAGGCGTCCTCCTTAAACTTCGCGTGCAGCGAGTGGTTGCATCAGTTTCGATGGCAACTTGAATTCGACTTTTTCTTCACGGCCCGCCATCGTCGTGACATCGACGGGCCCCAATGCGCGTAGCGCATCGATTACGTTTTCGACCATTTCTTCGGGCGCCGACGCGCCGGCCGTGATGCCGACCGTGTGCACGTTGGCGAACCATTCCGGCTTCACTTCAGAGCCGTCGGCGACGAGGTAGCTCGCCACGCCGCTCTCGCTGCCGATTTCGCGCAGCCGGTTCGAGTTCGAGCTGTTGGTCGCGCCGACCACCAGCAGTACATCGACCTCTTTGCTCAATTCGCGCACCGCCGCCTGGCGGTTCTGCGTTGCATAGCAGATGTCGCGCGTGTCGGGACCCACCATGTCGGTAAAGCGGCGCAGCAGCGCGTCGATGATGCCGCGCGTGTCGTCGACCGACAGCGTGGTTTGCGTCACGTAGGCGAGCGGCGCATCGACCGGCAACTCGAGTTTCGCGACTTCTGCCTCGCTCTGCACGAGCAGCACCGTGCCGGGGATCTGGCCGATCGTGCCTTCCACTTCGGGATGGCCGGCGTGGCCGATCAGGATCAGCGTGCGGCCGGCGGCCACGTACTGACGACCTTGTACGTGCACCTTGGTCACGAGCGGGCAGGTTGCGTCGAGCACGTCGAGGCCGCGCGCTTCGGCATCACGTTCGACGGTTTGCGCAACACCATGCGCGCTGAATATCGCGACGGCACCTTGCGGCACTTCATCGAGTTCCTCGACGAAACGCGCGCCTTTCTGGCGCAGATTGTCGACCACGTGACGGTTATGGACAATCTCGTGCCGGACATACACGGGCGCGCCGTGTTGCTGTAACGCACGATCGACGATTTCGATTGCGCGGACAACGCCCGCACAAAAGCCGCGGGGCTGAGCAAGGATGACTCGCATAAGTTGGCGAACTCCGACTAACGCGGGTTTCGAAGAAGTCGTGAAACTGACTTTATCGCCGCGCCCATCTTGATTAGTTGACGTCTTGAGCCCCGGCGACCGGCCGGTACAGCAAAACCAAACGCGCATTCTAACGCTATCGGGGCCACTTTGCTTTTTGCTGCGGCCCGTGTGTTGGCCGCTTGCCGCACCCGCTGGGCCGTGCGGAGGACCGGGGCGGCGAGCGTTACAAAGATGTAAGGAGTCAGCGCGGGATTGCCTCTTAACGCGCCCGACCATGACCGCACACTGCACCGTCACGGCGGAACCCTTAAACTACCGATCCTTGCCGCGCGGACATCGCGCCGTATTACAGAATGGTTTCGAGGCTCGCTGGATGGACGTCGATCAGCACGAAAACTTTCCGATCGCGAGCGTGTTGCTGCCTAAGGCCCTACGCGCGCCTGTCGGTATTATCTATCAGGTCGTGCGCACTGCGGCCGATATCTCCGCCGAAGGCCAGTGGAGCGCCGCCGAGCGGCATGCCCGGCTGGCCGATTTCCGCGCCGGGCTTGACGCGATCGCGCAACGGCGCGCCGCGCCCGTGCATGCGCTGTTGTTCGGCAAGCTCGCTGGCGTGGTCGCGCAATACGAGCTGCCGCTCGAACCGTTCTACGATCTGCTCGAGGGCTGCGCGCAGGGCATCGATACGAATCGCTATGCGGATCGCGCCGCGCTCGTTGACTATTGCCGCCGCTCGGCGCATCCGGTCGGGCATCTGCTACTGCATCTGGTTGGCGCGGCGACGCCGCACAATCTTGCCGATGCCGACGCGATCTGCACGGCGTCGCAACTGATCAGCTTCTGGCTCGACGTCGCCGCCGACTGGCAACGACAGCACGTGTACCTGCCGCAAGCCGATTTGCGCCGCTTCGGCGTGACCGAGGCGCAGATTGCCGATGGTGTCGTCGACGATGCGTGGCGCGCGCTGATGGCGTATGAAATCGCGTTCGTGCGCGCCACGCTGGTCCGCGGCGCACCGCTCGCGCTGCGCATGCCGGGGCGGCTCGGCATCGAGCTGTGCGGCGCGGTGCATGCAGGCTTTCGGTTTCTCGAGCGCATCGAGCGCGCGGATTACGATGTGTTCCGCGCGCGCCCGGTCCTCAATCTGTTCGACTGGTGCGTGGTGGCGGCGCGCACCCTGAAAATGCGACTATCCAGACGCGTCGGCATGGCGGCGCGCTCAATCGAGGGTAATGCTTAATGGCGGCGGTCCTGTTCGTTCTTTCGTGTGTTTCCCTGCTGATCTGGTGCGTGCTGCTGTTCGCGCGTGGCGGCTTCTGGCGCGCGCGCCCCGCCGCGCCGCTGGCCATCGCGGCGCGCGACGCATGGCCGGCCGTCGCGGCCGTCGTACCGGCGCGCAATGAAGTCGACGTGATCGCCGAGGCGGTCACGTCGCTGCTCGAGCAGGACTACGCAGGCGCGTTCCACGTGATCGTCGTCGACGATCACAGCACCGACGGCACCGCCGACGCCGCGCGTGCCGCAGCGCTGCGGCTGCAATGTCCGGAGCGCCTCACCGTGCTGAGCGCGAAGCCGTTGCCCCCGGGCTGGTCCGGCAAGGTGTGGGCGCAGTCGCAGGGCATCGAGGCGGTGCGCACGCTCGATCTGCCGGCCGAATTCCTGTTGCTGACCGATGCCGACATCGGCCACCCCGCCGAGGCGTTGACGCAGCTCGTCGCGCGCGCGGATGCCGAAAAGCGCGACCTCGTCTCGCTGATGGTCCGGCTGCGCTGCGATTCGTTCTGGGAAAAGGCGCTGATTCCGGCCTTCGTGTTCTTCTTCGCGAAGCTGTATCCGTTCGCGTGGGTCAACAATCCACGCAACCGCACCGCGGCCGCGGCGGGCGGCTGCATGCTGGTGCGCCGCGCGGCGCTCGAGGAAGCGGGCGGCATCGAGTCGATTCGCGCCGAGCTGATCGACGATTGCAGCCTTGCCGCGCGCATCAAGCATCGTGGCACCGGCCGTCATCCGATCCGGCTCGATCTGGCGGCGAAGAGCGTGTCGCTGCGTCCCTACGATAGCTGGCGCGACATCTGGAACATGATCGCGCGCACCGCGTTCACGCAGCTGCGCTACTCGCCGCTGCTGCTCGCGGGCACGCTCGTCGGCATGGCGATCATCTATCTGTTGCCGCCGGTCGCGGCGTTGATCCTCGGGCCGCTCGGCTGGCCGGCCTGGATCGCGTGGGCGGCAATGTGCTGCGCCTATGCGCCGATGCTCGTCTACTACCGGCGCTCACCGCTGTGGGCGCCGTTTCTGCCGCTCGTGGCGCTGTTCTATGTCGGCGCAACGTTCGCATCGGCGGTGCGCTACTGGCGTGGCAAGGGTGGGCAGTGGAAGGCGCGCGTGCAGGCACCAGTGCAGGAGCGCTGAAGTCTGTCGATGGCCGATGCGCTCGTCGGATGCAGAAGGCAGACGTAAAAAAAGCGGCTCCAGGCCGCTTTTTCTACGTAGTGCGTTTCATCACGCGTTCGTCAGCATCATGTACATCTGGATCACGATGTCCGGCGAGAACGTGAACGGCACCCAGCCGTGGCCGGTGTGGCGCATCACGAGCAAGCGGTCGCCGTTCGACTGCTTTTGCACGGCCATCATCGGATTCTTCGTCGAGACAAATTGCCAGCCCGGCGGGATGCCTTGCGGCTGCTCCGGCGTCATCGAGGCCCGTGCGTTCGACAGTTCCTCGATCAGCCGGCCGATCTGATCCGGGCGTAGCGCGACGGTCTGGTCGCCGATCGTCATCGTGATTTCGTCGCGCGCGGGGCGGTTGATTTCGAGCGTCGGCTGGAACTGCGGGGCGGCCGGCTTATCGATCGCTTCGGCGTGCGTTTCTGCGTTTGCTTCGGTGCTCGCGGGCTGTTCCGCTGCTGCTTGCGCCGCTGCTTCGTGCGCGGCATGCTCCACCGCCGCGGGCGATGCCGCAGCGTCAGCGCTTGTCTCGGGAGTGTTCTCGGCCTGCGTGGCCACGACAGCCTGAATGAGCTGGTCGACGCCCATTTCCAGCGCGCCGAGCTGTTCGTGAAGATTCATGCGAGGTTTCTCAGGTAGGACCCGCGATTTTACCCGCTGCGAGCGGGCTTGGACCCGTCGCCGGCGCGGGACTTGTAACAAAATGCTTACGGCCGCTGTTCAGCCCTTCACTTAACCGTTCACTTATCCCTTGATCACCGCTTCAGATACCCCGCCTGCCGGAACCATTCGAGCGCATCGGCGAGCCCCTCGCGATAAGGCCGCGCCCGATACCCCAGCTCGCGTTCCGCCTTCGCCGACGTGAAATACATCTTGTTCTTCGACATCTTCAGTCCGTCGACGGTGACGAAAGGTTCGCGCTTCGTGAATTTGGCGACCGCTTCCGCGCCCATCGCGAGCGGATACAACGGCCAGCGCGGCAGGCTCAGTGTCGGTGCCTTGCGGCCGGTCAATGCCGCGATATCGGCGAGCATCTGCTGCAACGGCAGATTTTCGCCGCCCAGAATATAGCGCTCGCCGATCTTGCCGCGTTCGAGCGCAAGGAAATGACCGGCGGCGACGTCGTCGACGTGCACGAGGTTCAGCCCCGTATCGACGAATGCGGGAATCTTGCCGAGCGCCGCCTCCAGAATGATGCGCCCGGTGGGCGTCGGTTTCACGTCGCGCGGGCCGATCGGCGTCGATGGATTGACGATCACCGCGGGCAGACCGTCCTCGGCGATCATGCGCTCGACCGCGCGCTCGGCGAGCACCTTGCTGCGCTTGTAGACGCCGATCGCCTGGTCGGCGCGAAGCGGCGAGGTTTCGTCGGCGGACTGGCCGGAGCTCGTCACCTTCAGCGTGGCGACGCTGCTCGTATATACGATGCGTTCCACGCCTTCCTTCAACGCCGCGCGCATCGTCGCCTCGGTGCCTTCGAGATTCGCGCGCTCGATCTCGCCGGGGTCCGGCGCCCACAGCCGATAATCGGCGGCCACGTGCAGCAGATAGCGCACGCCGCGCAGCGCGTTGCGCATCGATGCTTCGTCGCGCATGTCGCCGACGACGATTTCCGCGTCGAGCGATTCGACGTTCTTGCGCGGACTCGTCGCGCGCACCAGCACGCGTACGCGAAAGCCCTTGCTCTGCGCGATGCGCGCCACCGACGAGCCGACGAAGCCGGACGCGCCGGTCACGAGCACGAGATCGCGATTCTGTTCGGTCATTCTGTTTCCATTTCCGGCGTAACGGTCGACGGATTGTACGTGGCGCGCGCAAAGGATGGGCGTTGCCGAGCGCGCTCGCCGCGACGCGACTAGAATGCCGGCTTGAAAGACTGTCTGGCATGAAAAGGAGGTAGCGGCATGGTCCCGGATCTGGACGAGCGGATCGAAACGTATTACGCGCGGGTGCGCGGCACCGTGCAGGGCGTTGGCTTTCGCCTTGCGACGGTGCGCCAGGCGCACGCACTCGGCATCAAGGGATGGGTCGCGAATCTCGACGACGGTTCGGTCGAGGCGATGTTGCAGGGACCGGCCAATCAGATCGACCGGATGTTGTCGTGGCTGCGTCACGGACCGCCGGCGGCGCGCGTGACCGAAGTGAGCGGCGAGGAGCGCGTGACGGACAGGCGTTACGAGCGCTTCGAGCAGCATTGAGCTCGAGCTGCGCGAGTTAAAAAAGCGGCGCGCCGTCCAGAGGAGGGCGCGCCGCTTTTTCGTTTATGCCTTTGTCGGCCGTTATTTGCCGCGTGGTCAGCGCTTACCGGGCCACCAACAAACTCTCCGCGAATCCCCACTCATCCTCGATCCATTGATGGCTGCACACGAAGCCGGCGTCATCGGCGATCGCGGGCAATTCTTCCGCGCGATACTTGTGGCTGCTTTCGGTCCAGATCGTCTCGCCTTCCTTCAGCGACACCGTCAGCTTTGCGGCGCGCACGTGAGCGGTGATATCGCGCTTCGCGCGCAGATGCATCTCGATGCTGCGCGCGTCCGGATTGAAGCGCGCGACGTGCTCGAACTCATCGAGCGGAAAGTCGCCGTCGAGTTCGCGGTTGACGCGCGCGAGCAGGTTCAGATTGAACGACGCGGTCACGCCGATCGCGTCGTCGTAGGCTGCGACCAGCACCGGCGTCGGTTTGATCAGATCGGTGCCGAGCAGCAGCGCGTCGCCGGGCGCGAGCATGTTGCGGATCTCGCGCAGAAAACGCGTCGCCGCGAGCCTGCCGAAGTTGCCGATCGTGCTGCCGAGAAACAGCACGAGCAAGCGGTCGCTGGGCGCGCGCTGCCGGCTCACTTCGGCGAGACCGGCCAGATAGTCGCGCTCATAACCGACGATCGAAATCCGCTCGATGTCACCGAGTTCGCGCCGGCACAACTGCAACGCACTGCGCGAAATTTCAATCGGGCAGTAGGAAGTAGGGCGTTTTTTACACAGCGCCTCGAGAATGCGCCGCGTTTTACGGCCGCTGCCGCTGCCGAGTTCGGCGACCGTGACGTCATGCGGCAAATGCTCGACGATGTCGGCCGCGTGCTTCGCGAGCAGACGTTCTTCGGCGCGCGTGACGCCATATTCGGGTAATACGGTAATCACTTCAAAAAGTGCGGAACCGACCTCGTCGTACAGATACTTCGACGGCAGCTCTTTCTGCGGCGTATGGGTGAGGCCGGCGTACACGTCGGCGGCGAAGGCGCGACGCAGTTCGGAAGGCGAGTTGCTGAGCGATAGGGCTGGCTGGGTCATGCTGGCTCCAGTAGTCACATTCGATGAGCGGGATTGCTGCCGGGCGGTGGCATGCGCGACGAAACGCAGTTGAGGCATGCCGTGGGCGAGATGCGCGGGCGGTGATTCGTGGCGGCCTGACAGACTGCGCTCGAGGCTGCATTCGCCGACCCGGCTCGTGGGTGCTGCTCGTTGCGTGCCGCTGTGGACGTCGTTGTCGCGAGTGGTCCGGCCACAGCGTGCAAAACTTGGGTAGCAAGATTCGCGCGAGGCGAGGACGAACCGGAAATGGCTTCGCCGGCCGCGGCGCACGAAGTTATGTTCTAGTGCATCGACGCGCGACGCGCACGACTAATTGCAGCCGACTGACGAAAAAGCGCAAGCCCGTTGGCGAATAACCCGTCTAGAATGCCCGTTTTCCTACGGTTTTGCACCGCCGCTTCAGAACGACAACGCAGCGTCTGCCGCTTTGCCCGCGTGGCCGTCTGCTCACGAGACATCATATTCATGACGACAACGAACGCCGCGAGCCTGCGTCGCGCGCCGCAAGCCCACGCGTCACATCGATCCCCGACCGCGCAATGAATCACAACGACTTCAGGCGCGGGATCGCATTGTCGGTCGGCGCGTCGGCGATGTTCGCATTATTGTCCGCTTACGCGACGCTGCTCAAACCGCTGTCGGGCCTCGACATCTTCGCGTGGCGCATCGTGTGGACCGTGCCTGGCGCGCTGCTGCTCGTCGCGGTGCGCAAGCGCCTGCCGATTCTGCGCGCGCTCGTTGTCCAAATGATGACGCAGCCGAAGCTCGGTGCCGCGATGGCCGTGGCTGCGGGCCTGCTCGGCGTACAGCTGTGGCTGTTTCTGTGGGCGCCGCTGCATGGGCGCATGCTCGAAGTGTCGCTCGGCTATTTCCTGCTGCCGCTCGTGATGGTGCTGGTCGGGCGCTTCCACTATCGCGAGCGGCTCGACGCGTTGCAGTGGCTCGCGGTCGCGTGCGCGGCGGTTGGCGTCGCTCACGAACTGTGGGTGACGGGTGCGTTCTCGTGGCCGACGCTCGTCGTCGCGCTCGGTTATCCGCCTTATTTCGTGGTGCGTCGTCAGATCAATCAGGATTCACTTGCGATGTTCACCGTCGAGATGGCGTTGCTGCTGCCGGTGGCTGCCGTGTGCATTCTCGGCGGCGGCTCGCTGCAAGCGATCGCCGGCCGCGCCGAAATGTGGTGTCTGCTATTGCCGGGCCTCGGTGCGTTGAGCACGCTCGCGCTCGCTTCGTATCTGAAGGCGAGCCGACTGTTGCCGGTCGCGTTGTTCGGCATTCTCGGCTACGTCGAGCCGGTGCTGCTCGTGTTCGTGTCGATCACGCTGCTGCGCGAAACGCTGAGCGTCGCGCAACTCGCGACCTATGTGCCGATCTGGATCGCCGTCGCGCTGACCGCGCTGCACAGCGTGCGCTTCGTTCGGTTCGCGTCGAACTGAACTACGGCGCTCGCTCAGCGATGCGCGTCGGTCCGCTGCGGATCGATGCGCGTCGGGCCTACCTCAGCCTCGATCGCATCGCGCAGCTCGGGACGCCAGCCGACACCGAACAGCGCTTCGGCGAGCACGAATAGCGGGCCGATCAACAGGCCGATCACGTCGTCGACGAATGCCGGCTTGCGATGTTCGTAGGCCACGTGGCCGACGAACTGGAACACCCAGCCGACCACGAACAGCCCAATGCCGGTCGCGAGCCACACGAGCGTCGTTTGCGCGGCGATCCACTCGCCGAACCCGACGCAGAGCGCCGAGACGCAGGCCATCAGCACGCCGAGCGGCACGTCGAGCGCGAGGTAGTAGACGGTCGCCGCCACGAACAGCAGCCACGCCGGCGACAACGTGACCGGGAACATCCCGGCGCCAAACGACGGGCGGCTCAGCAACACCGCGAGCGCGAGCACGATCATCGGAATGCCGACGAAGTGCGTGGCGATATTGCGCCGGTCGCGATGGTAGGCCGCGTATTGCGTCAGTTGCTGCGTCAGCGTTCTCATCAGGGCCGCTCCTGTGTCAAAGTCAGCATAATCGCGGGCAGCGAATTTTCAAACCATCGGGTAGCCGACAATCAGCAACGACCGTCCACGGATACCGTCCATGACAGCGCGTTTTTCATCGAAGGAGCTTGCCGGGCTGCTCGAGCGCAGCGCGTGGTTTCGCGCCGCGCCAGCCGAGCTGCGGGTGCAATTGCTCGACGCGGGGCGCGTCGAATCTCTCGCGGCAGGTCAGCGGCTTTTCACGCGCGGCGCTGCCGACGACGGCCTGTACTGCGTGCTCGACGGCCTCGTCAGAATCGGCGCGGCGAGTTCGACCGGCAAGGAAGCGTTGCTCGCGGTGATCGAGCCGGTGAACTGGTTTGGCGAGATCGCGCTGTTCGACGATCGATCGCGCACCCACGACGCCTATGCCGAACGCGATACCGCGCTGTTTCATGTGCCGCGCGCGGCGCTCGCCGCGTTGCTCGAGCGCACGCCGGCTTACTGGCATGCGTTCGGTCTGCTGCTCGCGCACAAGTTGCGTCTGGCGTTCGAGGCGATCGAGGAAGCCGCGCTATTGCCGGCCGCACCGCGTGTCGCGCGGCGCCTGTTGCTGATGGCGGGCGGCTATGGCGAACCCGGCGCATTGCGCAACGTGCTGAAGGTCCCGCAGGAAGACCTGGCGATGATGCTCGCGTTGTCGCGGCAGACGATCAATCAGGTGCTCAAGCACTTCGAGACGCAGGGCGCGTTGAAGCTGCGCTATGCGGAAATCGAAATCGTCGATGCCGACAAGCTGCGTGAACAGTCTCTCGTCGAGCGCATTTAACGCGCGCTCGGGTGGCTGACGCGACGTTTCAATGGACCGATCGTCGCGGCGGGCAACGTGGTGAGCAGCATGTGCAACGTGAAGTGGAGATCTTCGCGCGCGATGTCGAGTTGCACGCGGTCTTCTTCGCGCACGGTTTCCGTGTTGATTACATAGACGCCGAGCGGTGAATGAAGCAGTGCGCGCAAGTGAGCGTGCGGCAGCGTCACGAGTAGAGCCGCGCGCGCCGACGGAAACGCAATGACGTTGCTGTGTTGAACCTGCTTGCTGGCAGGTTGCGGCGAGAGCTTGTCGAGCGATTGGGTAAGAGCCATGTGATGCGGCGTTGGTGCGACGCGATGGTGAATTGGAACAATTCGAGAGTAGTCGTCCGCGAGTAAAGACGGTGCAAAAATTCGCGCGTTTGTCGGCAAAAAGATACGACGGGGAATGACACGCGGCATAAAAAAAGGCGAGTCATAAGACTCGCCCTCCCTGAACGGCACAGTCCGGCTTCGATCAACTTCTATTTGAACAGCACCTGCATGGCCGGTCAGCGCCGAAACCGATCACGTGTTATTGCGTTTTGGTCGTGTCGGCTTGTGCGCCGTCGGCTTTCGCCGGGGCAGTGCTGGCCTCTTTCGCACTCTCCGTTTTAGTCTTCGCGGCACTCGTTTCGACGGCATTTTTGGCCGTGGACTTGTGGGCCTTCTTCGTATGGGCGGAAGTCTTTTTCACGTGCTTTTGCGTAGCGGCTTCGGCAGGCGCTTTCGTTGCGGTCGCGCCGGCTTGTACCGCGGTGCTTGCCTTCAGATTCGCCTGGCCGGTGGCTGGCAACTGCGTGGGTTGCGCGGGTTGTGCGGCAGACGGTGCGGCCGTTTGAGCAAAGGCGGTCGACACGAGCAGTGCGGAAGCAACAGCGGCGAACAGCGTCTTCATGATGTGACTCCAGGTTGAATCGGTGGATTCGTTTGTCGCGGCTGAATCATTTCAGCGCTGCCGGTTTAACGTAGGGCGGAATACAGGAGTTGACGCCGCGCTGGTGACAAAACGTAAGTAGTGCGTCAGCGCGGATACATGTTGCGACTCACAAAGCGAATCCCCGGAAAGGCGCCACGCTCAATGAAGACGCGACCGCGGTCTTGCCGAGCAATTGCGCTAAAGCCTCCGGCGAGACCGCTGGGCTAAACAGGAAACCCTGGGCCACCGTGCATCCGTGACGGACCAGAAACTCGCGCTGGACATTGAGCTCGACCCCTTCAGCGACGACATCGAAGCTCAGCGTTTCAGCAATCGCGATGATGGCAAGCGACAGAGCTTCGAGTTCCTTGTCTCTGCCGATTTCGCAAACGAAGGCGCGATCGATCTTGATGCGGTCGACGCTAAAGCGTTTCAGATAGCTGAGGCTCGAATAACCGGTGCCGAAGTCGTCGATAGCGATGGACACACCGAGTTCGCGCAGTTCGCGAAAAGCCCGTTGCGCTTCTTCAGCGTTGCGCATCAACGTGCCCTCGGTGACTTCGAGCTCCAGCAGTTCGGCGGGCCAATGGGCATCGTCGAGTGCCGAGTGCACTACGCCTGGAAGGTCCGCCCGTTCGAGTTGAAGTGGCGAAACATTGACCGATATGCGCACGGGCGGAAGCCCCGAGCGTACCCATGCGCTCGCCTGCAGACACGCCTGCCGCAATACCCACGTGCCGATGTTCTGGATCAGACCGGTTTCTTCGGCAAGCGGGATGAAGACGGCCGGCGAGACTTCACCGAGTTCGTCGTCGTGCCACCGCAAAAGTGCCTCGGCACCGACGATGCATCCGGTTTTCATGTCGATTTGCGGCTGATACGCCAGATACAACTCATTGGCTTTCGCCGCGCGCCGCAGTCGCGTCGTGAGCCGCAACTTCTCGGCGGCCGCCCGGCTCAGCTCCGGTTCGTAGAATTGATAGCCGTTTCTCCCGCGCGATTTAGCCACGTACAACGCGGCATCGGCATTTCGCGCGAGCAGTTCCGGCTGGGCGCCGTCTTGTGGAAAAGTACTGACGCCGATGCTTGCTTCGAGATAAAGCTCGTGCTCGCCGATGCGATACGGCTCGCTCATCTCGTGAATCAGCGTGTCCAGCATTTCGGTGAGTTGCTTCGCGTCGGCCCGTTCCGCGACGATGACGAATTCATCGCCCCCGTAACGCGCGACGAAATCCGTCGCGCGCAGCAGACGCTGAAGCCTTCGCGCCACGGCCTGTAGCAGCAAATCGCCAATGCGGTGTCCGAGCGAATCGTTGACGTCCTTGAAACGATCGAGATCGAGGAACAGGACGGAAACGTTCTGACCTGTCGCTGCCGCGCGGACGAGCGACTCTGAAAGATGTTCGCCGAGCAGCACCCGGTTCGGCAGATCGGTCAGTGCGTCGTATCTGGCTTGATGCTCGAGTCTTGTGAGCGAACGACGAAGATGCGCTCCAATGCGCCCGTTCCAGTGAATCAGCGAAAGCAGCAACAAGGCCGAAGCGACGCCGCAGCTCAACAGCATGCGCGTAAACCACTTCCCATCCAATGAGGATTTGCTGACGACTGAAGCGACCTTGGCGTCGGCCGCGAGTCGTACGTCGACGACCCGCTCGAGAACGCTATAGAAATAGGCGTCGATTTGTTCGAGTCTGGGGTCGCCCACTGCCACACTGCCGGGATGTTCCGCGATCTTGCGCGCAAGACCAAAGCTCAGCTCGCTAAGTCTGCCGACCATGTCGTCCAGATCCGACAGCCTCGATATGCATTCCTGATTCTCGCTGCAGCTCTCGCGCGCGTCGCGCGTCAACGCGAGCAGTTCCAGCATCGGAAAGCTATAAGCGGCGCGGTTGTAAAGCGGCACCGTTGCGATCGAGGTGTAGAGCGTCGCATGCTCATCGAGCATGACTTGCTGAACCTGGTCGAGGTCGTGGCGCAGCCGCCCGGAAGCCTGGATCGTCCGAAGCGAACTGTCCTGCTCGCTGCTCTGGCGGATTGCGAGGAAGGTACTCGTCGCAATGACAGCGAGAATGGCAAGTACGGCTATGACAGTACCGGCTTTGCGCGTTGCTTCCTGTCCCAAGGCCCTTCCCTTTCCGTCAACCCGGCGCGGGCGAACACCGACCCGCCCGGATAGTGAATGTTTAGGTGGCTGCATGACTTGCCTTAGGGCGCTCCGGATCTGCCTGTAACGGCGCGCGATGGGTCTGCTTATCCGCCTATCGATCGGCAAATTCCACGCGGTTGCGCCCGCTTCGCTTGGCGCGGTACAGAGCCGCATCGGCGAGGCCATATGCGGTGTCGAAACAGGTTCCGACCTCGTTGATGCTGACGCCAAAGCTGGCCGTGATGCGGCGCTCGACGGGTGGAACGACCAGCGAGTCACCGATGGCTTCTCGCATGCGCTCGGCAAGAATGGCACCGCTGGCCGGTTCATGACCGGGCAGCAAGACGGTGAACTCCTCACCGCCCACTCGCCCGATGAAGCCTTGTTCCCCGACGATTCTGCGCAGACAATCGACGACCCCCGAAATGACCGCGTCTCCGGTGGGGTGGCCGTAGTCGTCGTTGATCCGCTTGAATTCGTCGATGTCGAGGATGATCATCACCGCGCTGCTGATGCGCAACACCTTGGTGGTCCGTTCGATCACGGCACTGCGGTTCAGTACGCCCGTCAACGCGTCGTGCGATGCGCGATACGCCAACTGCTGGGCGAGCGCCTGCATCTCGCGTTCGGCCCGGTCGCTGCGGCCGATCAGGCGCCGTGTCTCGCGCATCAGGCGCTGGAAGTGCTCGATCAGTTCGCCCAACGACTGGCGATACTCCGCGGGGTCCGCATCGATGATCGAATGCATGGCCCGAGCCTTTGCCAGCGCGGTGCTTTCGTCCTGGAACAGATCGGGTGCGCCACCCGAGGACACGTCAAGGGAAGAGGTCGAACGCACTTTACTTTCCCTGCTGCGCAATGGGACGATCGGTGAACTCGATCGCGCCGAAATCGGCTTTCAGTTCTTCGCCGAATTCGGCAATGGTCTCGTCTTCCTCGTCGCGATACCAGTTCATCGACACGCGGCTTCCCGATTCCGCCGCCTGATCGAGCGCGTCGAAGATGCTGAACAGCATTTTGGTACTCGAGCTATTGAAGTACGTCAGCGCGACGTCGATGGTGATCTCGGCCCCGGCGTTCGCGGCGAGGTATTTGCGCATCTGCTCGATGATCGGCGCGTAAAAGGCGGCTGCGTTTTCGGGGTAAGACTCTCCCCTGATCGACAACGCGTGTTGGTCGAAGCGAAAATCGACTTCGGGCGACGTCGTCGTCGCCGGGATGTGTAGGTTTTCCATTGTTCGTGTGCCTTCCTGCTCAGATGATGGCCATGAGGCAAAACAGCGTGGTGCCCGGTTCGTCGGCACGCGGATGAAAAGCGAATTCAAGCGGCGCGCTCGCATCGCGCGCCATCGTCAGGAAGCCGAGCCCGGCGCCCTTGCTGTCTTTCGGAGCATCGGTGCGCAATGAAACCTTGTACGCTTGCTTGATTTCTTCGAGTGACATATTACGCAGAGGCTCCAACCTGCTTCGCAGGTCCTCGACTTCGGCGGTCGCAATGGGATTGACGCACAACATTACGTGATGTTCGCCGTGCCTGGAGATGCACACCGCGCCCTCGCGTATCTCGCCTGCCCGTTCGCCACCGGGCTCCAGCGCGTTCGACGAGTAATGAACGATGTTCTGTGCCAGCTCGATAAAGGACGAGAAGAGTTTGCGGCGAGTAGGACCGCTGACGCCGGCGACTTCGAGCTGCAGTTTCACGACTTCGCCCATCGACGCGACGATGTTATGGGAGAAGTAGCCCTTGTGATAGAAGAGCACGTTGCGCCGCTGCGCGAGTTCGAAAAAGGCGCTGTCTTGTTCTAGTAGTTGGGACATTCTGGGAATTCGCTAAATGCGGGCACAGAAAAGCGTGACGTCGTCACGGCGTGGTTGCTTGCCTTGCCACTCCGCGAGCGCGAGCCGGACGCGCTCGCAAATCGTCGCCGGAGTTTCGGCGCGGTTTTCGAGAATCTGGTCGAGCGCGCGGCGCCGGCCGAAAGAAATGTTGCGCGGGCCGCCGATCTGATCGGCGAGGCCGTCGGTATAGATGAACAGCAGGCTGCCCGCCGTGACCGGAATCGAGCGCAAGCTCCACGCATAGTCGGCGCGACTGTCCACATAACCGACACCCATGCGGTCGGCGCCGATCGTTTCGAACTCCGCGGCATCGGGTGACAGGATGTGCAGAGCGATCCTCGCGCCGGCAAAATGCAGCACGCTCTCCGTGGCGTCGAACCAGAAGAGTGCGGTATCCAGACCGTCGTTGGATTGGGTTCCTTCGTCGGCACTGTTCACTTGCCCAAGCAAGCCCTTGACGTTTTGATTGACGGCCGCCAGTAGCGCGGCGGGGTCGCGCGGACCGATCTGTTCGAGCGCTTTCGACAGCGACGCCGAAGCAAGCAAGGTCATGAAGGCGCCCGGTACGCCATGTCCGGTGCAATCGGCAACAGCGCCAAACCAGCCGTTCGGAAAGGCCGCGAAATGATAGAAGTCGCCGCCGACGACGTCGCGAGGTTCCCAGACCATCGCCGCGTCGCGCAGCTTTATCGACAGGGTCTCGCTGGAAGCACGCAACATGGCGCGCTGTATCACGCTGGCGTACTCGATACTCTGCATGATCTGGCGGTTCTTCTCCGCCTGCATTTCCGCGACCGCACTGATAAGCTGCAGACCACTGCCGAGACCCGAGAAGAGTCCGTCACGTGTCACGATGAAACCATCGACCAGCGCTTTTTCTCCCGCCTCGACGGTCCTGAACGTCAGCGCTTCGATGCTCACGTCGGCGTCGACGATGAGCGGTTCCTTGTCCATGAACGCGATGCAACTCTTCTTGTCGTAAAGCTCTCGATGGAACGGCTTGCTCATTTGCGACATGAAGATATCGCGGTTGATCAGGCCGATGGGACGGTGGTCGTCGATGACAGCGAGACTCTGCATGTCGCGGCGCGCCGAGAAGATCTCCATGACCACGGAGTTGGGATCTTCAACGTCTACGGATGGAACTTCCTGGCACAAGTCTCCGGCAGTGCGCGGATTACCCTGTGCGGAAGAACGGCGAAATCTCGAGAACGCAGCATGCATGGCGACGCCAGTCGATGTGTGAAGAAACCTCGCACGCTAAGGTTTCTCTATGTACATTATGTGACAGAGGGGAGGCGATCCGCTCTATTGGCGCGAGATTAGAAAACTAGCGGTCACGCAAAGGTTTGCGTGACCGAAATCAGTAAAACTTACGGTCTGCGAAGTTGCGCAAATGCAACGCCGTCGAATCCGTTATTGAAACGGGTTCTGCACGATACCCGGTTTAGCATCCGGCTCGTCCTGCACCTTTGCCGGTAAATCCTTCTGCGCCTGCAGGCTCGCGACGATCGCATCGAGCGCTTCCTTCAGCGCGAGCGCCGCCTTCAGTCCGCGTTGATCGCGCGTCAATTCGAGCGTGCCGTTCAGCACGACACGCGTCGTGCCATTGCTGAGCGTGAGCGCATCGCCTTGAATGTTGAGCACGTCGTCATCGTTCGAATAGGGCTTAAACACCTTTCAGTCCTCCTGGCCGCTGGTCCTTGAGGTTGTCCGGAATGCCCGGAAAGCGGATGCCCGACATCGCTTCGAGTTCGTGAATCGTGCGGATGTCGTAGCGGTTGGTCGCTACATTATCAACCACGACTGCGAAGGCCAGTTGACGCGACGGCACGTAGACGACCTTGTACAACTGGGTGGGCACGAACACGCGCGTCGGTCCGATCGTCTGCAATTGCTGGCCGGTGAACAGCGGCCCGGTGACGACGTACGTGTTGTCGTAGGCGAGCGCGATCTTGCGCACGGCAGTTTCGATGCGTGCCCACAATCGTTGGTTGTTCTGACGATTTTGCGGCACGATGTTCGCGAGCGAGAACGATTGCGCCATTGCCTCGTCGTTCCACCGATTACCCGCCGGACTCATATGACCGCGATCGAAGCCGCTGCGTTTGTAGTCGGCGAGTGTCGCGCCTTCGCCTTCGGGCAGACGCGCGTCTTCGAAGAACTTGTTGGTGCGCACCATGTCCTTCGCTTCTTCGATGTGCTCACGCGTCAGATGCTCGGCAGACCACAGCGGACCGTGCGTGATACCCGAATGCAGCACCGCGAAATCGCTATAACAAAGCAGGCGCGTTTTCGGCGCCATCTTCTGATTGGTGAGGACGGGCCATTGCGCATTCGGCGTGAATCCGGTGCAGGAAGGCGCCGCGCTCGCATGAGCGGCGACGGCGAGTAACAGACAGGCAAGCCACTTCTTCATGGGTCGGTGGTTCGATGAACGGGGACGCAAGTATAGCGTCGTGGCCCGCATCGAGCGACTGCACAATGCGAATCGAAGGAAGGGAATTGGAAACGGCAGAGGCGGCGTGCGCCGGACAAAAAAGTGGGCCGCTTTGCAGCGACCCGAATGCGTGGACTTCCGAATCTACGCACGCAATCTTAAGAATGTCTTAAGGCTTTGCGATATCGCGGCACGTTATGTTCGATTGCGCACGAACAGATTTACGCGTACGAACAGTGCTGGCGTAGTGAGCCGGAAGTTTCGACCGGAAAAGAGAAGCGCGACGAATCGCGCCAGAACTTAATTACCGAACACGCTGTTTTCAGCGTGCACTTTTTGACGATCCACCGCCTGCAAACGCCAGAAGCCGCTAGTCGCCTTGCGTGTTTGCAGCGCGGTCCATGCAGCGGCGCCTTGCGCGGCGCTCACTCGCTCCTTGCGATCCACGTGCAGACCGCGCAACGTACAAAGCGGCGCGTCGGCGCTCGGTGCGCACAACGTGGTCACGCCGTTTTCGTCGCGCAGTTCACCCCATGGGGGCAGGTCGATCCCTTGATGCGCTTCTCTCGACCACCGATGTTCATCGGTATCGAGCCAGAGCACAGCGTAATCATGGCTTACGGTGGGATCGGAACCGTTAATCAGGATGGTCAGTCGCATATCAGTTCCGTTCATAAATTGCGAAGCGCCTTATCAGTCTAGGCGGCGCGGCGCTTTATGCAAGACAAAGGCATGATGTTCGAATGGAAAATCAAGTCGCCAAAAGGTGTGGCGAGGTACGGTGAATCCTTACTGCGCCGCGGCGCACGCGATATGCATGCAGTAACGACCACATGCAGACCGCGAGCCGCGACAAATCAACGCAGCCGAGAGGCGCTCAAGCGAGATCGAGCGAAGCGGTCAGATCGCCGAGCGGCGCGAGTCCGTTGCTTGCGAATGCCTTGTCGCGCGCGACCACGCCATCGAGTGGCGCGAGTCCATGCACACGGTTAATGAAACGCAGAATCGAGTTCGTGTCGTACACCGTGTGATCGACATAAGCCTTCTTCGCCAGCGGCGAGATCACGAGCGCGGGAACGCGCGAACCCGGACCCCAGCGATCGCCGATCGGCGGCGCGACGTGGTCCCACCAACCGCCGTTCTCGTCGACGGTGACGATCACGACCGTGTTCTGCCATTGCGGGCCGCGCTGGATGTGCTCGATCAGCGTCGCGATGTGACGGTCGCCCGAGGCGACGTCCGCATAGCCCGCGTGCATGTTCAGGTCGCCCTGCGGTTTATAGAACGTCACGGTCGGCAAACGTCCCGCGTCGATGTCGGCAATCAGGCGATTGGTCGACGCGTCGTTACCCAAGCCGCCGTCGCGCAGATAGCGGCGGCGCGCGGCGGTGCCCGGCGCGTAATTGGCGAAGTAGTTAAACGGCTGATGGTGGTACTGGAAGTCGGGCATCGACCCCGTATCGCGATGATCGAGCGCGAATTGCCACGCGCCGCTGTACCACGCCCAGTCGATGCCCTTGCCGGTCAGCCGGTCGCCGATCGTCGCGTAATTCTGCGGCGGCATCACCCGCGGGTTCGACGGATCCGCGAAAGCCGGGTCGCCGCCTTCGGCCGGACGCACGCTGCTCGGCTGATACGGCGGCGCCATCGTGTTGACTGCGTAGCCGTCGGCGGTGAAAGCGCCGTCATTGACGAACTTCGGCGGACCGTCGAGCGCCGACGCAGGCGAATTGGGCGCGAGCTTCAAACGGGTGCCGGTCGGATCGTCGCCTTCCACGACCGACACCATCTTCTTCGCCGGACTGTTGTGGATGTCCGGATAGTAGGGCGCCTGCGCCGAGATCAGGAAGATATGGTTCAGCCACGAGCCGCCGAAGGCGGCCATGAAGAAGTTGTCGCACAGCGTGTACTGCTGCGCGAGATTCCACAGACGCAGCGTGTCGGCGGAATTGCGGTAGTGCCCCATCACAAGGCCGCCGGAATCGCCCCACGCGGCGAACTGGTTGTTGCGCCCCGCGTTGATCTGCATCTGGTTCTGATAGAAGCGATGGATGAGGTCGCGCGTGATCACGCCGGTCGGCAGCGGCGCGCCGTGCGCATCGACGATGCGGAATGGCCGGTTGCGCAGATGATCGAGATCCTTTTCGCCGATCATGTAGCGCTTGCCGTCCACTTCCTGCGCCTGCGGCACGAGCCCGCCCCAGATCGCCGGCAGCCGCGGCAGCGGCGTCTTGCCATCGCGGTCGAGCTGGACGTATTGCTCGGCGGTGACCGCGTCGAGCGGATGCTGGACGCCCGGGTAGTTGCCGTACAGGTTCGCGAAGCTGCGATTCTCCGCGTAGATCACCACGATGTTCTTCACCTGATCGTGCAGCGCAGCGTCGAGCCGCAAGTCGGCGGCGCTGCGCGGCGGCCCGTTGCCCACGAGTCCCTCGCCTGTTTTGCAGCCGGTCAGCGCAAGGCCGAGGCCGACCGCCGCGAGACCGGTCAGTACGCGCCGGCGTTCGGGATCGTCGGGGGCGTCGTTGGTGTGATCGATTGAATCGGGGTTGTCCAGTTTCGGCGGCAGGTGAGGATCGTGGTCGGTCATCGGTGAGTTCCGAAGGAAACGTGACGGTCGCATCGGCGCCGCTCGAAGCGGCGCGCGCGACACCGGTTACGGGTCCGCCGAGGGCGGCAGGCCTCGCGGCTTTACGGCAGCCGACGCTTGACGCGCCAACTGTGATGCGTGGCATCGACGGCCAATAGTAGCCAGTGCCGTGCGTCGATCGGATGACGTTTTTGCGTCGCATAACGGTCGACGGTCAATTCGAGTTCGTCATGTGCGCGCCGATGGCAGGTGGCGTGCGCACCGGAACCGTCCGCGAATTCGACGCGCGCCTCGGCGACGTTTGACGCGCAGGCCGGCTCGGGAAGATTCGCGATGCGCACCGCGCAGCCCGGATAAAGATGCGAGTCGGCAACTTGAATCTGGACCGCGCTGGACATGACGTGGCCTCCTACGCTTGGGCGGCGCGAGCGAGCGGCTGGAATACACCGCGCCGCCGGACCGGATCAAAGCATAGCACCGCGCATGGCCGATTCGCCGCATGCTTCGCGCTATCATCCTGAATTGAACCCGATGAACCGCATAGAGACGGCAGCCAAGATGGCAAAAGAAGAGCAGACAGGAGTGGGACGCAGGCAGGCCAAACCGCGTGCGGCGGCAGCCTCCGCGGCACAACACGAACCGGCGCAGTCGCACGCGCAAAGCGCGGACATGCCCGCTTCCGCCGCCGACGACGACAGCGCCGGCGGCTCCACATATCTGGTGCCGGGCCTCGAACGCGGCCTGCGCATCCTCGCCGAATTCAGCGCGCGCGAGCCGGTGCTCGGCGCGCCGGAGTTATCGAAGCGGATCGGCATCCCGCGCACCACCACGTTTCGTTTACTACAAACGCTCGAAGCGCTCGGCTTCCTCGAACGCGTCAACGGGGACCGCTATTTCCGGCTCAGCGTCGCGGTGCTGCGGCTCGGCTTCGAGTATCTGAGTTCGCTCGAGCTGACCGACGTCGGCACGCCGATTCTCGAACGCCTGCGCGACGCGACCGGGCTCAGCACGCATCTGCTGATCCGCGATCAGCGCGACGTCGTATTTGTCGCGAAGGCGCAGACGCACGAGCCGATGTACAGCTCGGTCAAGGTGCACGTCGGCACGCGCCTGCCCGCGCATGCAACGGTGCATGGCCAGGTGCTGATGGGCGATCTGAGCTTCGAGGAGTTGCGCCAGCTGTATCCGGAGCCGCAGCTCGAACGCTTCACCGAGCGCACGCCGGCGACCGTCGAAGAACTGTATGGACGGGTGCGCGAGAGCGCGGCGCTTGGCTATGCGGTCAGCGAGGCGTCGTTCGAGCGGGGGATTTCGGTGGTGAGCGCGCCGGTGCGTGACCAGAGCGGTAAGATCGCTGCCGCGTTGACGGTGACGATCCCACGTTCGGATATTGGCGAGACCGCCGAGCGCGAGCCGCTGATCATCGCCGTATGCCAGGCGGCGCTGGAGTTGTCCGAGCGCCTGAGCTATCGCCCGAGGCCGGACGATCCGACCGCGATGCAGGCGCGCCGCAGATCGGTTGCCGCGCATTGAGTGCGCGCTGATTTCACGGTGCTACTACTTCCAATACTTATTTCATATCTGTCGGCGAGTCCTGCTGCATTGCACATCCGGACTCGCCGTGTCACGTCGTCAAATCATCAGAACGAGTGATGGATGCCGCTCAGGACGATCGCCTGATTACGGCCGCTCGATACGCCCGCGGTGAAGAACGCCGCGTCGGTGTTCGAACCCGCGCGCTGATACAGCGCGTTGATATACACCTGCGTCGACTTCGACAGCGCATAGATGTTGCCGATCATGAACTGCGTCCAGCGATGGCCGGCCAGCGTCGTCGTCGCGGCGCCGCCTGCGATCGTGTTGAACGGCGTGACCTGCCAGTTTGCGCCAGCGTCGTAGCTCTGATAGGTGTCCGAGTGACCGGCGCTTTCGAGCTTCACGCGGGTGTACAGGCCGTGTACGAGCACACTGCCGAACTGGTACGACAGGCCCAGGCCCATGTTCTGCAGGTTGTCGGCCGTGTAGGTCGCGGCGGGCTGACCCTGGAAGGTCGTGATGCCGGTCGTCACGATAGACGGCGTGCGGTTGTTCTCGTTCGAATAGCTTGCGCCTGCCTTGAAGCCGCCGTTGGCGTACGTCGCCGCAAAGCCATACGAGCGGCCGATCGCGAAGTTGGTCTGATTGCCGAGGCCCATCATCGCGCCGAAGGTGAAGCCGTCGAACGATGCCGAACGGAATTTCGCCGAGTTGTCGTAGGGCACGACCGCGGTGTTGGCGAGCGCGTCGATGTTGCCCGGGTGGAACGCGTACCAGCTCGCCGCCTGGTAGCCGGTGCTGAACGGGCCGAGCACGTCGAAGCTGAACGGCGTCTGATGACCGAAGCTCAGCGTACCGATCCGGTCGGAAGCGAGACCGACGTAAGCCTGACGGTTGAACAGCACGCCCGCTTTCGCCATCGCGCCCGTGTTCGTATAGAAGCCGTTTTCGAGCTGGAACACCGCCTTCAGGCCATTACCCAGATCTTCGACGCCCTTCAGGCCCCAACGGTCAGGCTGCATGTTGCCCTGTTCCTGAATCCACTTCGAACTGCCGCCCACGTTGCTGATGTACGCGACACCGGCATCGAGGCTGCCATATAGCGTCACGCTGCTCTGCGCCCACGCGCCCGTGGTCATGCAAGCTGCCGTCAAACCGGCCGCAATGATTTGCTTCACCGTTGGTCCTCCTGATCAAACGACGTAGACACTCGCCGAATGCGCCGTCCTTGATCTGTTCTCTGGGGTTAATTCCGTTCTGGTTTCTGCGCCAGAACCACATCGGTCCTACGTTATTCGTTCCACCTATGGACATACGTATCGCCTATGGAAAGTATAGTGAAGCTGAGATCATCCAAAATAGATTTTGAGATCGGTACAAACCCGTGGTTGCCGATCGTCCCCCGTCTGGGATTCCGGCTAGGCCATGCTTGACGAAGGCCCGCGTGGATTGGGGCTGTGCGCGCGGCATGGCATGCCGATGTGTGCCAAAAACGACAGTCGGTGTTTTCCCCTAAGAGCTCATTTTTTTATTTTCTCGGCGTAGACCGACTCCTATAATCGACCATACACGAACTGCTGTTCCTTATATGGAACATAAAGGTCCAAGGAGAACGTGAGAAATGACCGAACCATGGCGCTGTGCCGGACATGCCGGTGACCTGTCCGAAGACTCCCCGCTCGAGTTCAAGCTCGACGGCACGGAGATCGGCATCTACAAGGTGGGCGACGAGATCTACGCGATGGAAAACGTCTGCCCCCACGCGTACGCGTTGCTGACGCAGGGCTTCGTCGACGGCGACACCGTCGAATGTCCGCTGCACGAAGCCGTGTTCCATATCCCGACCGGCAAGTGCCTGAAAGAGCCGGGCGGCCGCGACCTGAAGATGTACTCGGTACGTCTCGCAGGCGAAGAAATCCAGATCAAGGTGGAATGACATGCGAGAGATAGCCGTGAATTTCAATCCCTTCCTGAAGCCGTGGCTCGCGCCGCAACCGAACAACGTCGCAGGCAAGGGCGTGATCGAGAAGCCGGGCGAGAGCAGCAACATGGTCTGGCAGAACCGCAAGGCCGAGCCGACCCAGTACGAAAACGACTTTGGCGATGCGCTCGAGCGCGTTTTCGAAGCCGGCGCGACGGAACTGCAGGAGGTCGCCGACGGCTTGAACCGCGACGGTTTCCGCACCCCGGAGGGCACTCAGTGGAACGCCGAGCGCCTGGCCGCCGAATTCCGTCAGCTCGCCGACTAGGCGCGCTTTTCCGAACAGGTTTCATCGCATTCGTACTGGAGTCTCCTCATGACGTCCCCCACTACAACTGAAGGCACGGCTGATCCGGTCAAGTCGTATCTGGACCGCGGCCTGCGCAACTACTGGTATCCCGTCGCGCCGAGCTGGCAGGTCGGCAACGCGCCGATCGGCGTCACGCGTCTCGGCGACCAGATCGTGCTGTGGCGCGATAGCGAGGGCAAAGTCCACGCACTCGAAGACCGCTGCCCGCACCGCGGCGCGCGTCTGTCGCTCGGCTGGAACCTCGGCGATCGCGTCGCGTGCTGGTATCACGGCGTCGAAGTAAACGGCAGCGGCACCGTCATCAACGTGCCGGCCGTGTCGAGCTGTCCGCTCGAAGGCAAGACCTGCGTGAAGTCGTACCCGGCCGAAGAACACGCCGGCGCGATCTTCCTGTGGTTCGGGGACGACGCGCACCAAGAACCGGCGCCGCTAGTGCTGCCTGACGAACTCGTTGGCGAGGAATACGCAAGTTTCCTGTGCATGTCGAACTGGAAGTGCAATTACCAGTACGCGATCGACAACGTGATGGACCCGATGCACGGCGCCTATCTGCACGCGACGTCGCACTCGATGGCCGAAGGCGACAAGCAGGCCGAGATGCGCGTGCGCAAGACCGAAACCGGTCTGATCTTCGAGAAGATCGGCCAGCGCGACGTGAACTTCGACTGGGTCGAACTCGGTGACACCGGCGCGCTGTGGATGCGTCTCGCGATTCCGTACAAGAAGAAGTTCGGACCGGGCGGCAACTTCGGCATCATCGGCTTCGCGGTTCCGGTCGATGGCGACAACTGCCAGGTTTACTTCTGGCGCACCCGCAAGGTGCAGGGCTGGCAGCGCGACGCATGGCGCTTCCTGTATCGCAACCGCCTCGAAGGTCTGCACTGGGACGTGCTCGAGCAGGACCGCTACGTCCTCGAAAGCCTCGCCCCGAACGCGCGCGATCACGAGTTCCTCTATCAGCATGACGTCGGCATGACGCGTGTGCGCCGCATGCTGCGTCAACGCGCGCAGCAGGATCTCGCCGCGCTCGAAGCGCATCGCGCGGCCAACGCGACGCCCGCCGCCAACGAAGCCGGTCACAGCCATGCATAACGACGCACTCGCAGCGCTCAAGGGCCGGCGCGTCCTCGTGACGGGCGGCGCGCGCGGTCTCGGCGCGGCGTTCGTCCGTGCGCTCGTCGAAGCTGGTGCACAGGTCGTGTTCGGAGACGTGCTGCACGACGAAGGCCGCGCGCTCGCGGCATCGCTGCGCGAGCAGGGCCACGCGGCAACTTATCTGCCGCTCGACCTCGCCGATCCGGCCAGCGTCAAGCAGTTCGCGCAAGAGGGCGCGGCCCAGCTCGGCGGTCTCGACGCGCTGATCAACAACGCGGCGATCACGAACTCCGGCGGCAAGTTCGCGGACGAGCTGTCCGTTCAAACGTGGGACGCCGTGATGAACGTCAACGTACGCGGCACCTGGCTGATGAGCACCGCCGCGCTGCCGTATCTGCGCGAATCGGGCCGCGGCGCCGTCGTCAACATCGCGTCGGACACGGCGATGTGGGGCGCGCCGAAGCTGCTCGCGTATGTGGCGAGCAAGGGCGCCGTGATCTCGATGACCCGCTCGCTCGCGCGCGAATTCGGCGCGTACGGCGTGACCGTCAACGCGATCGCGCCGGGCTTGACCGAAGTGGAGGCAACCGCGTACGTGCCCGCCGAGCGTCATCAGTATTACCTGCAAGGCCGCGCGCTCGCGCGCGCACAAGTGCCCGACGATGTGACCGGGCCGGTGCTGTTTCTGTTGTCCGATGCCGCTCGCTTTGTGACCGGCCAGCTGCTGCCGGTCAACGGCGGCTTCGTGATGAATTGATCTTGTCGAATCGAAAGGAGAAAGAGATGGCGGACGCCGACAACGAACGCAAATCCTGGGACCAACCCGCGGACGCAAGCTTCCAGCAATGGCTGGACAGCCGCGTCGCACGCCTGGAGACGCGTCGCTACGACTGGGACGCGCTGAAGTTCCAGGCCGACTACGACCCGAAGTATCGCCGTGCGCAGATGCGCTATGTCGGTACCGGCGGTACCGGCGTCGCGAAGGACATGAACACGGTGCCCGCAGGCAACTTCACGTTCTCGACGATGGTGATCCCGGCCGGCAACATCGGCCCGAGCCATATTCATACGGATGTCGAAGAAATATTTTTCGTGCTGCGCGGCAAGATGAAAGTGATCTGCGAGCGTGACGGCGAGACGTGGGAAGCGGTGCTCGGCGAGCGTGACCTGATCTCGGTGCCACCCGGCGTGTACCGCACGGAAGTCAACATCGGCGAGGAAGACGCGCTGATGTGCGTGATGCTCGGTTCGCCGAAGCCGATCGCGCCGACGTATCCGCCGGATTCGCCGCTCGCGAAGATCAAGCGCGGCTAACGCGCTGCCACGCCGTCCACGTCGTTCCACTTCACCCGCGAAGGAAATCATGTCCGCAGTCCCGTCCGTCAACGCCGAACAGCTTGCCGCGCTCGAAGCGCGTCTCACACGCTATCCGGCGCAGCAAGGCAGCCTCGCCGTGCAACGCGTGCTCAGCTATCGCGAAGTCGATCGCGCTGGCCACGACGCGCTGCCGCTCGTGTTGCTGCACGGCATCGGTTCGGGCGCGGCTTCGTGGGTGGAGCAGTTCGACGCGCTCGGCGCGACGCGCCGTGTGCTGGCCTGGGACGCGCCGGGGTATGGCGCTTCCTCGCCGGTCGCGGCAGCTTCGCCAGTTGCGCAGGATTACGCAGTCGTACTGAAGGAATGGCTCGACGCGCTCGGCATCGAACGCTGCGTGCTGGTCGGGCACTCGCTCGGCGCGATCGTCGCCGGCGCGTTTGCCGCCGCGCATCCCCGCTATCTGGCGGGTCTGTTGCTGCTGTCGCCCGCGGGCGGCTACGGTGCGGCCGCGCCCGAGGTGCGCGACGCCAAACGCGATCAACGGCTCGCGATGCTGAACGAACTGGGGCCCCAGGGTCTCGCCAACACGCGCAGCGCAAACATGCTGTCCGTCCACGCGAGCGACGACGCACGCGCATGGGTCCGCTGGAACATGTCACGAGTGATGCCGCATGGCTACGCGCAGGCCACGCATCTGCTCGCCAACGCGGATCTCGCGGCCGACCTCGCGCGCTACGACGGTCGCGTGAACGTCGCGGTCGGCGCCGAAGACACGATCACGACGCCCGAGGCCTGCGAAAAGATCGCTCTGGCCGCGCGGACCCGCCTGCAGACCGTGCCGCGCGCGGGCCACGCCGGCTATATCGAAGCACCCGCCGCGTACACCACGATCATCGATACGTTCTGCCGCGCAAGCGACAGCCCATTGAGCCAAAGCGGAGCCAATCAATGACGCCCGACACTCTTGACGCCGACCGCGACCTCGCCGCCGACGGCAACGAAACGAGCAGCGATTCGGGCTACCGTGTGCCCGGTCTCGAACGCGGCTTGAAGATCCTGATGGAGTTCTCGCCGCGCGAGCCGGTGCTCGGCGCACCGGAGCTGTCGCGGCGCCTGAGCATTCCACGCACGACGGTGTTCCGTCTGCTGCAGACGCTCGAATTCCTCGGCTTTCTCGAACGCGCCGACAAGGACCGCAACTATCGCCTCGGCGTCGCGGTGCTGCGGCTCGGTTTCGAATATCTGAGCTCGCTCGAACTGACCGATCTCGGTCTGCCGATCATCGAAAAGCTGCGCGACGAGACCGGCCTCACGAGCCACATCGTGATTCGCGATGCACGCGACGTCGTGTTCGTCGCGAAGGCGCAAAGCCATGCGCCGATTTTCAGTTCGGTGAAGGTCAACGTCGGCACGCGCCTGCCCGCGCATGCGACGACCCATGGCCAGGTGCTGATGGGCGATCTGACGTTCGAGGAACTGAAGAAGCTCTATCCGGAGCCGGAACTCGAGCGCTTCACGACGCAGACGCCGGCCACGGTCGACGACCTGTACGAACGGATTCGCGACGACGCGCGGCGCGGCTTCGCGATCAGCGAGTCTTCGTTCGAGCGTGGCATTTCGGTGGTCAGCGCGCCGGTGCGTAACGACTCGCGCCGCATCGTCGCGGTGATCACGACGACGATTCCGCGCCGCGAGATCGATGCATCGCTGCTCGACGGCGGTCTCGTCGACAAGGTGCGCCGCGCGGCCGACGAGCTGTCGCAGCGGCTCAATTACCGGCCGAAGTCTGGGCCGAATAGCGGCAACAAGTACATGAAGGCACTGGGGCTCTGATGATCCAAATCGATTTGACCGGACAGGTAGCGGTGGTGACGGGCGGTTCGTCCGGCATCGGCCTCGCAACCGCCGAACTGTTTTTGCGCGCCGGCGCTTCCGTCGCGATCTGCGGCCGTGACAGCGAGCGGCTCGCCCAGGCGCAAGCCGCGCTCACGAAGAAGTATTCCGGCGCGCAACTGCTCGCGCAGCGCTGCGACGTGCTCGACGCCGACGAAGTCAACGCGTTCGCGCAGGCGGTGCAGCAGCGCTTCGGCCGCACCGACATGCTGATGAACAACGCGGGCCAGGGCCGCGTGTCGACCTTCGCCGATACGACCGACGAGGCCTGGCGCGAGGAACTCGACCTCAAGTACTTCGGCGTGATCCGCCCGACCCGCGCGTTCCTGCCGATGCTGCGCGACACGGCCGGCGCCGGCCGCAACGCGGCGATCGTCAACGTGAACTCGCTGCTCGCGCTACAGCCGGAGCCGCATATGGTGGCGACGTCGTCGGCGCGCGCGGGCCTGCTGAGCCTGACGAAGTCGCTCGCGGTCGAACTGGCGCCGCAGCGCGTGCGCGTCAATTCGATCCTGATCGGCATCGTCGAATCGGGTCAATGGCGCCGCCGTTATGCCACCCAGGCCGAGCTCGGACAGAGCTGGGAAGACTGGACCGGCGAACTCGCGCGCAAGAAAAACATCCCGCTCGGCCGCTTCGGCCGTCCCGAAGAAGCCGCACAGGCGCTCTTTTATCTGGCTACCCCGCTGTCGTCGTACACGACTGGCAGTCACATCGATGTTTCTGGAGGCGTTGCACGACATGTCTAACAAAACCACCGTTGGCGAACTGATCGCCGCCTTTCTCGAGCAATGCGGCGTTAAAACCGCCTTCGGCGTGATCTCGATCCACAACATGCCGATCCTCGACGCAATCAACACGCGCGGCAAGATCCGTTATGTCGGCGCGCGTGGCGAAGCCGGCGCGGTGAACATGGCTGACGGCCTCGCCCGCGTCTCCGGCGGCCTCGGCGTCGCTTTTACGAGCACCGGCACCGCCGCGGGCAACGCGGCGGGAGCGATGGTCGAAGCGCTGACGGCGGGCACGGCACTGCTGCACGTGACCGGCCAGATCGAAACCGATTATCTCGATCAGGACCTCGCGTACATCCACGAGGCACCGGATCAGCTGTCGATGCTGCAATCGATCTCGAAGGCCGCGTTCCGCGTGCGCTCGGTCGAAACCGCGTTGCCGACGATCCGCGAAGCCGTGCGCGTCGCGCAAGCCGCGCCGAGCGGCCCGGTCAGCGTCGAGATTCCGATCGACATCCAGGCCGCCGAAGTCGAATGGCCGAGCGATCTCGGCGCCCCGCACGTGAGTACGCTCACGCATTGCAAGGACCGCGTCGCGCAACTCGCGCAGCACCTGACGAAGGCGAAGCGCCCGCTGTTGTGGCTGGGCGGCGGCACGCGCCACGCGCGCGCGGCGGTCGAACGTCTGGTCGCGCTCGGCTTTGGCGTCGTGACCAGCGTGCAGGGTCGCGGCGTGCTGCCCGAAGATCACCCGGCCACGCTCGGCGCGTTCAACGTGCACCCGGCAGTCGAAAGCTTCTACAAGACCTGCGACGCGCTCGTCGTGGTCGGCTCGCGTCTGCGTGGCAATGAAACGCTGAAGTACAAGCTCGCGCTGCCGCAGCCGCTGTATCGCATCGACGCCGACGCGCTCGCCGACAACCGCGGCTATCGCAACGACATGTTCATCCACGGCGACGCCGCCGCGGTGCTCGACGAACTCGCGACGCTGCTCGAAGGCAAGCTGAAGATCGATCCGGCGTTCGCGCAAGACCTGGCCGCCGCGCGCGAAAGCGCGGTCGCCGACGTCAGCAAGGGTCTTGGGCCCTACAAGCGTCTCGTCGACGCGCTGCAGGAAGCCGTGGGCCGCGACTACAACTGGGTGCGCGACGTCACGATCTCGAACAGCACGTGGGGCAACCGCCTGCTGAAGATCTTCACGCCGCGCGCTGGCGTGCACGCGCTCGGCGGCGGCATCGGCCAGGGTATGCAAATGGGTATCGGCGCGGCGCTCGCGGGCAACGCTGCGAAAACTGTGGCCCTGTGCGGCGACGGTGGCCTGATGGTCAACGTCGGCGAACTCGCGACGGCCGTGCAGGAAAACGCCAACGTGATGATCGTGCTGATGAACGACCAGTGCTACGGCGTGATCCGCAACATTCAGGACGCGCAGTACGGCGGCCGCCGCTGCTACGTGCAACTGCATCAGCCGGATTTCGCGCAGTTCTGCGAAAGCCTGAAGCTCACGCACTACCGCATCAAGTCGCTCGACGACGCCGCCGCGATCATCCGCGAAGGCATGGCGAAGACGGGGCCGGTGCTGGTCGAAGTGGACATGCTGTCGGTCGGATCGTTCGCGACCGCGTTCGCGGGCCCGCCGGTCAAGAAAGAGGAGCCGCAACATGCATGAGGCCGGCTACGCGGGACATCACGCGCCCATCGACATCGCGATGATCGGCTTCGGCGCGATCGGCCAGGCGGTGTACCGCTCGGTCGCCGCCGATCCGGCGGTGCGCGTGTCGCATGTGATCGTGCCTGAAAGTCATGTGGCGTCGGTGCGTGAAGTGGTGGGCGCGAGCGTCGACGTGGTGTCGTCGGTGGCGGCGCTGAGCACGAAGCCGCAGTTCGCGCTCGAATGCGCGGGCCACAGCGCGCTCGTCGCTCACGTCGTGCCGTTGCTGAAGGCGGGCACCGATTGTGCGGTCGCGTCGATCGGCGCGCTGTCCGATGTCGGGCTGCTCGATGCGCTCGCGGCCGCGGCCGATCAAGGCGACGCGACGGTCACGCTGCTGTCGGGCGCGATCGGCGGTGTCGACGCGATCTCGGCGGCGCGCTTCGGCGGTCTCGACGAAGTGCTGTACACGGGCCGCAAGCCGCCGGTCGGCTGGCTCGGCACGCCGGCCGAAGCGGTTTGCGATCTGGCCACGCTCGCCGAAGAGAAAGTGATTTTCGAGGGCAGCGCGCGCGAAGCCGCGCGGCTCTATCCGAAGAACGCGAACGTCGCCGCGACGATCGCGCTCGCGGGCCTCGGCCTCGACAACACGGCAGTGCGATTGATCGCCGATCCGAACGTGACGCGCAACGTGCATCGCATCGTCGCGCGGGGCGCGTTCGGCGAGATGGCGCTCGAAATGAGCGGCAAGCCGCTGCCGGACAACCCGAAGACGTCCGCGCTGACCGCCTATAGCGCGATCCGCGCACTGCGCAATCGCGCGGCGCGCTGCGTGATCTAAGACCCGTTAAGCCCCTGGCTTGAAAGAACCGGAACGACCGACATGACTCACTTCGATACCAGCCTCGTGCCCAACGGCGATATTTTCATCGGCGGCGAATGGCGGCAGGGGCGCGGCAACCCGTACAAAAGCCTGTATCCGGCGGATCAGTCGGTCAACATGGAAATCTCGACGGCCAGCGCCGACGACGCGCGCGAAGCCATCGAAGCCGCCGACGCGGCGTGGCGCAAGTCCAACTGGTCGGGTCTGAAGCCGCATCAACGCGCATTGATCCTGTATCGCATCGCCGATCTGATCATGGCGCGCCACGAAGCGCTCGCGAATCTGCAGCGCCGCGACAACGGCAAGCCGATCGGCGAGACGCGCGTGCTGGTCGCGAGCGCGGCGAACACGTTCCGCTATTTCGCGGCCTGCCTCGAAACGCTCGATGAAGACGTCACGCCGTCACGCGGCGACTATCTGACGATGAGCATCTACGAGCCGATCGGTGTGGTCGCGGCGATCACGCCGTGGAATTCGCCGATCGCGTCCGACGCGCAGAAGCTCGCGCCGGCGCTCGCGGGCGGCAATGCGGTGGTGCTGAAGCCCGCCGAAGTCACGCCGCTGGTGTCGCTCGCGCTCGCGCGCATCTGCGAGGAAGCGGGCGTGCCGAAGGGTGTGGTCAGCGTGCTGCCGGGCAAGGGCTCGGTGATCGGCGACGTGCTGGTGCGCCATCCGCTCGTGAAGAAGGTGTCGTTTACGGGCGGCACCGAAGTGGGCCGCGGCATCGCGCGCATCGCGGCGGACAAGCTGATGCCGGTGTCGCTCGAACTCGGCGGCAAGTCGCCGACCATCGTGTTCGACGACGCCGATCTCGATCATGCGGTGAACGGCGTGCTGTACGGCATTTTCAGCTCGTCGGGCGAAGCGTGCATCGCGGGTTCGCGCCTGTTCGTGCAGCGCTCGATCTACGACACGTTCATGCAGCGTCTGGTCGAAGGCGCGCGCAAGCTGCGCGTCGGCGATCCGTCGCGCGAGAACACGCAGATGGGTCCGCTGATCACGCAGGCGCATCGCGAGACGATCGAACGCTATGTCGCGCTCGGTCTAGAAGAGGGTGGGTGTCTGCTGTGCGGCGGCGAACGTCCGGTCGGCGATAACCGTGAAGCCGGCACCTACTTCCAGCCGACCATTCTCGAAGGCCTGACCAACGACGCGCGCATCTGCCAGGAAGAAATCTTCGGCCCGGTGCTCGTCGCGATGCCGTTCGACGACGAAGCGTCGCTGCTGAAGGAAGCGAACGACAGCGTGTTCGGCCTCGCCGCCGGCATCTGGACGCGCGACTACAAGCGTGCCTACCGGATCGCGCGCGGGCTCGAAGCCGGCACCATCTGGATCAACACCTACAAGCTGTTCTCGATCTCGACGCCGTTCAGCGGCTGGAAGGAGAGCGGCATGGGACGCGAAAAAGGCCGTGTCGGCATTCGCGAATACATGCAACAGAAGAGCCTCTACTGGGGCTTGAACGACGCGCCGTTGGCGTGGGCGAACTGAAGCGGGACGAAGAGGCACGTTATGACGATTCTCGGCATTGAACAGATTATTTACGGCGTGACGGATCTCGCCACCTGTCGGCAATTTTTCGCGGACTGGGGCATGAAAGAGACCGCCCACGACGAAACCCACGCGCGCTTCGAAACGCTGAACGGCTGCACGGTGCTCGTCGTCGAGGCGAACGATGCGTCGCTGCCGCCCGCGTTCGAAGAAGGCCCGACCTTGCGCGAAGTGACGTGGGGCGTCGCGACGAAGGCGGAGCTCGACGCGCTGCGTGGCCGCTTCGCCGGCCAGCCGGGCCACTTCGAAAACGACGAGGCGGTTGGCTGCATCGACCCGAACGGCCTGGCGGTGCGCGTCGAAGTCACGCGTAAGTGGGCGGTCGACGTGCACGGTTCGCCGTCGAACGTGTGGGGCCAGACGCTGCGCGTCGATCAGCCGTCGCCGGTCTATGAGCGCGCGGAGCCGGTCGAAGTGGGCCACGTCGTGTTCTTCACGAACAGGCTCGCCGAGCAGGAAAAGTTTTATCACGAGCTGCTCGGCTTCGAGACCTCGGACCGTTATCCGGGCCGCGGCGCGTTCATGCGCTGCGCG
Source organism: Paraburkholderia sp. HC6.4b (assembly GCF_014200875.1). Lineage (NCBI taxonomy): Bacteria > Pseudomonadati > Pseudomonadota > Betaproteobacteria > Burkholderiales > Burkholderiaceae > Paraburkholderia > Paraburkholderia sp. HC6.4b. The sequence goes on from NZ_JACHDC010000002.1 coordinate 300,114, forward strand.
CCGCACGGCGGCCATCACGACCTGTTCCTGCTGGCCCTGCCGAACGGCAAACGCGGCCTGAACCACGTCGCGTTCACCGTGCGCGACATCCACGAAGTGTTCGGCGGCGGCATGCACATCAGCCGCTGCGGTTGGGAAACGCAACTCGGCCCGGGACGTCATCCGGTGTCGTCGGCGTACTTCTGGTACTTCAAGAATCCGGCCGGCGGCCTGATCGAGTACTACGCCGACGAAGATCAACTGACGCCCGATTGGCAGCCACGCGATTTCGAGCCGGGCCCGACCGTGTTCGCCGAATGGGCGATCGACGGCGGCATCGACGGCAACACGCGGCGCCAGAAAGACGCGAAGGCGCCGGAAGGCAAGTTCATGACGGAGCGCAAGAATGACTGACGTTGCCGCCGAAAAGGCCCAGACCGCGCATGCGGGGCTCGAGGCGCCGCGCACGATCGTCGTGATCGGCGGCGGCCAGGCGGCCGGCTGGGTCGTGAAGACATTGCGCCGGGAAGGCTTCGACGGCCGCCTCGTGATGATCGCCGACGAAGTGCATCTGCCGTACGAGCGTCCGCCGCTGTCGAAGGCCGTGCTGGCCGGCGACGCGGACATCGACACGGTGCGGCTCGTGAAGCCCGACGATTTCGACGCCTTGAACGTCGAGGCATGGCAACCGGATCGCGCGACGTCGATCGATCGCGAGCAGCGCATCGTACGCACGAAGTCGGGCCGCGAAGTGCGGTACGACCGCCTCGTGATCTCGACCGGCGGCGCGGCTCGCCGTCTGCCCGACGCGCTCGTGAAGACCTCGCATATCGCCTATCTGCGCACGCTCGACGAAGCGGTCGCGCTCGGCGAACGGCTGCGCTCAAGCAAGCGCGTGCTCGTGATCGGCGGCGGCTGGATCGGTCTCGAAGTCGCGGCGACCGCGCGCAAGCTAGGCGTCGAGGCGTGCGTGGTGGAAGGCGCGCCGCGTCTGTGCGTGCGCTCGCTGCCGCCGCTGGTGTCCGATTTCCTGCTGGAGCTGCATCGCGCGAACGGCGTGGACGTGCGTCTGAACGCGGCGTTGGTCAAGCTCGAAGATCATCCGAACGACGCGAACCGGCTGCGCGCGACATTTAAGGACGGCTCGACGCTCGACGCCGATTTCGCGGTGGCCGGCATCGGTCTCGCACCGCATACGGCGATTGCACAAGCGGCGGGCGTGAAGGTCGAGGATGGCATCGTCGTCGATCACTTCGGCGCCACCGACGACCCGCGCATCTTCGCGTGCGGCGACGTCGCGAATCATCCGAGCGCGTGGCTGAAGCGCCGCGTGCGGCTCGAATCGTGGGCCAACGCGCAGAACCAGGCGATCTCCACGGCGAAGGCCTTGCTCGGCACGTTCGAGCCGTACGCGGATATTCCGTGGTTCTGGTCCGATCAGTACGACGTGAACCTGCAGATTCTCGGCGACATTCCGGCCAACGCGGAACTCGCGGTGCGCGGTGATTTGCCCGGCAAACGCGCAACGCTGTTCTATCTGGAAGACAACACGATTCGTGGCGTGATCGCGATCAACACCCCGCGTGAGCTGAAGCTTTCGCGCAAGTGGATGAACCAGGGCCGGACCATCGACCTTGTCACCCTGACTGACGCCTCCACGGCGCTTGCCTAATCATTTCTACGGACGGCACCTCGGCATGAGAACCATCGAAAACACAACAGGAGACCGCAGCAGCGCCGGTGTTTCAGGCGCTGTGACGCAAGGATCGATCATCGCGCGTCTGGAGCGCTTGCCGAGGAACCGGATGCAGGTGCGTGCGCGCATACTGATCGGTCTCGCGACGTTCTTCGACGGCTTCGACGTCATCGCGATCGCGGCGACGCTGCCCTTGCTGATCGCGAAATGGAATCTGACGCCGTGGGACGTCGGCTTCCTGCTTGGCTCGGGCTCCGTGGGACAACTGATCGGCGCGTTCCTGTTTCCGTGGTACGCGGAACGCGGCGGACGCGTGAAGGCGATCGCGCTGAGCTCGGGCATTATCGGCATCACCAGTATCGCGTGCGGCTTTGCGCCGACCTTCGCGGTGTTCGTCGCGCTGCGTATCGTCCAGGGCCTGGGCCTCGGCGGTGAGTTGCCGGTGGCTGCGACCTATATCAACGAGATCAGCCGCGCGCACGGCCGCGGACGCTTCGTTCTGCTGTACGAAATCGTGTTCCCGATCGGGCTGCTCGCGTCGAGCGCGCTCGGTGCCTGGATCGTGCCGCGCTTCGGCTGGCAGGCGATGTACTTCATCGGCGGCATGCCGTTGATCCTGTTCTTCGTGCTGCGCAAGCTCGTGCCGGAATCGCCGCGCTGGCTCGCCGTGCGCGACCGGATGGCCGAAGCCGATTCCGCCGTGCTCGCGTTCGAACGTACCGCCAAGGTGCCGCTGCCGCCGGTCGCGCAGGCGTCGGAGTTCGACGAGATGATCAATCGCCATCCGAAGCGCCGCGTCGCGGACCTGTTCGGCCCGGCCTATCTGAAGCGCACGCTCGCCGTGGCGATGCTGTGGGTCACCTGCGGCTTCATCCAGTATGGTCTGTCGACCTGGCTGCCGACAATCTACCGCACGATCTATCACGCGCCGCTGCAACTCGCGCTGAACCTGGCGGTCGCGGCGTCGGTGCTCGGCGTGCTCGGATCGCTGGCCTGCGCGTTGCTGGTCGACAAGGTGGGACGCAAGCCGATCATCAGCATCTCGTTCGTGCTGTGCGCGTTGTCGCTGGCCATGGCGGGCGTGTTTCACGGCTCGTCGGTGTATGTGGTCGCAACCTGCTGCGCGCTCGCGCTCGGCTTTCTCGCCAGCGGCTTCATCACGGCCTATGTGTACACGCCGGAGCTGTACCCGACCAGTATCCGCGCGATGGGCTGCGGTGTCGGCGGCGCGTGGCTGAAAGTGGCGGCGATCTTCGCGCCGGCGATCGTGTCGAAGACGATGATCGGCGGCAACCTGGAAGTGGCGTTCTATATCCTCGCCGCCGTGCCGTTCATCGCGGCGGTCGCGGTGCACTTCCTCGGTATCGAAACCAAGGGCAAGGTGCTGGAGCAGCTCGAGGCTTGACCGGGACTGCGTGATGACCGCTTGAGCAGTAAAACGAAAGGCGCACCGGGTGGTGCGCCTTTCGCCGTTGATAGGCCTCTCTGATGAAGCGCTGTGCGTTAGAGCGCTTTGCGATAAACCACGAAGCCGCCCTTATCCGCGACCTTGTCATAGAGCTGCATCGCGGTGTGATTCGTCTCATGCGTCTGCCAGTAGACGCGTTGCGCACCGTCGGCTTTTGCGCGCGCATAGACGGCCTCGATCAGCGCTCGGCCGACACCCTTGCCGCGCTCGCTATCGAGCGTGTACAGGTCCTGCAGATAGCAGATCGGCCCCGCCATCGTCGTATGACGGTGATAGAGAAAATGCACGATGCCCTGCAATTGCCCGGCGCGTTCCGCGACGAATGCATACATCGGCTCGTAGCCATCGAAAAAGCGATTCCACGTGATTTGCGTGATCTCGCGCGGCAACGCGGTCTCGCCCGAGCGGCCATAAAACGCGTTGTAGGCGTCCCATAGCGGGAGCCATGCATCGAAATCGTCACGGGTGACGGCGCGAATCTGCAGCGGGGCGGACATGTGGACGGTTCCTTCGGAAAGCTGTGGAACCGCCAGCATAAAAAATTTGCGACGCGATTGTTAGCTCCACCATGCTCGCAAAATCTGGAGCCACGACGCGTGCGACAGCGCGATGAGCCGATGCATCACCGCATGCCGCGAGTCAGTGCTCGCGATGTTGCTTGTGACGCAGCTCGTTGCGGACCTTCTTCGCGGCGAACAGCGGCACGTAGTCGAACACGCGCGCCTCGTTCCGGAATTCGGCGAGCGTATCGGCGTACATGCGCGACACCGTTTCTGCCGGCGTGTCGGTTTCCTCGGCGATGCTTCGGACCACTTCGTCTACATTCGGCTCAGGCTGGGACATGGTCTCTCTCCGGGTAGGACGGCAGGCTGGATGGACGGTACGCGGACGGCAGGAGTCCATTACAGGATGCGAATCGCGAGCGCGCCAATTGAATCGACCTATCGTTCGACTGATTTCACAGAGATTTTTTTCTTGCGCTGCGGCAAGCACCCACGCGGTGAGGCCGTGCGGAAAATCAACCGGCTGCGCGGTGGTGAATACCCGGCAAACGCACAGGGCTAAGCGACCGCCGTCTCTACCTCTGCACTTTCTGCGCTACATGCGCGATCCGGTCGCGCACGACGCCGATCGCCTGCTTCAGCGCGTAAACGTCCTGAAAGTAGCGGTACGGAATTCGGATCTGACTAGCGTTCGCGTCGATGCTTTCAATCTCCTCACTCCATTGCGCGATCTGCGCGCGAGACGGCTCGGCGTTCTTCCACACTTCGTCCTCGAGCGCCTTGATCGCGCGGTACCACACGATCAGGCGTTTCTTCATACGCGCTTCGAGCATGCGCGGCAGCGCCTGCGCGAGGCCGATCAGCAGCGCGAGGAACGGCACCAGAATCAGCAGCCGCCGTTCGATCAGACTCGCGAGCCAGAACGGCAGGTAGCGATACAGAAACGGCCGGCCCGATTTGAAGTACCGCACGCTTTCGTCGGAGATCGGGAATTCTTCGGTGTTCAGGTTGGGGAACGTGCCGAGCGGCGTGAAGTAGTCCTCGCCGCCGTGCACCGTGCGCGCCGCGTCGAGCAGCAGATAGACGAGCGCCGGATGCAGCGTGTCCTTCGACACGAGCAGCGCCGTCGCCGCGAGCAGCGTGACGTCGCGGCGCGGCAGATCGTCGGCGACGCTCGTCGAGGCACGCGGCAAGATGATCTTCGACAGCGACGGGAATTTTTGCGCCAGTGCATCGGCCTGCGCGAAGCTCATCAGCTTCAGGTTGCTGGTGAGCAGCGTGTGCTGCATGTCGGCGTCGGGCCGGCCAATGAAGAACGCCGCGTCGACCTGACCGCTTTCGAGCCCCTGGTATGCGGCGTTCGCGTCCATCTGCAGCAGCGTCGAGTTCTGACTCGTGACGCCGCTATAGCCGAGCAGCACCTGCGAGACGTTGAGCAACCCGCTGCCTGGCACGCCCATCGAAATGCGCTTGCCGCGCAGTTGCGACAGCCGGTCGATCGTCGCATCGCCGCGATAGAACACCCAGATCGGCTCGTACGACACGGCGGCGATGGTTTCCAGATTGTCGGTGTCATTCGGACTGGTCGTGCCCGACTGGATGAAGCCGACCTGATAGGCGCTGTTCGGGTCCGCGAGCCGCTGGTAGTTTTCGACCGAGCCTGACGAGCTACGGATGTCGAGCTTGACGCCTTCGCGCTTGAGCAGCGGCGCGTAGCGATCGGCGAAGCCGCGATAGATGCCGCCGTCCGCACCGGTGGTGATGACGATCGTGCGCTGGAACGCGGGCTCGAGCACGAGCGCGAGCATCCAGCCGAATGCGGCGATGAGCACGATCGCGCCGACGATCAGAAGACGCCGGCGCCGCCGCGTCATCGGGGTTCTCGGGCTGCGGTACAGCGCGGGGTCTGGTCTCGGCATCGTTACCCGGTTTGGTCAGGTCCGGCCTTGGTGACTAATGGGATGGAGGCGGTCTCTATTTCCTCAACTTTACGATATCAGGGGGTTTTATTGGATAGTCAGTGATGTGCATTGAAAAGGTCTGGCTGACACTGTCATCGGGGCACAGGTCGGTTGGCCCTGATGTCGAAGATTCCGGTAACTACGCCGTTGCTGCCGCCTTGGGCATTTTGAACGATGTATTCCTGCTTGACCCTGGCAAAAGAGAGGCGAACCTGTTCGTGTTGTGCGGTCATCTCTACGCCCGTGATGAATACATCGTTCATTGTGAGCCTGAGGAAATCGAGGGGGCTGCCACCCGCCCTGCGCATGGTAAGAACCGCTTTCGAAACGTGGGTGCCGGTCAGGCAATAGGACATCAGGCTCGGACTCGCCCGGTCCACGTTGTGGAAGAACACGAGGTCGTCGACCGAGGCTTTGCTGACGCCGCTTCCTGGTCCGGACATCATGGAGAGCCGCTGTGCCATCTTCCATGTCCAGTTGATCACCTCGATTTCGTCCGGGTGTGTCGCGTCCTGCGACTCGCCCGTAATCCCGTCGATTTTTATGAAAACGTCATTTGACATCAAGGCGACACCTCTTTCTAACAAAAAGCACGGACCCGCCCCACGAGAGCCCCCAGCATAGTAGGAAACTGACTGCGAGCAGCAGCGTAACCACCACGTCCTCTTCGCCCTCCACACCGACGGCGCCAACGAGCTTGAAGAGGGGGCGAAGCATTTCTAACGTGGATTCGCTGCCCACCCAGCGCGCAAGCGGGTCGATCGTCGACAACGCAATGCAGACTGGGACAGTCAGCACGAAGGCCGTAAAAATCCGCAGGGCAGTTTTCATTGCACAAGTACCGTACCGTAGTACTGCAGTGTGGTGCCGGGTATCTTCCGGGTTGGGTGCGACAGCAAGAACGAGCGTAAGCGATCGAACTGGGACTGGTCCGTGACCGTGATGCATCCCTCACTTTCTCCCCAGCGACCAGTCGGATGCAGGCGGAAGTTGCCTCGCTTCACGCCATTGATAAATGTCCAATCGTCAATCACGCCGTCGTTTCGATAAAGCGCGAACCAGGTCGAATGATCGACATCGGACCATGCGTCCTTGACAAGGTCATACAGCCATCCCAGATGACCGCCACTCTGTCGGTCTACGATGTAGTACAGGCCTTGCGGAAGCGGACCGCTTTCGGCGACCGCTGTATCTGCGGGGTTGTTGACATGGGCTGGTTTGCCCGAAAAAGCAGACATGTTGCCAAAGCCTTTGCAGGTCAATACAGAGATGAGTCGACGGTTAAGCGTGAAATAGCACTCTGCGGGCATGGTTTACATATCGAAAAGGCGTTCACTCCGTGGTGGCCACGGAAGCGAGAAGACGGGTGGCTCAAGGTAACGTTCGTGACACCGTCAGCTTCGGCGAAGACGGAACCATGCTCAATCAGACGACTCGGAAAGCGAGGCAAAATTGGGCCGATGTGCTGCTCGCTCTTTTGATGACATCACGAATGCGCACGATCGCTGTGCTGCACTACGCCCCCGCCCCCACCTCACCCCCCAACTCCCGCGCAATAAACTCGACAAACGCGCGAATACGATTCGACATCTGATGCCGCGGCGAATACACCGCGAAGATATCCGCATTCGGTGTGTCGTGATCGGGTAGCAACTGGACGAGCGATCCTTCCGTCAGATACTGCCGGATGTCCCATTCCGCGCGCATCAGGATGCCGTGTCCTTCGAGCGCCCATTTGACGGCGATCTCGCCGTCGTTGGTGGTCAGCGTGCCCTTGATCCGCACCGCCTCGGTCTTGCGCGCGGCGCCGCGTCCCGAGGTCAGCCGCCACACGCCGTACGCTTCGTCGCCCTGACGAATGCCGATGCAGTTGTGGCGCGTCAGATCGTGCGCCGTGAGCGGCATGCCGTGCGCCGCGAGATACGACGGCGCCGCGCACAGCAGACGCCGGTTCGGCGCAAGCCGGCGCGCGACCACGCGCGTATCGGGCGGCTCGCCGAAGCGGATGCAGACGTCGAAGCTGTCGTCGGTAAGCGGCGGGGGCGTGACCGACAACTGCAGTTGAACGGACACCTGCGGATACCGCGCGACGAAGCGCGAGATCGCCGGCCCGACATGGCTGCGCCCGAAGCCGAGCGTCGCGTTCACGCGCAGCAAGCCCTTCGGTGTCTTCTTCGCCGAGCCGAGCAGTTCGGCCAGTTCGTCGATCTCGTCGAGAATCCGCCGCGCGCGGTCGAGGTATAGCTCGCCTTCGGGCGTCAGCATCATGCGGCGCGTCGTGCGGTTCACGAGCGCGACGCCCGCGCGCTGCTCCATCTGCGTGAGGCGCTTGCTGACGGCCGCCGCGGTCAGCCCCAGTTCGCGTGCGGCCGCGCTGAGGCTGCCGCTCGCGGCGAGCGTCGAGAAAAAGCCCAGATCGGCTGGCTGGACGGTGTCGCGCATCGTCTTTTCCGCGCCTTCGCATTTGTGAATGCAAGTTAAAGATGCTTTGAGTTTAGCACCGGTTTTTACCCGTGGGATCGCGCTAGAGTCCACTCACGCCATTCACCAAGCACAGGACGCAGACATGAAGACCTATCGCATCGCAACCATCCCCGGCGACGGCATCGGCAAGGAGGTCGTGCCGGCCGGCGCGCAGGTGCTCGAGGCGCTCGCGAAGACCACGCGCGCCTTCACGTTCGAGTTCGAGAACTTCGACTGGGGCGGCGACTACTACCGCCAGCACGGCGTGATGATGCCGGCCAATGGGCTCGACGCGATCCGCAACAAAGATGCGATCCTGTTCGGCTCGGCGGGCGACAAGGACATTCCCGATCACATCACGCTGTGGGGTCTGCGACTGAAAATCTGCCAGGGCTTCGACCAATACGCGAACGTGCGCCCGACGCGCATTCTGCCCGGCATCGACGCACCGCTGAAGTACTGCAAGCCCGAGGATCTGAACTGGGTGATCGTCCGCGAAAATTCGGAGGGTGAATATTCGGGCGTCGGCGGCCGCGTGCATCAGGGCCATCCGATCGAAGCCGCGACCGACGTGTCGATCATGACGCGCGCCGGCGTCGAGCGCATCATGCGCTTCGCGTTCCGCCTCGCGCAGTCGCGTCCGCGCAAGCTGTTGACCGTGATCACGAAGAGCAACGCGCAGCGTCATGCGATGGTGATGTGGGACGAGATCGCGCTCGAAATCTCGAAGGAGTTTCCGGACGTCACGTGGGACAAGGAACTCGTCGACGCGGCGACAGCGCGCATGGTCAACCGTCCCGCGACGCTCGACACGATCGTCGCCACCAATCTGCACGCCGATATTCTCAGCGACCTCGCGGCCGCGCTCGCCGGCAGCCTCGGCATCGCGCCGACCGGCAACATCGATCCGGAACGCCGCTATCCGTCGATGTTCGAGCCGATCCACGGCTCCGCGTTCGACATCATGGGCAAGGGGCTCGCGAATCCGGTCGGCACGTTCTGGTCGGTCGTGATGCTGCTCGAACATCTCGGCGAATTCGACGCGGCCAGGCGCGTGATGCAGGCCGTCGAAGCGGTGACCGCGAACAACGCGTTGCATACACGCGACCTCGGCGGCACGGCCACGACCGCGCAGGTGACGGCGGCCGTGTGCGCGTTCATCGAGCAGGCGGCGACGCCCGCGGCGAACGCGGCTTGAGCGCCGGCTTCGCGCGAACTGAACCGGACTGAGCGGAACCGCGCGCAAATCAGGCGCGCGGTCTGCGCCCCGGCCACGACGTGGCCGGCACACAACCTTGACTCGATTAGCTCGGCCCAACGTCGGCCGGCGCGAGGTTCGCGCGCGGTCAATAGCCGCGCGCCGCAGGAGGAGACAATGACTTCGGAACTCGAAAGCCGGGTGTCCCGCAAGCTGATGCTGCGGATCATCCCGTTCGTCATGATGTTGTACTTCGTGAGCTTTCTCGATCGCGTGAATGTGGGTTTTGCCGCGTTGTCGATGAACAAGGCGATCGGTCTTTCGCCGACCGCGTTCGGCCTCGGCGGCGGGCTCTTTTTCATCGGCTATTTTCTGTTCGAAGTGCCGTCGAACCTGATCCTGCACAAGGTCGGCGCGCGGCGCTGGATTGCTCGCGTGATGGTGTCGTGGGGGCTCGTGTCGCTCGCGTCGGCGTTCGTCGTCGGGCCGACCAGTTTCTACGCGCTGCGCTTCATTCTCGGCGTCGCGGAAGCGGGCTTCTTTCCCGGCATCATCCTGTATCTGAGCCTGTGGTTTCCGGCGCGGCAGCGTGCGGTCGCGGCGGCATGGTTCATGGCCGCCGCGCCGATCTCGACTGCGATCGGCTCGCCGATTTCCGGCGCGATCATGAAACTGCCGCCGATCGCCGGACTCGTCGACTGGCAAATGCTCTACATACTCGAAGCATTGCCCGCGATCATCCTCGGCTTCTGCGTGCTCAGGTATCTGACCGACAAGCCCGCGCAAGCCGAGTGGCTGCAGCCCGAAGAGCGCGACTGGCTGATCGCGAGGCTGAAGCTCGAAGCCGACGCGCGGCACGCGCATGCGGGCCACACGGCCGGCGCGCTCAGCGCGTTGCGCGATCCGCGCGTGCTCGCGCTCGCGCTGATCTACTTCGGCACCTCGGCGGGACTTTATACGCTCGGCTTGTGGGCCCCGCTGATCATCCGCCAATACGGTTTCGGCACGTTCGAAACCGGGCTGCTCGCCGGCGTGCCGAGCGTGCTCGCAGTGATCGCGATGGTGCTATGGGCGAAGCACTCGGATCGCACCGACGAGCGGACGTGGCACGTCGTGATTCCGTGTGCGCTTGCGTGCGTCGGCTTCGTGTTCGCCGGTAATGCGACCACCGCATTGATGATCGTGCTTGCGCTCGTCGTCGTGAACGTCGGAATCAGCGCCGCGAAGGCGCCGCTGTGGGCGATGCCGAGCATGTTCCTGTCGGGCGCCGGAGCGGCGGCGGGCATTGCCATGATCAACTCGATCGGCAATCTCGGCGGCTTCGTCGGGCCGTTTGCGATCGGCTGGCTCAAGCACGTGACGGGCGGCTATACGGCAGGGCTTTATGTGGTCGGGGCGACGTTGGCGGTGTCGGCGGTCGTGACGCTGATGTTGAGCCGGCAGACGAAGTCTGCACCTGCCGCGGTGGGCGAACGGCACGGGCATTCGAACGCGCGCAGATAGCAGAGCTTGCGCGTCAGGTCCAGCAGGTAATGGGGCCGACGCTCGAGGTCTAATACACGCTAGCGATAATCCGCCGCGCCTTTGTCCGACATTACCGGTCTCCCGGCCTATACTGAACCGTGCGGCGCACCATTCGCGCTGCTGACTCACAAAGTCACCTCTGTGCGGATTTCCGCGCGAACGCTTTGCGCGTGTCCGCCGACACCTCGCTGCAAATCCAGCCCGGTGCAGCAACTCTCAATGCGAATGTCGGTCTCCGGCGTGCCACCTCCGCGCGCTGATCGAACACCGACGCCAGCCCGCCACCTTTTCGAAGGACGATTGGTCCTAACCGGCCTATCGTCCGTCCTCCGCTCGTTGCATGAGCAGGAATGGCTACGCATGGCTTACGCATGCCTGTATCTGTCAGATCGCTGTAAATGATGTTTTCTCTTAACTTAGGATGTCGAAAGACGGTGCGTACCTGCGCACCTCATTTGATTACAAGGAGACGAACATGAATAGCCAGCGTTTAAGCATGTTGTCGGCAACGGCTATTGCCCTTCTTTCGCTCAATGGTGCGGCTCACGCCGGCAGCGCATGTTCAGCCTCTCTGCTGAACGGCGCATACGGTTTCAGTGCCGTGGGGCAGGTCATCGGACTGATCGACTCAGCGGGGGTGCATCAATTTGTGACCCAATTGGCGCTTAACAATGTCTCCCTGGTGACGTTCGACGGTTCCAAACATTTCACGCGAATTGACGTCGGCACGATCAATGGTGCGCCGAAGAACGGAGTGACCAGTTTCACCGGGGCCCAGAGTGGCGCCTACACCGTGAACCCCGATTGCACCGGAACGATGACTATCAAATACGACAGCGGGGTGGTGCTAGGCCTTGAAATAGTTGTGACCGATGATGCCAGATTGATCAAGGCCATCATCATCAGCGAGACGGTGCCGTCAGTCGGCCCGACCGTCGATGCCGTGAACTGTACTACGACTTCTTGTAGCGAAGCAGTGCAGGTCAGCCTTGAGGGGCGCAAGGTAGAGGCCTTCGGCTTCCGTCATTAGTCTGCGGGAGGGGCGTGACGTCTCACTCGGTGTCGGCAGACACGTGCAGAAGGAGGCTCCAGCGCAAGCTTCGAACGATGATCCGCTACGGCGTCTTCGATTCGCCGCCCACCACCGGCGGCAGCGTCGATCAAACCGCGGGCAATGCGCTCGCGCTGCAGGTCGCGCAGCAATCGTCGGTCTTGCTGAAGAACGCGGTGGCGAGCGGCGATTCGCAACCGGTGCTGCCACTGAACGCGGCGGGGCTGTCGTCGATCGTGGTGATCGGCGCTCACGCGGATGCGGGCGTGCTGTCGGGCGGCGGCTCGGGCGCGGTGCCGGCGGCCGCGGGCAACGCGGTGTCCGGTTGCGTGTCGCCGTCGCCGCTGTTGAGCACCTGCGCGACGTGGTACAAGTCGGCACCGCTGGCCGCGATCCAGGCGAAGGCGCCGAGCGCGAGCGTGACCTTCGTCGACGGCACGAACGCGGCGGCAGCGGCGACCGCCGCCGCGAAGGCGGACGTGGCGATCGTGTTCGCGACGCAATGGGAAAGCGAGGGCGCGGATCTGCCGAGCCTGAGCCTGCCGAGCAATACGACTGACAGCTATAACCAGAGCTACGATCAGAACGCGCTGATCAGCGCGGTCGCCGCGCAAGCGAAGCGCGTGATCGTCGTGCTCGAGAACGGCAGCCCGGTCCTGATGCCGTGGCTATCCAACGTGCACGGCGTGCTCGAAGCGTGGTATCCGGGCGTGCAGGGCGGTCAGGCGATTGCCGATCTGCTGTTCGGCGCCGTGAACCCGTCCGGCAAATTGCCGATCACGTTCCCGATGCAGGACGCGGATCTTCCGCAACCGACGATCTCGGCCACCGATACCACCGTTTCCTACAGCGAAGGACTCTTCATGGGTTATCGCTGGTATGACGGCAAGCAGATCGCGCCGCTGTTCCCGTTCGGTTATGGGCTGTCCTACACGAGCTACAGCTACTCGGGCCTCAACGCGCAAGTGGATGCGAGTGGCAACGTGAAGGTGACCTTTACCGTCAAGAATACGGGCTCGCGCGCAGGCGCGGAAATCGCCGAAGTTTATGCCGCGTTGCCGAGCGGTCTGGGCGAACCGCCGAAGCGTCTGGTCGGCTGGCAAAAGGTCGCGCTGCAGGCGGGGCAGTCGCAGCAGGTCAGCGTATCGATTGCGCCGAAGCTGCTGTCGACGTGGGACGCGACCAACCACGTTTGGAAGCTCAACGGCGGCGTCTATCAGATGATCGCGGGGGCTTCTTCGCGCGATCCGAATGCGTTGACGGCGTCGGTGACGATCGCGGGGCATTGAGCGCTGAGGTTTTGAACTGGAAAGCCGGGTAGCCGGGTAGCGGGGTACGGGGTCGAGCGCCGTATCCCGCCGGCACGCGTTCGGCATGTCAGTCGCCGGGCAGACGATAAGCGAACTCGTACGAATGCGCGCCGTCGACGATGTCGATCCTGAACTCGCCTTCAATGCCGCTCAGCTCGCCCGTGCCTGAATCCGGCACGACCGTCACCGCCAGCGCCGCTGCGCCGCGATTCATCACGCCGATATGCTGCAGCACGAACGTGCCCTGCTTGCCCGCCAGCGTGCCAGTGACCTGTTCGAGCGCGACATAGCCGGCCGAGCCTTTGACGTTCGTCATCGCGCTCAGCATTTGCCCTTGGGTGGTCGCGGCGAGATCGCCGGAGATCTGCTTGTCGATCGACATGCGGCCGAGCTTCGATTCGGCCTCCGCGTTTTCAAACGGCATCGGTTGAAGGGAGACGATGAAGGTGCCTTTTGCGACGTGGTGAGTCATCGGGATTTCCTCCGAGCTTGAACGGGCGACGGCGAAGCGGCGAAACGAACCGTGACGCTTCCGAACCGTAGCACACGTCGCTGTCAGGGCGCTGCACGCGCAGTGCCGTCGCTCGTGCCGAACGCGTCCGCGAACTCGCGCTTCAACCACGCGAGCGCCGGGTCCTGGTCGTGCGCCGCGGCCCACATCAGCGAAACCTCGTAGCCCGGCACCTCGAATGGCAGCGGACTCAGCGCGAGACCGAGCGTATCGCGCCAGACGCGGCCGATGAACTCCGGCACCGTCGCGATCGCCGCCGTGCGTTGCACGATGAACGGACTGGTCGCGAAGTTCGAGCTCGAAAACACGACGTCGCGCTTCAGTCCCTGCATCTCGAGTCGTTCATCGATGAAGCCGCGCAGCTCGGCGCTGAACGAAGTCAGCACATGGCGGTGGCGCAGAAACTCGTCCATCGACAATTGTTTGCGGCGCGTTCTGACGAGCCGGGGGTTGTAGACGCTCACGAAGCGCCATGAAAACAGCGGCGTGAGTCGCTGCCACGGCACGCATTCGCGGAATACGCCGACCGCGAGTTCGATCGCGCCATCGTCGAGCATCGCGGCGGCGCGCGTCGAATCTGTGGAGCGCGCGATCAGCTTCACGCCGGGTGCGGTGTCGGCGAGGCGCGCGATGATCTCCGGCATCAGCAGCAGTTCGAGCGAATCGCTGAGGCCGATGCGGAACACCCGCTGCGCGCGGGCCGGATCGAAGACGGGCGGCTGCGTGAGCGCCTGATGCAGCGATTGCAGGAACGGCTCGATCTGCCGCGCGAGTTCGAGCGCGCGCGGCGTCGGCGTCATGCCTTGCGGCGTGCGCACGAACAACTCGTCGCCGAACGTTTCGCGCAAGCGCTTGAGCGCGCCGCTGACGGCCGGTTGCCCAAGAAACAGCCGCTGCGCGGCACGCGTGACGCTGCGCTCTTCCAGCAGCGCGCGGAAGGTCAGCAGCAGGTTCAGGTCGAAGCGCCGAAAATCATTTTCAATGATGTTGGCCATGACATTAAACGATTTGAGTGATGGGCTCGCACCGCGCATTCTACTGCCACGGGGTCTTCCGTTCACACTCAGGAGCAATGACATGGACTGGCAAAATCAGAAGGTCGTGGTGCTAGGTGGCTCGTCGGGCATTGGGCTCGCGCTGGTGAAGCGGCTCGTGACGGCTGGCGCGAGCGTCGTCGCGGTGGGGCGCGACCGCGCCAAACTGGACGATGCGCTGCTTGGCATCGGCGGACAGGTGACGAGCGAGGCGCTCGATTGCGCCGATCGCGCGGCGCTCGGACACTTCTTCGGCGGCCTCGGCCGGATCGATCATCTGGTCATGACGCTGTCGGGCGGCGAAGGCGCGGGGCCGTTTGCCGAACTGGATCTGGCCGCGCTGCGGCGTGGCTTCGAGGCCAAGTTCTGGCCGCAGCTCGAAGCCGCGCAGACCGCGCTACCCACGCTGCGTCGCGACGGCAGCCTGACGTTTCTGACCGCGATTTCGGCGCGCATCGCGAATCCGGGCACGGCGGGTCTGGGTGCGATCAACGGCGCGCTCGAAAGCATGATCGGCACGCTGGCGCGCGAGCTTGCGCCGCTGCGCGTGAACGCGGTGTCGCCGGGTGTGATCGATACGCCCTGGTGGGACAGATTTCCCGCGAGCGTGAAGAGTGAGCTGTTTCGGCAGCAGAGCGAAACGCTACCGGTGCGGCGCGTCGGGCAGGCCGACGATGTCGCGCACGCGCTGCAGTTTCTGCTGGAGAACACGTTTATGACGGGGGCGGTGATCGAGTGTGATGGCGGCTTGCGGCTACTGTGAAGTACGGGCGCGGGAATGCGTGGTCAGGCGTTCTTCGCCCGCTGAACGCGAACCGGCAGAAACATCGCCGCCGCGAAGCACAACAAATGCAGCCCGGCCAGCAGCACGAACGTCGGCAGAAAGCGGCCGGGCTGTGCACCCGAAACACCGTGCAACGTCGACGCTATCACCATCGAAAGCAGCGTCGTCGCGAACGGACCGCCCACTCTCTGCGCGATGTTCAACGCAGTATTCGCAACCGCGAGCCTTTCTCTCCCGATCGACGAATACGCGGCCGAGATCGACGGCACGCTGATCGTCCCCTGACCGACGCCCGCAAAGAACAGACCGACCGCGGCCCATCCGGCGGAGAACGAATCAACGCTCAGCCACAGAAACACGAGCGTGCTCAGAAACGCCAGCAGTGCGCCGCCCGCCGCGAGCGCGCGGCAGCCGAGCCGCTCGGTCAACCATCCGAGCAGCGGAAACGAGCACATCATGCCGACGCCGGTTGCCGCGAGCAGGCCGCCCGCGTGCGCGGCCGACAAACCGCAGCCCGCGATCAGAAAAAGCGGCACGGCGAGCTGCCGTCCATACATGATCGCGTTCGCGAAGAACTGGGCGAGTGCGGCGACCGAGAACGTACGTGTCGCAAACATGCGCACGTCGATCAGCGCGGTATGGCCTTTGCGCGCCGCGTACAGCACGAAGCCGCCGAGAAACGCGACGCCCGCGAGCAGACACGCCAGGCCCACCGCTCGCGACGCGTCCTGAAGTCCATAGACAAGTGCGACGAGCCCAGGGGAGATCAACGCAAAGCCGGTGAAATCGAACGGTCGCTTCTGCGACTCGGCGGCATCGCGCGGCAGCAGCAACACCGCCATCGCGACGCCGAAAGCGCCCACCGGAACATTGACGAAGAACAGCCAGGGCCAGCTCGCGTGCGCGAGCACGAGGCCGGCCAGCACCGGGCCGAGGATCGGACCGAGCAGAATGGGTAGCGCGGTGTAGCCCATCACCCGCTCGAGGTTCTTGCCGGCCACGCGTCCGATCATCATTTGTGCCATCGGCCCGAGCACACCGGCAACGAGGCCCTGGAAAATGCGCGCGCCGATCGTCTGCGCCGCGCCGCACAGCATCGACGCTATCGTGAACGTCGAAAAGCAGAACAGGTACAGCCGCTTCGCGCCGATGCGGTCGACCAGCCAGCCGTTGAGCGGCAACATCAACGCCATCGCGAGCAGGTAGCCGCTGACGATCCACTGCGCGGTAGCGATCGACGCATCGAGCGTATGGCCGATCGCCGACAGCGACACGTTGACCAGCGTCGAGTCCATCTGCGACATGAACGAGCCGATCGACACGACCGCCGCGACTTTCCACACGGTCGGATCGATCCGCGTGGAAGCGGATGCGCAGGCGCGCTCGCGCATGCCGCTCATCGGTCCGCGCGTGTACAGATGAAGGTCTGGCGTTCGGTCGAGTTCATGTGCCGGCTCACGCTGCCTTGCCGCTCGCGCTCGCCGCGGCCGCAGGCTGTACCTGCTCGAGATGGCGCAGCAGCTTCGTCACCATCACGACGACGACGAACGCGAGGACCACGAAGAACAGCGCGAGCGGTGTGAGCACTTGTACCGACACGAAGCCGGCCAACCCCATCATCGCCGATGAAACCAGCAGCAGCGCGCAGCCGAGAATCGCGCTCGTCAGACCCGCGATGTGCGGGAACAGCGAGTTGCCCTTCGCCATCAGCGTCGGATACATCGCGCCGGCGCAGAAGCCCATCACGAGCACAGGCGTCGCGAGCGTCCACACGCGCAGACCGACCGTCAGCGCGAGCAGCAGCATCGCAAGCGACGCGGCCGCCATCAGCCGTGCGCCGATGCGCAGCCGCTGCTCGGCGCTCGGCAGGCCCGGACCGTGCAGGCGATTCGACAGACCGCCAAGGAAGTACATCATGCCGATGCCGAGCGCGAGGTAGCCGAAGAAGGTCGGCGGCTTGTGCAGCGTGGTCTGCACCATGAACGGCCCGACGATGTTGAACACCAGCAGGATGCTGTAGCACAGGCCCTGCGCGAGGAAGCAGCTCTGGAACACGGGGCTCGCGAGCACTTTGCGCGCGTTCGCGGTCAGCGTGCGCGGTTCGAGATGGACGGGCTTCGGCAAGGTCTCGCGATAACGCCACAGCAGCGCCCACATCACCAGCGAATAGATCAGCAAAAACACGAGGCACGCGCGCCAGCCGAACGCGGTCTGCAGATGCGCGCCGATCACCGGCGCGACGATCGGCGCGAGCCCCCACGCGATCGACATGTACGTGAATGCATGCAGCAAGGCCTGACCCGCGAACGAATCGGTGATGATCGCTTTTGCCAGCAGGTTCGTGCTCGCGATGCCGAAGCCCTGCAGTGCGCGGGCGAGGATGAACGTCTCGAGATTGGGCGCCGCGAGCGACAGCAGGCAGCCGACCGTGTAGACCGTCAGACCGAACGCGAGCACGCGCTTGCGGCCATACGCGTCGGCGATCGGACCGAAGATCAGCTGACCGAACGCGTAGGCGACCATGTAGCCGGTGACGCTGATCTGGATCGCTTGCGGCGAGGTGCCGAAGTAGCGCGCCATCGCGGGCAGCGCGGGCACGTAGATGTCGATGGCGAGCTGTCCGGCGGACGCGAACAGGCAGATCAGGAATAGCAGGAAGCGCGGCGAGTTCGGGGCGGAGTCGGCGGAAGCGGGGTGGTCGGCGGTGGCGTGGCTCATGGGTGCATCGAAAGGGAACACTGGCGGCGCGGGCATCGATGCGTTCGGATATCGAACGGAAAAGGCGCGAATGCCCCCGGCATTATCGCCGGGTATTGTGCCCGTGGTATGGCAGGAAGTGGGATAGTCCCTGGCGGGGGTGTGGGATGGCGCGGTCGACGGGCGCGCTATCCCGCCGCAACGAGGCTCATTTCGCGCAGTCCTCGATCGACCGCAGCAACGCGCCCTGGTCTGCCGGGTCCTGGAAGAACGCGACGAAGCTCGCATGCTCGTCGTTTGCGAGGCGGCCGGAGCAGTCCTTGCCTTTGAGCGGGGGGCGAGACGCCGTCCAGATCATCGCCATCACGGCGAAAGCCAGCACGACGCCTGTAAAGACGAGCCCGAGCAGTAACGACCTGGCGTCGTCCGATATTGCGTCTAGCCGATGCGAAGCCTCCTGCGGCTCGCAACTTCTGGTTGAAGGTGAGTTCATGCCAATGGCCCCGATGGTGAGCGTTGAAAAAACCAGCGCCACCATCTTCCATCTGCACGTAAGATTGGAAAAGTTGAGTTTACTGACCGCGTGATTCAGCTTTTCTGACCAATGCCATTCCGATTCCCATTCCGATGAGAGAAATCAGTCTCGACCGCCTGCGCACCCTTGTCGTCGTCGCCGACCTCGGCTCTTTCGCCGAGGCCGCTCGCGTTCTGCATCTCGCACCGCCCACGGTCAGTCTGCATATCGCGGATCTCGAAAGCCGCGTCGGCGCGCCGCTGTTGTCGCGCAAACGCGGTCAGGTGCGGGCCTCGGCGATCGGCGAGACGCTGGTGGCCTATGCGCGTCAGATGCTGGCCAATGCCGAGCAGGCACTGGAGGACGTGCGGCGACAGGTGGAAGGGCTCGGCGGACGGGTTCGGCTCGCCGCTTCCACCGCGGCCATCGCGAATCTGCTGCCGCAGGCGTTGGAACGACTGGCCGCCGGGCATCCCGGCATCGATGTGCAAATCGCCGTGCTGACTTCGCAGGAAACGCTGACGCGACTCGCCCAGGAGTCGCTCGACGTGGGCATCGTGGCGCTGCCGCAAGCGCCGCTACGAGGGCTATCGATCGAAACATGGCGCCGCGATCCGGTGGTCGCGTTCATGCCGGCGGGGTGGACGTGTCCAGCTCGCATCACGCCGCAATGGATCGCCGCGAAGCCGCTGATTCTGAACGACGCGACCACGCGGCTTTCGCGTTTGACGACGGAATGGTTCAGCGCGGCGGGGCAGCACCCCACGCCGCGCATCCAGCTCAACTACTCGGATGCGATCAAGAGTCTCGTCGCAGCGGGATACGGCGCCGCGCTGCTGCCGCAGGAACCGAGCCGCTCGTCGGCCGACGCGCGCATCGTCACACGTGCGCTGCGCCCTGCGTTATGGCGACAGCTGGGCCTGGCCTTTCGCGCGGGTACCGTGGAGCGTCCGACTCAGTATGTGCTCGACGTATTGCGGAGTTTGCGGTTCAGCTAGCGGGCTGTGTTACGTCGCCGACGCTTTCCGCCTCTCCTGCTCCTCGCGATAAAGCACGAGCTCTTCCGCCAACGCTTTTGCAACGGAAGCCCTACGCGTGATTCAAGGCGGTGTCGCGGCGTGCTCAATACTCAGGTCTCGATCAGATGCAGAAACTGCCTTACCCGTGGACTGCTGCCTTCACCAAAGAAGGCTTGCGGTGTCGTGTCTTCGGCAACCACGCCGCCGTCCATAAAAACAACCCGATCCGCTACATCTCGCGCAAACCGCACTTCGTGCGTGACGATCAGCATCGTCATGCCCGCTTTGGCAACGTCGCGCATGACGGTCAGGACATCCTCCCGCAGCGCTGGATCGAGAGCAGACGTGGGCTCGTCGAAGAAGATGACCTCTGGATCCATCGCGAGCGCCCGCGCGATCGCTACGCGCTGCTTCTGACCGCCGGACAGCCGTGCCGGATATTCGTTGGCTTTTGCGGCCAGGCCAACCTGTGTCAGCAGGTGAATTGCGCGCTCCGACGCTTGCGCACGAGGGACACCCTTGACGCTGACCGGACCTTCCATCACATTTTCCAGTGCTGTCCTGTGCGGAAAGAGGTTGAACGACTGGAACACCATCGCGGTGCGCTGGCGGATCGCGCGGATCTTCTTCTGATTCTGGCGTGACGGTTTTGACAAACCGTTGCATTCGACATCAATGCCGCATACTGTCACGCTGCCGGCATCCGGTACCTCGAGGAAGTTCAGCGAGCGCAGCAGCGTGGTCTTGCCCGACCCGGAGGGACCCATTACAACGACAACCTCGCCTTTCGATACGCTGAAATCGACGCCGCGCAAGACCTGGTTGTCGCCAAATGCCTTCGAAAGTCCACGGACTTCAATCGTCCTGATATCAGTATTCATACAAAACGCCTCGAAATGCGATTCTCGAGGACGGTCTGGACTATCGTGAGAATCTGGTTGATGCCCCAGTAGATCAGGCCGACCATCAGGAACATTTCCATGTAGCGGAAGGTGGAGGCGCCGACCTGGTCGGCGACGCGGGTCAGTTCTACCACCGTAATTGTCGAAGCGAGGGATGTATCTTTGATGAGTGCAATCATGCGGCTGCCGACAGGCGGAATGGCGATGCGTAGTCCTTGGGGAAGAATAACCCGCGACATGGCTTTCCAGTAACCCATGCCCAGCGACATCGCAGCTTCCCACTGGCCCTTGTCCACCGCGTTGATGCCGGAACGGAAGTTCTCGCTCAGATACGCGGCCGAAAACAGCGTGAGCGCGAGGAGCGCGGCGGGAACCGGGTCAAGTGTCAGACCGTACCGGGGCAAACCGAAATAGATCAGCAGTATCTGCACGAGCAGCGGCGTGCCACGGAAGATGGATACATATGCGAATGCGAAGGCGCGTAGCGCACCTATGCTGGAGATACGAGCCAAGGCGACCAGCAACCCTAGCGTCGAACCGAGCACAAACGACAACAAACCGAGAAAGAGTGTCATCAGCACCGCACTCTTTAACAGCGGAAGCGAGCGCATGAAAAGCTCGAGCATGACTACTCCTTGTGTGCCTTCGCTTTGGTGATCGTGCCGGGCATATCGTAATCCCGCCCGACCCACTTCCTGGCAATGGCCTCGATCGTCCCGTCAGCCATCATGTCTGCAATCGCCTTATCGACCGCTGCGAGCAGGGCCGGTTGGCCTTTCTGCAAAGCCGGCGCTGATAGCTGGTAGATCAAGGGTTCGCCCACTTCCTTGACCGGTAAATGGTTGACGTTGGCGTACTTCATGCCGCCGAAGTGCGAGATGATGACCGCGTCGATACGTCCATTGCCCAGATCGCTGAAGACGAGTCCCCCGTTATCGTACGCACGAATGTCGGAGTCATGCAGGTGTGCTCGTGCCCATGTTTCATTGCTCGAGCCAGTGACCACTCCCACTCGCTTGCCTTTAAGGGTTTCCTTGCCCTTGATGTCTGTATTGCCGGCGGGTACGAAAATGCGGAAATCCTCCACGCCGTATGGATCGCCGAAATCAACCTGTTGTTGCCGTTCAGGTGTAGGTGTGAGATCGTTCATCACGAGGTCGTACTTGCCCGTCTTCAACCCTTCCACGAAGTTCTTGAACGAATCGGCGACGAATACTACGTTCGGCACGCCAATGCGCTTGCCGACTTCCTTTGCAATTGCAACGTCGTAGCCGACAGGTTGATTGTTTTCGTCAAGCATGCTCCATGGGGGACTACTCTGGGTGTTGGCCACGCGCAATGTGCCATTCGCCTTCACCTGCGCGAGAAGATCCGCTGCCTGCACAGTAGCGGGTGAACTGAATGCCGCGGAAAGCGTCATGAAACTCGCTACCGTGACAAAGCGTCTCCATCTCTTGATTGATTTCATCTCGTACTCACTCATCCAGGTAAGTTGAATTAAAAAATCTACGCAGCGGTTGCCCGGGCGCGTCCGAATGCGTCAAGACCGGCATTCAGATCCGCAAGCAGCATCGCCGGGTCCTCCAACCCGATCGAAAGGCGCACGATAGGCTGGTCGGTAAGCGGGAACGCACGCTCGGCCTGCAACGAGGCCGGGTAGTAGGCAGCGAGGCTATGCACGCCTCCCCAGCTCGCCCCGATGGGGAAATACTGGAGCGTATCGAAGAATGCGTTGAACGCGTCCTCCGCCGCGGGCTGGAGGATCAGGGAGAAGAGACACCCGCTGCTCGCAAAATCCCGCTTCCAGATGGCATGACCGGCATCGGACGGCAGTGCCGGGAACAGCACCTTGCTCACTTCCGGGTGACGTTCGAGTTCCCTCGCAATCTGCAGCGTTGAGGCGCTCTGGGCAGCGAAGCGGACCTTCAGGGTTTGCAGGCCGCGCATGACGAGGAAGCAGTCATCAGGGCTGGTCTGCTGGCCGAGAACGCTCTGCGTCTCGCGCAAGGTCGCGTAGTAATCCGCGTCGTTCATGCTGATGCAGCCCGCCAGTAGATCCGAATGACCACCAAAAAATTTCGTCGCGGCTTCGACGCTGAAATCCACACCATGTTCGAGCGGTTTGAAAGCGAGCGGGCTTGCCCAGGTGTTGTCCATCATCGTCAATACGCCGTGACGTTTCGCGACTTCGACGATCGCTGGAATGTCGGGCATCTCCATCGTCACCGTCCCCGGCGACTCCATGCAGATCATGCGGGTGTTGGGCTTGATGTACTTTTGAATCGCAGCCCCGATTGCCGGCGGATACAGTTCGACCTCGACGTCGAAGTGCGCCAGCCACTTATGCGCGAATGTCTTGAGCGCGCCGTAGCAGGCAGCGGACACCAGCAGATGATCGCCGCCGCGCACGAAGCCCATCACGGTCGTCATCAGCGCGGATTGACCGGAAGGCGTCACCACGCAATGCGCGCCACCTTCGAGCTCGGCGATGCGGTGTTCCAGTTCACGAGCCGTTGGCGTTCCGGTGATGCCATAGCTGTAACCGTCCGGTTGCCGCTCCTTGCGGCGCGAAAACTCGGCCAGAGAATCGAATACAACTGTCGATGCCCGCATGACGGATGGGGACAGGCTGCGGAACGGCTGCGGCGCTTTCTGGGGATTGCTTGTCATCTTGCTCCCGGCGATGCCTCAAGGTGGATTGATGATCGAAGTTTACTTTTACCCGGGATTGCATCAACATCGGAAATAATTAGCTCAATAAGTGTAGGTTATGCGGATCAGGGATATCGAAGTGTTCAGGGCGGTCATGAACGCAGGAAGCACGAGCAAGGCGGCGGCCCTGCTCGGCATTTCGCAACCGGCTGTCAGTCAGGCCATCAGGCGTCTGGAAACCATGGCGGACTTCAGCCTGTTCGAGCGGATACGCAGCCGGCTCGTTCCCACCCAGGAAGCCGTCGCCCTGATGCGTGAGGTTGACCAGTACTTTCGCGGATTCGAGGTCATCGAGCATCGAATCCGTAGTTTGCGGTCCTACGGATTGGGCCGCATGGCGATCGCCTCTCTGCCGGCACTGGGCACCGGCTTTCTGCCACGTGTCATTGCGGCGTTCGATGCCCCGTCCAGAAACGTGCAAATTTCGCTGCAGGTGATGAGTTCGCGCGAAGTGCATGAGAAGGTCTCGGCTGGACAGGTGGATTTCGGCCTGATGTCCGACGAGATGTCGATGGCCGGCCTCGAACACTCGGTGTTCGCGCGTATGCGGGCTGTCGCAGTGATGAATTCGCATCATCCTTTGGCCACGCGTCCTGTCATTGCTGTTGCGGACCTGCCTGAATTTCCTTTCATCGCGCTGAATCCCGAAGACAGCACCAGGCTACGCCTGGAAACGCAACTCACGGCACGCGAAATCCGTCTCAAACCGGTCGTCGAGACGCCGTATTCGCACACGATCTGCGAACTGGCGCTCGCGGGAGTCGGTATAGGAATCGCTCATCCGCTCGTGACGTTGGACTTCGCAGAGCGGGGACTCGTCGTGAAGCCGATCGACATCGAGGTAATGTTCACAGGAGTGCTGGTGTTTCGCCCTGGTACCCCACTCACGGAAACCGCGAGGCAGTTCATGCGGCACATGAGAATGCAGCTCGAACGTGACCAGAAGGCGCTCAAAAGGGCGCTGGCGAATTGATCGGATAGAAATCGGACACGCTTGATCGCTACATCGCGCCTGGCCTGGTCACGTTCGACACCGCGTTCGAGCGACGGCTCGAACGCGCGCAAGCGCAAGGTGAACTCGATGCTGCCGCGAGTCCCGCGCTGATCTGCGGGACGCCAGCCAGAACATGGGCCAAAACACCAGCTAAAAAGCAGCCATGCGAGTGCGATTTGCGCGCGGGTCGTGCATCCGAAGCCCGAAACAAACTGAAACACGCAGGTTAAGCGCTTTGCGGAATAAAACGGCACACTTGGGCGTTTGCCTGATACCGGTAGCGTCGATTTTCAAACAGCTTTCGCGGCATTCATCGCCCTCGCGAACGGAACCCCCATGAACACCCAAGTGAATTCCCTGACCGATTCGACCGATGCCTCTCGCCCGCCGCGCTATACGCGCACCGCGATGACGCTGCACTGGCTGATCGCGTTGCTGATGTGCGTCAATGTCGTGCTCGCTCTGTCCGCCGATTCGCTGCCCGACGACTGGGTGCGTCCGGTGATCGACACGCACAAATCGATCGGCATCACGGTGCTCGGGCTCGCGCTGCTGCGCATCCTGTGGCGCGTGTCGCACAAGCCGCCGCCGTTGCCGCGCGAGTTTCCGTCGTGGGAAAAGATTGCCGCGCACCTCGCGCACTTCGCGCTGTATTTGCTGATGATTGCGTTGCCGCTGTCCGGCTGGCTGCACGATTCCGCGTGGAAAGACGCGGCCACGCATCCGATGCAGTGGTTCGGCCTGTTCCAATGGCCGCGCTTCGGCTATGTGATGCATCTCGACCCGACACTGAAAGAGACGTTGCACGATCGCTTCGGCGCGCTGCATGCGTGGCTCGGTTATGCGCTCTATGCGTTGCTGGCGATGCACATCGGCGCCGCGCTCAAGCATGAGTGGCTCGATCGCAAATCGGTATTGAAGCGCATGACGCCGTGAAGTCGCGGCGTGTTTTTGATGGCGCGCGAACACAGCTTCGCCAACTAACCGCAACCCAGCTGAACCTGAAACACTCACCCTGAAACACTCACCTTGAAGAAGACCCTAGAACAGGCACTCGCTGTCGCGTCGCCGCGCATTCTGCCGCGTCGCGCGACGCTATCGAGCACGCTGATCCATTCCAGCGTCGTCGTGCTGTGGGCACTGCTGTTCGCGCGAGCATTCTTTCTGCGTGGCGCGCTCGCGTGGTCGACCGGTATTGCGTATGTCGCATACGACACGTTGCTGCTCGCGTTCGTCACGTGGAAGTCGTTGCCGCTCACGCGCCGCGCGGCGCCGCTCGAAGCCGACCACGAACGGCGCGAGTTGCCGGGCATGGGTGTCATCGTCGCGTCGCGTAACGAGGCGGCCGTGTTGCCGGTCACGCTCGCCGCGCTGCTGCGGCAAACGCACGGCCCCGCGCAGATCGTGATCGCCGACGACGGCTCCACCGACGCCACCGCCGAGCTGCTCACGCAACGCTTCGGCCTCACGCCCGCGGCCGATGGCGTGCTGAGCGCGCCGAGCTCGCTGCATCCGAACCTGTTCTGGCTGCGCGTGCCGCACGGCGGCAAGGCCCGCGCGCTGAACGCCGCGATCACCGTGATGACGACCGACACCGTGATGACCGTCGACGCCGACACGCTGCTCGACGACGACGCCACCTACGCGATGCGCGCCGCGTTCGCGAGCGAGCCGTCGCTCGTCGCGGCAGCGGGCATTCTCGTGCCGGTCTGTGGCAAGTCGCTGTCGGGCCGCGTGTTCCAGTGGTTCCAGACCTACGAGTACATGCGCAACTTCATCGCGCGTTTCGCGTGGATGCGCGCGGACAGCCTGCTGCTGATCTCGGGCGCATTCGCGTCGTTCCGGCGCGATGCGCTCGTCGCGGTCGGCGGCTTCGATCCGCAGTGTCTGGTCGAGGATTACGAACTGATTCACCGGCTGCGCCGCTATTCGGTGGATCACGAGCTCGGCTGGGACGTGCGCGTGGTCGGCGAAGCGCATGCGCGCACCGATGCGCCCGACACCCTCGCAAGCTTTCTGCGCCAGCGCCGCCGCTGGTTCGCGGGCTTCCTGCAGACGCAGTACTGGAACCGCGACATGACCGGCAATCCGCGCTACGGCACGCTCGGCATGCTGATGCTGCCGGTCAAGGCGGTCGACACGATGCAGCCGATCTACGGCCTCACGGCATTCGCATTGCTACTCGGTTTTCTGTTCGGCGGACACGGGGCGATCGTCGTGTCGATCTTCAGCGTGATCGGCCTGAAAACGGCGATCGATCTGGCGTTTTACCTGTGGAGCATCCATCTCTACCGGCGCTGGACCGGCGAGCGCAGTGGCAACAGTCTCGGCATGGCGATGCTCGCGGCCGTTGCGGAGCCGTTCTCGTTCCAGCTCGCGCGTCATCTGGGCGCCGCGCTCGGCTGGCTGCATTTTCTGCGCGGCGGCCGCGCGTGGGGCGTGCAACGGCGCTCCGGGCTCGTCGCGGTCGACGAGGATTGAGCAGCTCGAAGTGCAGGTCAATGTTTCTGTAGGGCGGGTGTGGTAAAGGTAGCTCGTTCATCCTGATGCGCGCTGCCGCGCAATGTGTGCTGCGATGCATCGCGCATGCCGGCGAAAGTGCCATGCGACGGCTGCATCAAGTAGACTGATGAAGATGCCGCACTGCCATGCAGCGCGGCAACCTTCCATCCGCTGGTGCACGGAGGCTTGACCTATGCATGCAGTTCCCCCGCTCGAACAGGACCAGGAATCCGCAGGCGCAACGCTGGCTGCCGCGCCTGCTCAAGCCACTCACGAGGCGCCGGTGCGCGATCTGCGCCGCGTCGCCATTCATCCGGATTACTGGTACCCACTCGCGTGGTCGCATGAAGTGAAGCGCGGCAAGACGCTCGGCGTGACCTTCGCCGGCGATCCGATCGTGCTCGCGCGCACCGGGAGCGGCAAAGTGTTCGCGCTGGAAGATCGCTGCGCGCATCGGCAGGTGCCGCTGCATCAGGGCGTGGTCGACGGCGAATCGATTCGCTGCGGCTATCACGGCTGGACCTACGACTGCTCGGGCAAGTGCATCGACGTGCCGTACCTCGGCCGCGAGCGTCTACCGAACGGTGTGCGCTCGTATCCGTGTCAGGAAGTGGAGGGACTGATCTTCGTGTTTCCCGGCGACGCCGCGCTCGCGGAGGAGCGGCCGTTGCCGGGCTTTCGCTCGGTGTCCGACCCGAAGTACAAGACGCGTCGTTTCGGCCGTCCGGTCAAGTGTCATTATTCGTTCATGCACGAGAACCTGATGGACATGAATCATCAGTTCCTGCATCGCCGCCAGATGGGGCGCATGCGCGCGCGTTCGCTCGGGCGGCGGCGCGGTGAGGGCTGGGTCGAGGTCGACTACACGTTTGCGCGCATGGAGGGGCAGCAGCCGCTAGGCGAGGCGATGGTGTTCGGCGAGAGGCGCAAGACCGGTGGCTCCGGCGACAAAGACGTCATGACGATCCGCACCGAATACCCGTTCCAGACGCTGCAAATCCGCAACGACGAGCAGACGCTGGTGATGGACCTGTGGATCGTCTATGTGCCGCTCGACCGCGAGCAGCGCACCAACCGAACGTTCGGGCTGCTGTCGATCCGCAAGCCCGGCATTCCGGGTGTGATGAATCTCGCATGGCCGCTGCTGGTGTGGTTCACCGAGCGCATTTTCAAGGAGGATCGCGAGATCGTCGAGGCGGAGCAGCGCGCCCACGATTCGCAGGGAGCGGACTGGAATCACGAGGTGTTCCCGGTCATCAACGACTTGCGCGCGCTGCTGCGCGAGTGCGGCGCGCCGGACCAGGTGGTCGGCGCGGGCACCGGCGATACGGCGGTGATCCGTTTCTGGGATTCGCGTCACGGCGATCCGCTCGCCAAGACCTGAGCGCGGCGCGGCGCGGGTGTGTTCACCGGCGCCGCGCACCCCGTCCCGCCACGGCTTTCCCCCTCGCCTGGAATTAATCCATCTCCCCACGGTAGACAATGCGCGGCGCGCGAGCGGCGATAATATCGCCCGGTACTTTGATTGCGCGCGAGTTTGCGCCAATCGACATTCGTCGCGTCCGCACCCGTGTACCATTGCGCTTTTTCCGAACTTCAAGACTCGCTCGTGACCTCGCAACAAACCCCCACCAATTCGCGTAAATCCCTCACTCTGCTGCAGTTGCTTGGCCTGATCGGCGCCGCTGGCCTGATCGCCTCGATCGCGCTGAATCTGCTGGTCCACGCGCACTGAAGCAGCGCCCGCGTCGCGCGGGCGGCCTTGTGCCGGCGCGCGTCGCCGGCTTTCTCGAGATTTTTGATTGCCATGTACAAGAAGGGCGTAGCCGTAGAAATCCAGTTTTCCCCCGAGCGGCTCAACGACGGCGCCGGCGATCCGTACTGGATCGATCTGACCCGCGACGAAGCGCAGCGCCTGCTCGACAGCCTGAAGGCGCGGCTCGCGGGAACCGGTAGCGGCACGGTCGCGCCGCTCGTCGTGAGCCTCGATGCGACGGCGCGCACGTGCGCGGCGGATGCCGCTGCGACCGGTACGCCCGATGCGCGGTCGGCCGCGAACGTCGCCACAGCCGACGACTTCAAGCAATGGGTCTGCGTGATCTGCGGCTGGGTCTACGACGAAGCCGCCGGCGTGCCGGAAGAGGGCATCGCGCCGGGCACGCGCTGGGCCGATGTGCCGGCCGACTGGCGCTGCCCGCTGTGCGATGTGGGCAAGGAAGATTTTGCGCTGGTGGAGTTTTAAGCGGCGGGCCGAGGCTCGCCTGATAAACCCGCTCTACACCGTCCCTTCCGGATAATCCGCCCCTTCGCTCGTCGCTCGCCAGGTGTCGAAATCGCCGCGCAGAAAGTCGAGCTTCCTGTACGCGAGATCGAGCGCGGTCTTGCCGAGCAGCAGACGCAGCGGCGGCGCGTCCGACAACGCCGCATTGATGATCGCCTGCGCGGCTCGCACCGGGTCGCCGGCCTGCTTGCCGCTGCGCGCTTCGGTCTGTTTGCGGCGCTCGCCGGCGGTCGACGCATAGTCGTCGATCAACGTTGCCGACTGCTTGATCGACGGACCCGCCCAGTTGGTGCGAAACGGCCCAGGCTCGACGATCAGCACGCCGATGCCGAGTGGTTTCACTTCCAGCGCGAGCGATTCCGACAGCCCTTCCACTGCGTACTTCGTCGCATGGTAGTAGCCGGTCGCCGCGAAACTCGCAATCCCGCCAATCGACGACACGTTGACGATCAAACCGCTGCGCTGCTCACGCATGATCGGCAGCACGGCCTTCGTGATGTCGACGAGGCCGAACACGTTGGTCTCGAACATCGCGCGGACTTCGCTGTCCTCGCCTTCCTCGATCGCGGCCAGATAACCGTAGCCCGCGTTGTTGACGAGCGCGTCGACGCGGCCGAAATGGCGCTTCGCCTGCGCGACCACGGTTTCTATCTGCGCGCGATTGGTCACGTCGAGCGGCAGCACCAGCGCGCGCTCGCCGTGCCCCTCTGCGATGTCCTTCACTTTCGATGCATCGCGCGCGGTGACGACCGCGCGCCAGCCGCGTTCGAGCACGAGCTTCGCGAGCTCGCGGCCGAAGCCGGTGGAACAGCCTGTGATCAGCCAGACGGGATTGTCTCGATTCATCATTTGGAACACTCCTGTTGAGGGTCTATGACGTGAAGACTGGAAAACGGCGCTAACAACGGCGCCCCGATGCGGCGCAGACGCGCGGCGCGTCGGTAATCGGTATGCGGGTGATGTCAGCTCGAAGCGTGCCCGGTTCGCGCGGCGAACGGTTCGGGCGGTGGCCCCGCGCGAACGCGCGTGGCGCTGCGCGGATTCGCCCGGCGATGAAGCGGGGACGCCGCCGTGACTGCTATGAATGCGATGACCGCTTGGGGCTGGTGTGGCGCTTCAATTGTAGCCGCAGCGCGGCGGCTTCGCTTTGCAGCGCGCCGACGAACGCGTCCGCGAGCGGATGCGCGGGCCGGTGCTCGGGACGGATCACGCTGACGCGAAACGGCAGCGACGACGCGAGCGCCCGGATATGCAGATTGTGGCCCGCGAAATCGAGCGCGGTCAGCGGATTGACGATCGCAATGCCGAGCCCTTGCCGCACGAAGCTGCACACGGACACCGCGGTCGGCGTTTCGATCAGCAGGCGGCGCGCGATGCCGGCTCGCGCGAACGCTTCGTCGATTTGCAGCCGGTATGGATCGTTCGCGGACAGGCTGATGAACGCCTGATCGGCGAAATCTTTCAATGCGATCACGCGTTTCGCGAGCAGCGGGTGAGCGTCGGGCAGCACACACACTTCATCGACGGCGATGAGCGGCGTGAGCCGCGTGCCGGGCGGCGGCGCGTCGTGCTCGGTGAGGCCGAGGTCGTAGCGCTGCGCGCTCAGCCATTCTTCGAGAAACGGCGACTCCTGCGTCGCGATCGATACGCTGACGCCCGGCTGCACATCGTGATAGCGTTTGACGGCGCCCGGCAGGATCGAATGCGAAAACACCGGCAGCGCGATCACGGACAGTTGGCCACCCTTGAATTCGGGTTGGTCAGTAAAAAGTGTGGGTGGATGGAGGCTCGGGGAGCTTGCCAAGTGCATGATAGAGCGCGATTTCCGTGGCTCTGAAGGTTCGGAAGCCGTACGCTTTTCTCATGGTGACTTTGGCTTTGTTGTTCAGCCCCTCGATGACACCGCTGGAGAACTGTTTTCGTGCACGGAAGTAGTTGAGGATCAGCTCTCGGTGTGTACGCACCGTCCGAGCGAACTTCTTCATCGGCTCGATACGTGAGCGAATTACCTGAGTGCACCACTGGTCGAGGAATTTGCCGGCCCACACGGGCGAGATGTAATCCCAGAGTTGCTGGAACTCTTCTTTGAGCAGATAGGCGCGCACGCTGCGCAGGTTGTACCGAAGCAAATCACGCAGGCGAACGCGTTGCTTGCCGGTGAGATTCTCGCGCCGCTTGAGCAGGCACCAGCGGGATTTCTTGAGCACCGGCTCATAGCCGTCGCGAGTCATGCGCCGGGCCTTGTCGGCACGAACTTCGTCGATGGCCTTGTTCATCTTGGCGACGATATGAAAGCGGTCGAGGATATTCAGGGCGTTCGGGCAATGACGCGCGATCATCTCCAGGTAGGGTTGCCCCATGTCCGAGCACACGAATTCAACCTTCTCACATAGCGGCTTTCCGATCATGGCAAAGAACTTCGCGAAACTCTCTTTCGTGCGCTCTTGTCCGACCCACAGCAGTCGCGTATAGCCGGCCTCGATCTGGTAGACGAGCGTGAGGTATTGGTGTCCGCAGCCATACTGGATCTCGTCCACGCCGAAAGCGCGGATCGTGCCGAGCTCGCGATGGCTCAGCCCCCAGTCGACGACCCATTCCACTGCGTTGAAGACCTTCTCCCAACTGGTTCGGAAGTTCAGTGCTGTTTCTTTCCAGGACAGCTTACGCGCCCATTGCGCCAAGGAAGATCATGTAAGCGCGGGTGAGCGTGTGCTTGCCGTTGGCCCACGGCAGCGCTTCGACCTTCACGCCACAGGCACGACAATCGACGCGTCGCATGGTATAGAGCAGAAACACGGCAAAGCCCCAGACGGGGATAAACTCGAAGCGGCGCTGTGTGAGCGAGTCGTAACCCCGCGCAGGCTGGTTGCAGCATGAGCAAATTGGCTTCGAACCCTTGCGCGGCCGAACGTCGATCTCGATGGATTGAGTTGCCTCGCACAGCCGCGCCCCTTCATATACAAAGCCGGGAAAATGATGACAGGCGTTAAGCAGACGGGTCAGCAACATGGTTAGCAAGTCCAGAACCGGCAAGGACAAAGCCGCCATTGTCCCCGAACAGCAAGCGCTTGCGCAGTTCGTCCCTGATCTGCATAACTGGCCTGCGTCGTGGCGAGTCGACGACGAAGATATTCCGACTGGACAGGCAATCGTGGCAATACTCACACCTTTCCTTGAGCATCTCCTAACCTTGGGATACGCACGCAACACATTGCTTCGGCACCGCGATCACATTTGGATGCTCGGCGGCGAAATAATCCGACGCTGCCATGAAGATCCCAATCTCCTTACTCTCCCCGTGGCAACCCTCCTGGACAAACTCATCGAGGAAGACGGCGGCCCCCTCATCTGGCCAGCGATCTCCGAGCCCGCACAAAATTCCTTTGATGCAACGTGTCGCAAGCTCTATCAGTATCTGAATCGGGCTTCACTTGGCTAGCCGCGCACACTAATTCACCCACAGATTCCGCCGACGATCTCAAAAAAGAAGAGAACTCCGGTTTAATGTTGTTCGACAGAACTGTATAAATTTTCGGACGTCAGCCCGCCCGCCACACCGTCAATTTTCTCTGTATATCGAGAGCCTGAAACCGTAGAACCCGCACGTCTGCTTGCACAGACGCGCCTTTCACTGACGCCATCCACTAGGGGCGGAATCGCAGTGCAGATTCATTCGACATCTTCATTCAGATTGATAAGGACTACATGTTTTAGACGCGAGAAAAAATGTGACCATGAAACGTATCGTCAGGCATGAATGGCTCGGCGATATCAATCAGACACAGCGAATTGTTTGCCTGACGTCGCCGGATCACAACAATTTTTGTCAACAATTATCAAGTGACGGAATTTGCTGTCCCATCGGTGATACTTTGAGCCTCCGAAAGATAGTGATGTGCTCCAAATGAAGCTGGAGCCCGGTGGTCCCACACAAGAACGTACCAACGACCATGCGCACGGGAAACAAAATCTGGGTCGAGGCTGCCCAGCGCGATGCGGCGCGGCTGCCCGCACCTGATCAACGCCGCTTTTTGAGTTCGTCCCTGACCGATCGACTTGCGCGGCCCTTCTGGATGCGCGCGACGGCGGTGCTGATGGCGATGGTGATGTACATCGCGCCAGCGGTGTTTCTTGCCGACGCGACGGCCAATGCCGCGCTCATCGTCGACCCGCACGCGCCGATCCAGTTCCAGCCGACCGTGACGCAGACCAGCACTGGAATCCAGGCAGTGAACGTGGCGGCACCGAATTCTAGCGGTCTGAGCGTGAACAGCTTCCAGTCGCTGGACGTGCCCGCCTCAGGCCTCGTGTTCAACAACAGCCTTGTTGCCGGCACGCCCCTGCTCGGCGGCACGCTCGGTGCGAATCCTAACCTCGCGGGCCGCGCCGCCTCGGTGATCCTCGCGCAGGTGACCTCAATCGGCGCGGCGTACCGAAGTACGCTCGCCGGCCCGCTGGAAATTTTCGGGAGTCCCGCACAATTCATCCTGAGCAATCCCAACGGGGTGACCGTGAACGGGCTCAGCGTGACCAATGTCACCAATCTGACGCTCACCACCGGTACGCCACAGTTCCTCACCGGCGTCGGCGGCACCGCGACCAGTTTCGCCAATGCCGGCGCCGTGGCGTTTTCCGTGTCCTCGGGGGACATCCAGATCAACGGGCCACCGGGCAACAACGGCACACCGGGCGCAGGTATCGAGGGCACCGTTGGTAACCTGGACGTGATCGCACAGGTCATTGCGATCAATGCTCCTATCTATGCGAGCCAGCGCGTCAATGCCATCGCCGGCAACCAGCTGGTCACGCCCACTGCCGCCGACGCAGGCGGCACCACGTGGGCCACCAGCGCGAACGGTACGCCGAACACCATTGCCGCGATTGCTACCCCCAACGGGTATGCGATCGACGCGGCCAGCTTCGCGCCGGTCACTGCGGGGCAGATCTATTTTGTGGCTACGCCGGCCGGGCTCGGCGTGAGGAGCCTCGGGCCGCTGGCTGCTACTGCTGGCGATGTGGTCGTAACCGCCAATGGCGATATCACCGCCGGCAACACGTTCGCGAACCAGAACGTCACGCTCACTAGCGCGGGAACCACGACCGTTTACGGCACCGGTCTGGCTAACCAGAACTTCACGATCAACGCGAACGGCGACATCGATGCGAGTGGTCCGGTGTCGGCGGGCCAGGATGTCGCACTGACTGCGGGCGGTAACCTGTCGGCCGCGTCGGTCGCGGCCAACGGCAGCGCGAACCTGATCGCGGGCGGCTCGATGACGCTCGGATCGCTGTCCGCGCAGAGCGCTGCCCTGCAGGCCATCAGCGGCGATCTGACCATCGGTTCGTCCCTCACCGCGCCGGGTACGATCCGGGCCTCTGCGGGCCGTGACCTGACGGTCAACGGTGCCGTACAGGGAGGCAGCACCGTCGTCCTGGCGGGTGGACGCAATGCGACCGTCAACGGAGCTGTGTCGGGCGTGGGCGATATCGCGCTGATCGCCGGCAGCGGCACGGCTGCCGTCGGTGGCGACGTGCTCTCGAATGGCGCGCTCACGATTGCCGCGGCTCAGAACGCAACGCTGGACGGCGCCGTCACCGCACCGGGCGCCATCAGTATTCTGGCGGGGCAGGATGCCACGATCGGCGGAAGCGTCACGGGCGGCTCAACGCTCACCATGACCGCTGGTGGCAACGCCGCCATTCAGGGAACCATCGCATCGATCGGCGACATGAGCCTGTCGGCCACGGACGGCACGCTGTCCACCGCCGGCGATGTCGTGACGCTGGGCACCTTGACCGCAAATGGCCTGCAGGGCGTCAGTCTTGGCGAGAGCTCGGGCGGTTCGGTATATAGCCAGGGCAATGCGCAGATCAGCTCTGGCGCGGGCAGCGTGACCGTGGCCGGCACCCTCTCGACGCCGGGTGCGCTCACCATCGTGTCCGCCCAGGACGCCATCGTCTCCGGAACCGTGCACAGTGGCCAGAGCACGGCGATCGCCGCCGCCCGCGACGTGACGCTGGACGGCGGCGTCCAGGTCGACGGTACCGGCAATGCGACGATCAGCGCGGGGCGTGATCTGACCGGCAATGGCGCGTCGGGGACCACGATCAGCGTGGCGAACGACGCGTCGCTGACGGCCGGTCGCGATCTGGCGATCGCCGGCGCGATCCTGACCGGTAACGATCTGGCCGCGAGCGCGGCCGGCAACCTGTCCACCGGCGCGATCACGGCCGTGGGCAACGCCACCCTGACGGCAACCGGCGGCAGCGCGACGCTCGCGTCCGACGTGCTCACCGGCGGCAACCTGCAGGTCACCGCCGGCACGGATGTCGCGACCCTCGGTAGCGTGACCGCCTTGGGGCTGGGTTCGAACGCGCTGGGCCTGAATGCCCAGGGCGGCAACCTCACTGCGAATGGGCCCCTTTCGACAGCGGGCAGCGCAACGCTGAACGCGGGCGAGACGATGGTGCTGAACGGTCAGACGACCGTGTCGCAGGATGCGACGCTCACCGCGGCGAACATCACCACTCAGGGTCTCGCGGTCGGCGGCAATCTGGTCGCCAGCGCAACGAATAACCTCGACACGTCGGCGGGACAGCTTAATGCCGCGTTCAGCGCGAGCGCACCGGCGTTCAGCGTCGGTGGCAACGCGACCCTGAGCGGGGCGAACGTCACGACCGCCAACGCGTACGTCGGCGGCGCCTACCGCGCGACCGGGACCAACAGCCTCACCACGGGCGGCACCGCCGCCTACCAGGGCGATGCGACGCTCGCCGGCGGCACGGTGACCAACGTTGGCACGCAGATGGCGGCCGGCAATCTCACGGTCTCGGGGTCGGACGTGACGAACCAGGGCGCCCTTTCGTCGCTGCAGGCAATGGGCCTCAACGCGGCGAACCTGGCGAACACTGGCACGATCTACGGCGTCACGAACAGCGTGAACGTCGCGAACAGCGTGACGAATTCGGGCGGCCTGTTCGCCACCGATGCGCTCACGCTCACCGCCGGCGCGTTCAGCAACGGCAACGGACTGGTCTTTGCGGGCGACGTGAACAATCCCGCCGCGCTTGTGGGCGACGTCACGCTGAACGTCTCCGGGGGCAACGGCAGTTTCGATAACACGAACGGCCAGATCCTCGCGCAGCATGACCTGACGCTGAACCTGCCCAACCTGGCGTTCGATCCGTCGGCGGCCTCCAGCGGTACGCTCAATCTGGGCAATGCGCTGACGATCAATGCGTTGCAGCTGACCAATACCGGCGTGTGGGCCATGCCGGGCAACAGCGTGTCGATCAGCACGACCCAGGGCTTCAGCAACAGCGGCACGATCAGCAAGACGGGCGACATCACGCTGTCGAGCACCGGCACGCTGACTAATAGCGGCACGATCTCTGCCGGCAACGACGTCAACCTGTCCGGGACCATCGTCAACCAGGCGGGCGGTGTCATCCAGGCCAACGAGGACGTCAACCTCACCGGCGTGACGACCAATGCCGGTACGGTCAGCGCGGTGCGTGACGTGAACCTGAATGGCACGGCTTACGACAACAGCGGGGCGACGACCGCGGCGGGCCGCGACCTCAATGCGAACCTCGCCGGCGATCTGACCAACGTCGGCGGCACGATCACCGCGCAGAACGACATCGCGATCGTCGCGGCCAATGTCGACAACAGCCAGGCCGGTGCGAACACCACCACCACGTCGACCTCGACCACCATGATCGCCGCCGCCGGTCTCGAGTCCGCGCTGCTGTCCGCGCCGATCGGTGCGCTTACCCTCAGTACGACCGAGTTATCGTACGCGGACGGTAGTGTCACGGGCTCCCAGACATTCACGACGAACATCACGGCCCGCGTCGGGGACCTGCTGGACGCGAGTACCAGCGCGACGGACCAGCCCGCGGCGGATCTCAGCGGCGGCACGTTCAACGGCATCGCGCTGCCCACCGTCACCGAGACCGCCACGACGGTCAGCACCACGGGCGCGGCCGGCGTCATCGCGGCCGGCCACGACCTGTCGATCACCACGGGCGCGTTGAACAATCATGGCAGCACGATTTCGGCGGGCAACAACGTCACGCTGAACGTCGCATCGCTCGATAACGGCGGGGACCCCACTGTCACGACGATCACCGACAGCATCGATGCCGCTTCGTATGCGAGCTTCCTCACGCAGCTGAAGGCGGCGTATGCAGCAGGCACGCTGGTGGCGGGGCTCGATGTCGTCGATGCGCTTGGCAACAGCTATGGCGCGCCGTTCATCGGGCAGGCCAACATCATCACGTCGACCGCGGCGCCCACACTGCAGATCTCGACGCTCACGACCTACACCAGCCAGAACGCCGGGCAGATCGTCGCGGGCAACAACCTCTCGCTCACCGGTAGCGGCGCAAGTCTGACGAACGCCGGCAACCTGTACGCCGGGCAGGATCTGCTCATCACCGCCAGCAGCTTTACCAACCAGGGCTATCACGCCGACATCCTGACCTCGTCCACCGGCTGCGCTGCCGGCGTGACGGCATCCCAGTGCGGCTATTTCGGGACCAATGTGGGGCCCAACGGGATCATGTACGACCGTCCGGGCCAGGATTTCACGAACGCGATGACCAACACGGCGGTGGCCGCGTATCTCGTCAGCTACTACACGCCGACCTTCGGCCCGACCAACGACACGGCGAACATCTTCGGCGACCAGACCAGCACGCAGACCTACAGCTACACCCAGACGGACAACACCGCCTTCGCGGGCCGGGATCTGGTGATCGCCGCGCCAGTCGTGAACAACACCTTCGGCAACCTGCTCGCGGGGCGCGACGTCGTGATCGGCGGTGCGGGCACCACGCGCGATAACACCGATCCGGCGAACCCGCAGACGAACCTCACGCAGTCATCTGCGCTCACGAACACGTCGGGCAACATCCAGGCGGGGCGCGACATCGCGATCAGCACGGCCGCGCTCACCAATACGCTGTCCGCGCCAGCGCAGGTGTACCAGAACTACGGTCAGACCGCGCAGTTCGGCTGTAGCGGCGCATTCGTGCACTACTGCGACGCGTTCGTCGACGTCCAGTCGGGCGATGCGTCGACCATTACGGCGAACCGTAATCTGTCGGTCGATGCCGGGACGGTGGTCAATACCGGTAGCCTGATCACCGCCGGCAGCCAGGCGTCGGTCGTGGCCGCCTCGACGATCACGAACCAGGACCAGACACTTAACGCTTACTGGCACGATGCGCGCTGGGGCGGCGTGATCGGTTCGTCGGTGCCGCCGGGTAACTTCGGCTGCGGCACCGCGGCGAACTGCGCGGCGCTCTTTGGCAGCGCGTACAACCCGGGCGACGGCATCCAGCCGCCCACGCCCTATGCGAGCCTGCCCGGTACGATCCAGGCGCCGTCGTTGTCGGTGACCGCCGGCGGTCAGTTGCAGAACTCGGGTAACGTGCTGGGCCAGCAGGTGGCGCTCACCGGGGCGACGATCGTCAATGGCCTGACGTCACCCGCGGTCTACACGCCGCGGGCGACGGGCTCGCAGCAGGTGATCTCACTCGGACCGGTGGGCATACCGGCCGGCGCGAACGGCGCGCTCGGTAACGCGCAACAGGTGACCGGCCAGCAGGGGCAGTCCGCTGGCGTGTCGGGTACCGCCACAGTCGGCGCGGGGTCACCGGTCGGCTCGCAGAGCGTAGCGCCCACGGCGGGCCAGGCCGGCTCGCCATCGGGCGCCAGCGTCCACACGATCGCCGGGCAGACCTCGACGCCGACCTATCTGGTCAACAATCCGGCTTCGCTGGTGATGGGCGATATCGGCCCGCAGCAGTTGCTGGCCGCGCTGCCTGCCAGCCTCCAGCCCGACACCACCCAGTTCTACTACGACCCGTTCACCGAAAACCAGCTGCTGCAGCAGGCGGCGCTTCAGCAGACCGGTCAGGCGAGTTTCGTGAGCGGGCTGGCGTTCGACAACCAGAACCAGACGTCGGTCGCGAATCAGGAAAAGCAGATCCTGTACGGCAATGCGCTCCAGTACGCGGAGGCGAACAACATCGCGCTGGGCACCGCATTGAGTCCCGCGCAGATCGCCGCGCTCGATGCGCCGATGCTGTGGTACGTCGAGGAAACGGTGCCCCAGCCAGGCTGCACGGCAACGGGCAACGCCGTGTGCCCGACAGTAACGGCGCTGATGCCGCAGGTGTATCTGCCGCAGAACTATGCGGTAGTCCAGCACGACGGCACGATCAGCGGACAGGACGTATCGCTGACTGCGACGAACGGCGGCTCGATTCTCAATACCGGTTCGATCACGGCAACGGATTCGCTGACGGTGAACGCGGGGTCGCTGACCAACGAACAGCGCTCAACGGATATCGGCACGCAGTACACCTTCCTGTCGGACATCGCGGGGCTGCTCACGACGACCGGCACGCTCGTCCAGCCGGGCGGCTTCATGTCGGCGGGCAGCTACCAGATGAATGTCGATGCCCTGAACCAGATCGGCGGGGCGTTGCAGATACTCAACGCCGACGGCTCGGTCGACACGGCCGGCACCCAGCAGGAACTGGCGGCGCTGAAGGCGCAACTGGGCGGCAGCTTCACGCAGACCAGCGTCTCGGACAACCTGACGACGACCTTCACGTCGCTGGCCGAGAGTGAGGGTGTGTTCCAGCAGATTGGCATGTTTGCCGTGGTGGCGATCACGTCGTTCATGACGGCGGGCGCGGCGACGGCCCTGATGGCGGGCACCGCCGTGGCCGGTACGGTAGGCGGCTCGATGATCTCGGCCGGCGTGGCAGGATTCGCGGGCAGCGCCATGTCACAGGCCAGCACCGGCCAGTTCAGTCTCCAGTCGGCATTCGACGGCGCGCTGGTTGGTGCAATCACCGCCGGGCTGACCAATGGCATTACCTATGCCGACGGCAATGTCGGATTCCAGGGGCTCGACGGTGCGGTGAACAATCCGGCCAGCCTCGCCTCGCTCGCGGGCGTGCAGACCGTGGGCGGCACGATCGTGCCGCAGGCGGTGGGCTCGACGGCCGGCAGTCTGGGTGGTACCGCGCTGGCGCTTGGCATGGACGCGACCATCAAGGCGGGTGTTCTGACGGCGGTCGAAGGCGGCAGCTTCCTGACGAATCTGAGGAACAGCGCCGTCGCCGATGTCGCGGCGGCTGGAGCCTATGCGATCGGCAATGAGTTCGGTGTCACGGGCAGCGATCCGGATCTGGCCGCGAGCGTGGCAAGTCATGCGGTGCTCGGCTGTGCGGCGAGTGCGGCCACGGGAACCGGCTGTGCATCGGGAGCCATCGGCGCGGCAATGAGCGCCCTGATCAGCCCACCGGTGGCGAGCGCATTGGATCCGTCAGGCATGCCACCGGATATCGGACAGATGGCGGCAGTCACGGCGCTTGCATCGATCGCGGGCGGCAGCGTCGCCGGGCTGCTGGGGCAGAATGCAACGGCAGCGGCGACGTGGGCCGAAAACGAGGCGCTGAATAACACGCTGCACCATATCCCGGGCGCGGATGCTGGCGGCACAAAACCGGGCACGCAGAATGAAGGCGAAAAGGATGTGCTGTCCATCGTTCCTCCGAGCGGTGGCGCGATCGACGAAGAACAGGCCGGGGAAGCGCCCGTGGCTGGCAAGGGAACGGTGGCTGGAGCGGTGGCTGGAGCGGTGGCTGGAGCCACAAACAATAGTTTGCCTACCAACGCATCTCAGCTGTCTCACATCTTCCGTGACGACGCCGGACACCTGACGGATACTCCCCAGAATCAGCAAGCGTTGGTTAATCTGGTCAACAACTCCGCGAATAGCTTGGGCACGGACCAGTTTGGTAATCAATGGTTTGCTCAAACGCAGCCAAACGGTACCCAGCTTTGGGGAAGTGTACGAAACGGGGTTCTGCAAAATGGCGGATTGAATACAACTCCACGGAGCTTCAGCCCAGCTACCGGATTGTCGAAAGGGAAATAGCAATGAACACTGAAAATTTAACGCCTGAACTTGCGTATCTAGCGATGTACGAGTTTTTAGTAGAGCTGTATCAGCGGACAAAGTCAGACGAGCTAGGTTCGCTGTTGGGCAGCATGAGCTATCTAGCCGATGGTGAAACAGCTGATCCGGCAGTTTGGAAGGATTGGATGCGCTGCGTCACTAAAGTCTTGGCTGGAAAAGGTGATGCAGAACTAAAATTGCGATGATTTGTTGCCACAAACAGCGCGGGATAGCCGGCTTATTCATGTGGGTGTTGGAGCGGGGATGTGAATAAATTCATGACAAAAAGTAAAAAATCATGGGCAGTTACTGTCCTATGCTGTTTCGTTGCAGCAGCAATGTCCACCTACGTTAATTTTGTCATTTATAGAAATAATGACGGTGTCTTGCAACCAGATCTGGTTATTGGTCTGCACGTCGCGGCGGCATTTCTTGGAGCCGGCTTGTTAGCGCGATTCATTTTGGGAAGCAGGGAAGCGATGAATGAGCCTGTTCCGGGTACGGTATGGGGCACGACCTACATCGCAAGGGTCGGGGAGTATTCCCAACGCGTTCGTGGAAAGAGCGCTTTTTTTTCTACGAAGCGGACGGCCCAATTGCTTGGTTTCGTGCTTTGTCTGATGTGCCAGTTTGTATT
Source organism: Paraburkholderia sp. HC6.4b (assembly GCF_014200875.1). NCBI lineage: Bacteria > Pseudomonadati > Pseudomonadota > Betaproteobacteria > Burkholderiales > Burkholderiaceae > Paraburkholderia > Paraburkholderia sp. HC6.4b. The sequence continues at coordinate 341,841 of NZ_JACHDC010000002.1, forward strand.
CGTTGCGGCACCTGCACAGCCAGATGGATTGAACCGGGATCACGGCGGGGCAGTTGCCCGCGCATTGCCCGCATGATCCATGCGCAACTACTGAATCCAGTGCGCACGTGCATGTGGGATATAAGTAGACAAGTATTTCAGCCCAAAAATATGAATAGACGAACGATATCTGTTTTGTTGATTAATGCAGGCAACGTATTTTTTGCATTTGGCATTTTCAGCTTGCGGCATGCGTTCCTGATGTTCGACGTCAACACGTACTTCTGGTTGGCATTCGGTGCTGCACTCACCAGTTTCTCGCTGGGTGCCGCCAGCGTACATTTCGGCACTCAGGGGCTTGGGCTGGAACACGACATAACGACATAACGCGTCGAACGTGAAGAATGGTCTCCTCCCTCTATAATTCGTAGTCCATATGTTAAAAGAAGCAACCGTGAGAACGGCAGTACCCATATCGTGGAAACCGACGAGCATTGTTACAGTGTTTCTATCGGTTTTTTGTGGGAATGTATTTGCTGCCGGCATTGTTCCTGACGGCGGAACCACAACAGGCGTCTCGACGGCGGCGAACGGCCACCAGACTGTCGCCATCGCGCCGGCAGTGGGCGGCGTATCGAACAACACGTACCGCTCGTTCAACGTTTCGGCAGCGGGCGCGGACCTGAACAACGCCGGCGTCAACGCCCGCACGATCGTCAACCAGGTCACCAGCACGAACCCGTCGGTGATCCAGGGGGCAATCAACGTGCTTGGCCCGCGCGCGAACGTGATCCTTGCGAACCCGAATGGCATCACCGTCGATGGCGGCAGCTTCGTGAACGCTGGCCATGTCGTGCTCTCGACGGGACAGGTAAGCTTCAGCGACATCCTGCTTGCGCCCGGCGACACCCAGCGCAACGTCGTGCTGACCACCAGCCAGGGCACGATCACGATCGGCCCTGGCGGTCTCACCGGCACGCTGATCAATCTCGATCTGGTGGCCAAGCAGCTCGCGATCAACGGGCCGGTCACGAACAGCTTCACCAGTTCGACCAGCGGCATCCGGGCGATTGCGGGCGACAGCACAACTACCTGGGACACCAGCTTTTCACCTTCGGATAACTCGCACGACTGGCTCGCCAGTTCCATTTCGTCCGGCACCGTGAGCAATGCCCTTGCCGTGGATCTCTCGCCGCTGGGCAGCCTCACCGCTGGCCGCATCCAGCTGATCGTCAATGACCGGGGCGCGGGCGTGCGCAACCTCGGCGCGCTTTATGCGAGCGCCGGCGACGTCGTGGTATCGGCAAACGGCGATATCAGGAGCGCGGGCGGAACGATGACTGCGGCGCATGACGTGCAGATCACGACGCCCGGCGCGGTGTCGCTTCAGGGCGCGCAGATCACGGCGGCCAACGACGTGACGGTGAACGCCAGTGGCATCGCGCAGACCGACGACGCAACCGGCCCATCGGTCCTCACCGCGCAGACCGGCTCGGTGAACCTCACGAGCAGCGGCGACCTGTCGAACACCGGCAGCCTGATCCAGGCCGGCTCGGTGTCGTCCGACGGGACAACGCCCAGCGGCGGCGACGTAACGCTGACTGCGGCCGGCAGTATCACGAACCGCTCAAAGCCCGCGAACCTCGGCATTATCTTCGCGGCGAACGGCTCGACCACACTCACCGCGCGGGGCGATATCACCAACGAGAACGCACGCATCCTCGCCAATGGCGCGGTGACCCTTGCGGCCCAGGGCGACGTGCAGAACATCATCGACCATGGCGGCGGCACGAATGGCGGTGCACCGGTTGCTTACTCATCCACCGGCGGCAGCTTCCTGTTCTTCACGCACACGACCATCGGCTTCGACGTGGATTACGGCGCGGTGAGTCAGCCCGGCCAGCTGGCGTATATCGCGTCGACCGGTGGCCCGGTGACCATCTCGGGACGCAACGTCATCAATAGCGGTGGCCTGATCCAGTCAAACGACGCGGATATTTCGATCACCGCGCAGGACGCGTTCACCAACGAGGCGGTGTTTGACGGGCAGGCCAGCTATTCGCGCGGCTGCTGGATCGTCTGTCACGCGAGCGCATCGAGCAACGTCACGCCATACGGCGGCACGATCCAGTCGGGCGGCAACATCGCGATCACGGCAGGTACGAGCGCCAGCAACATCGGCGGCAACGTCTACGCCGCAGGCGATATCCACGTGACGGCGCCAGTGACGTACGCGCGCGGCGTGACCGATTACTCGGCGATCAACCAGGATCGCGGGTTCAAGGCATTCTTCGGCAGCTCGTGGGCACAGATCCTCGCCACCGACGTGGGCGGCGGGTTCACGGCGGACGGCTCGGTCACGCTGACGGGCGACGCCATCATCGACGGTGGCTTTATCAGCGGCGCGAAGGGCGTGTCGACGACCGGCGGCTTCACAACGCTGCGCGCACCGGTGACCACGCTGGTGCAGATTGGCGAGCATCTGGGCCTCACCACATGGGTAGGCTATTGATGCGGGCGTTGAACGAATTCCTGAAGGAGGGATGGTGGACGTGTCTGCTGGCCCTGGCGGCCATCGGCGGCCTCTTCTTGCTGAACAGTCCCGCACACGCGCAGACGCCGCCGATGCCTCCGATGCCTCCTTCAGGCGCGCTATCCGCCTCGCGTCCCGTGCAGGACCCAGCCCAGCAACTCATTGACCAGCAGAAGCGGCAGGCCCAGCAGCGGCAACTGAACCAGCCGCCGGCCACCATCGCCGTGCCCTCTCCCGGTCCGGAAAGCACGCTGAACATTCCGCCTGATACGCCGGTCGACCAGATCACCGAAACCGGCCCGACCTTCAGGGTGCGCGAGATCAAGGTCACGGGCAACACGGTGTTGCCGTCCTCACGCATCGACGCGATCACCGCGCCGTTCGTGAATCATGAGGTGGGCACACGGCGCCTGAATGTGCTTCTGCAACGGCTCACCGACGCGTTCGTGTCGGCGGGATACGTGACGACACGGGCCTTCCTCGGTCAGCAGAATCTCGGCACGGGCAGGCTCACCATCACGGTCCAGGTCGGGCACGTCGAGGGCTTCACCGTCAACGGCCAGCCGATCCGGCGGCTCGGGAAGGATGAGCGCCCGGCCGGCGGCGGGTGGCTGACCGACGCGGGTTACGAAAACGCCTTTCCAGGCACGCCCGGCGATCCGCTGCGGTTCGACGACCTGAATCAGGGTGTGACGCAGATCAACCGGCTGCGGCGCAACCAGGCCACCGTGCAGATCCTGCCGGGCCAGGGGCCGGGCGACTCGATCGTGGCGATCAGCAACCAGCCCGGCGACCGGCTGTACTACAACCTCGGGGTCGACAACTACGGCAGTTCGGTCACCGGCGTGACGCGCTACCGGGCTGGGGTCGAAGCCGACAACCTGATCGGGCTGCAGGAGGCGATCAGCCTGAACTACGTCGGCAGCCTCGAAAGCAATGCGCTGGTCGGGTCGATGGCCGTGCCGTATGGCCGCCACACGTTCAGCTACACGCTGTCGGACTCCGAATATCAGGAAGTGATAGGCACGAGCGCGCTGGTGTACGGCCGCACGCTCAGCCATATCCTCGGCTGGAACTACGCGCTCGCGAATACCAGCGCCGGCAGCGCGGGCCTCGATACCACGCTGTCGTGGCGACGTACCGACCGCGAGGTCAACGACATCGGGCTGGATCCGCAGCGCATCGCGGTGCTGCGCGTGGGCGGCACCTGGCTGCGCAGGTTCGCGCTGAACGACGCGGCAGGCAACGTCACCCTGAACGCCGGCCTGTCAGAGGGCCTGCCGTGGCTACCGTGGCTTCAGGCGGATCACGATGCGCACGACATCAGCCAGGACGATGCACATAGCCAGTTCACCAAGCTCGATGCCACCGCGACCTTCACCGTGCCGCTGCCGAAGATTGGCTCTGCTGCACTCGCCTACCGCGGCGCGCTCGGCGGCCAGTTCACGAACGTGGCGCTGTTCGGCTCCGAACAGCTTTACCTCGGCGGCATGGACACGGTGCGCGGCTTCCGCTCGGGCGAACTGGTGGGCGACCGGGGTCTCTACAGCCGCAACGAACTTGCCTGGATCAATGTGCCCGTATGGCACGACGGCAGGATTGAGCCGTATGTGTTTTTCGACGCCGGCAAGGCAAGCCTGATTACCGTGCCGGGTTTCCCGACGCTGGCCGGCGCGGGCGCGGGGCTGCGTGCCCAGTGGCAATGGCGCAGTCAAATATTTTCGGGCGAAGTGCTGGTCGGCCGCGCACTGACGCAACCGGCGTTTCTCGGGCCCAAAGCCACCCTTGTTCTAGCCACATTCAACTGGAATCTTTGATGAAAATCCGTATGTTCAACATGTCCACCACGGTTCGCACATTGTGCGTGACCGCCTTCGCCTCCGTGACGCTGAACGCGGCAACCCCGATGCTCGCTCATGCTGCCGGCGAGGCCGCCAGCGCATCGACGGGCAGCCTGCCCGCCGGCACGGTGGCGATCGTCAACGGCGTGGCGATCCCGCAGGCGCAACTCGACGACGCGGTACGCGTGGCGACGCAGGCCACGAAGCAGCCGGACACGCTGCAACTGCGGCAGGCGCTCAAGGCGCAACTGGTCACGCGCGAACTGTTCCGCCAGGGCGCGGAGAAGGGTCATTACGACACGAAGCCGGAAGTCCTGCAGGCGATGAGTGCCGCGAAGCTCAACGCGGAAACGCAGCTTTATCTGAGGGACAACATTCACCCCGAGCCCGTCACGGATGCGCAAGTGAAAGCGCGCTATGACGCGATCGTCGCGTCGCTCGGCAAGGAAGAATACAAGCCGCGCCTCATCGCGGTGGCGGACGACGCGACCGCGAAAACCGTGCTGGCGGCGCTGAAGTCCGGCACAGCGTTCGACGCATTGGCGCGCCAGTACAGCGTGGCACCGAGCAAGGCGGCAGGCGGCGAGCTGCCGTGGGTCAGCTTCAAGACACCCCTGACCGAGGGCAACACGCAGGGGCTGCCGCTGCCGGTCGCGCAGGCGATCACGCAGTTGCCTGCGGGCGGCGTCACACCGGCAGCGATCCCGGCAGGCAATGCGCGTGTGATCGTGAAGCTTGAGGCGAAGCGGCCCACCCAGGTGCCCGCGTTCGATCAGGCGAAAGAGACGATCCGGCAGCAACTGCAGGCGCTGGCGCTGGAAAAGGCCGCTGCGCAGTTTACCGGTAGCCTGATGAAGAACGCGACGATCCAGCAGTGAAGTCCGGTAAGCGCCAGAAGCGTCATGCAGCGTCGGGAGGGAACAATTCCCTCCACGTCGCTGCAGCGCGATCAACGTTCAGGAAACGTTGGAACAACATGCTGATACGACGAACCCTGCCGGCAATCTGTGGCGCAATTGTCCTGCTGGACCCGGGCACCGCTGCGCTCGCCGTCTACCGGGAAGAATGGCTGAACGCACGCCAACTGGCTCAGACCGACGCGGCGGCAGTCCACGCGCGGTCTGCCGCGCGGGTGCCCAATCATGGTGTGCAGGGCCGGTCCAGATCGACCGCCGTCAGTGCGGCAGGGCGGTCGAATCATCAGCCACGATCAGCCTCGTCCGACCCGATTGCGGCTTTTGCCGTGAATCGCCAGCCCAGACGGTAGATGAAATGACAAACGCACGTCGCCCAACCGCAGTGAGCCGGGCCGCCGTAATCGGGAGCATGGTGCCCGGCACGCGCTACGCGCGGCACCAGATCACGAAGCGCGTCGACGGCAGTATTCCCAATGTCCAGGCAGCACTGGCAGATTGCGTCGCGCGAGGAGTACTCAGGAAAGCGATGTCCGGCAAGCGCGCCGTCTACTGGGTTCCCACGGAAGAGGAAATCCAGAACGAACAGCCGGACGCGAAGCGGTATGCGTCGCCGCAGGCGACCCTCCAAGGATACGAGGCGACGATGCGCCGGTTTCAGGATCTCTGCATGGCGACGCGGCCGCCGCGCCCGGCGGGTCAGACCATCCGGTCTGTGATCGGGCCGATGCAGAAGGCTCCGGTCCGTCCGGATGAGGCGGACGCCTGAGACCGCGTTGCTGACCAGCACCGATGCAGAACCGGATGCCAACCAGAGGAGGAAACCAAAATATGTCGTCTCACCGTTCGCCGTCGATCGGAATTGAAGTCCCGATGCTGGCAGGTGCCGCCGCGTTTCTTGGTTTCTGCTTCTGGATCGCGCAGATTTCCGGTGCCAGTCTGGCCTCGGTGATGAAGTCCGCCTTTGGGCTGATCGGGCTGGCTGTCGTGGTCGGCGGTGCCCTGTGGTGGCTGAAGGACTATTTCTTCATCGGTGCGGCGTTCTATCTGGTGGTCGGCGCGTTGTGTGGCCGGTGCTGGACAGCATCGCCGCAGGCGGCCACGAGGGAGAAGACTGGCCGTTGATGCCATACGAGAATACGTTCATCGCCAGCGGCTGGCTGAATTGGAGTGTCGAGTCGATCCTGATAGCCGTGTTCATCTACGGGATCTCCCGGCGCGGCCGCGACTCGTATTACGCTAGATGAGGGCACATCATGACAACATATCGCGAACTCAAGAAGCAGATTGCTGCACTCACAGACCAGGCCAACGCCGTGCGCGCGACGGAATTCCTGAGTGTCGTGAATGAAATCCGGGCGATGGTGGCCGAGTACGGCATCACGGAGAAGGACATCTTCCCCGCTCACCGCGGCCGGCCGCGAAAACATCAACCTCGGCCTCCGAAATACCGCGATCCGCAGACCGGTGCCACCTGGTCGGGCCGCGGCAGGCCGCCGGCGTGGATCAGGGGGAAGACGCGGGAGCGCTTCGAGATCAAAGGCTGAACGCCAGCCCCATTCTCACGGCGGCGCAGTGGCCCCCTGCCGAGCCTCCACCGGGCGGCGGTGGCCCCGCGCGAACGCGCGTGGCGCTGCGCGGATTCGCCCGGCGATGAAGCGGGGACGCCGCCGTGACTGCTATGAATGCGATGACCGCTTGGGGCTGGTGTGGCGCTTCAATTGTAGCCGCAGCGCGGCGGCTTCGCTTTGCAGCGCGCCGACGAACGCGTCCGCGAGCGGATGCGCGGGCCGGTGCTCGGGACGGATCACGCTGACGCGAAACGGCAGCGACGACGCGAGCGCCCGGATATGCAGATTGTGGCCCGCGAAATCGAGCGCGGTCAGCGGATTGACGATCGCAATGCCGAGCCCTTGCCGCACGAAGCTGCACACGGACACCGCGGTCGGCGTTTCGATCAGCAGGCGGCGCGCGATGCCGGCTCGCGCGAACGCTTCGTCGATTTGCAGCCGGTATGGATCGTTCGCGGACAGGCTGATGAACGCCTGATCGGCGAAATCTTTCAATGCGATCACGCGTTTCGCGAGCAGCGGGTGAGCGTCGGGCAGCACACACACTTCATCGACGGCGATGAGCGGCGTGAGCCGCGTGCCGGGCGGCGGCGCGTCGTGCTCGGTGAGGCCGAGGTCGTAGCGCTGCGCGCTCAGCCATTCTTCGAGAAACGGCGACTCCTGCGTCGCGATCGATACGCTGACGCCCGGCTGCACATCGTGATAGCGTTTGACGGCGCCCGGCAGGATCGAATGCGAAAACACCGGCAGCGCCATCACGGACAGCTGGCCGCCCTTGAATTCGCGCAGCGCGGCCGCCGTCGACGCGACGCGTTCGAGCCCGACATACGCGCGCTTGATCTCGTCGAACAGCGTCAGCGCGGATTGCGCGGGACGCAGCCGGCCCTGCACTCGCTCGAACAACGCGAAGCCGATGCTCTGTTCCATGCGCGCAAGTTCGCGGCTTACGGTGGGCTGCGACGTGAACAGCATCTCGGCTGCCCTGGTCACGCTGCCGGCCGTCATCAGCGCGCGGAAGATTTCGATGTGCCGGTGCGTGAGCGCCATGGTGGGTCCGTGCTATATCAAAAGTGAATAGGCGAGCAATAGATTGCTATTTTACTGAATGATCGCCACGGATCATCATGTCGGCTATCGCTTTCGCAAAGCTTCGACATGCAACCGACCATGACGCCATTCGACTCCCGTCAACTCGCCGACCTCGCGCGCCAGCACGGCACGCCGCTATGGGTCTATGACGCCGACACGATCCGCCAGCGCATCGCGCAGTTGCGCAGTTTCGACACGATCCGCTACGCGCAGAAGGCCTGTTCGAACGTGCACATCCTGAAGCTGATGCGCGACGAAGGCGTGATGGTCGATGCGGTCTCCTTGGGTGAACTCGCGCGCAGTTTTGCCGCGGGTTATGCGGCTCAACCCGCATCGACCGGTGGGCCCGAAGGCGTCGTCTTCACCGCCGACGTGCTCGACCACGCGACGCTGGCCACCGTGCTCGACGAGCGAATCACGGTCAACGCCGGCTCGCCCGATATGCTCGAACGGCTCGGGAGACACGCGAGCGAAGGCCATCGCGTGTGGCTGCGGATCAATCCCGGCTTCGGTCACGGCCACAGCAGCAAGACCAACACAGGCGGCGAGCACAGCAAGCACGGCATCTGGCGCGATGACCTGCCACGCGCGCTCGAACTGGTGCGGCGCTATCGGCTGAAGCTCGTCGGGCTGCATATGCATATCGGCTCGGGTGTCGATTACGCGCATCTCGCGAAAGTGTGCGATGCGATGGTCGATGCGGTGTCGCAACTCGATCAGGATATCGAGGCGATTTCCGCGGGTGGTGGTTTGTCGGTGCCGTATCGCGATGGTGAGCTGAGTGTCGATACCGCGCATTATTTCCGGCTGTGGGACGACGCGCGGCGCCGCATCGAAGCACGCGTCGGGCATCGCGTGCGACTCGAAATCGAACCGGGGCGCTTTCTGGTCGCGCAGGCAGGTATACTCGTCGCCGAAGTGCACGCGCTGAACCGGCGGCCGTCGCGGCAATTCGCGTTGCTCGATGCGGGCTTCAACGACCTGGTGCGGCCGTCGTACTACGGCAGTTATCACGAGATCAGCGTGCTTCGGCGCAACGGCACGCCGAGCGATGCGCCGGCCGGCTCGTTCAGCGTGGCGGGGCCACTGTGCGAAGCCGGCGACGTGTTCACGCAGGCGCAAGGCGGTGTCGTCACGAGCCGGTCGATGCCCGCGCCTCGAGTGGGCGACCTGCTCGTGTTCCATGACACAGGCGCGTACGGCGCGTCGATGTCATCGAACTACAACAGCCGGCCGCTCGCGCCCGAGGTGCTGATCGAGCGCGGCAACGCGCGGCTGATCCGGCGCAGGCAGCGCATCGAAGAATTGATAGCGCTCGAAGCAACGGCGGCTTGAGCGGCGCATTGGAGCTCAACACTCAACACTCAACGCTCAATGCTCAACGCTCAATGCGCCCGCACCGCGCGCGTGTACGACGCGATCATCGTCGCGAACTCCTGCGCGGCTGGGGTCAGCGGAATCGCGGCGCGTTGCAGCAGACAGACGTTCTGCTGCAACGCGCGCTCGCGCACGGGGATCGTCGTCAGCACGTCCGCGAACGGCCCGCGCTTCGCGATGACCGATGATTCGAGCGACAGGCAATCAGTCGCGGCTACCAGGTGCAGCGTCTCGTACAAGCCCTCGACGGTCGCGACGATCTTCGGCGGCGGCAAGCCGTAGCTATCGAACAGATGGCTCAACCGGTTGACGTGCGGCTCCTCGGTCAGATTCGGCGAGCGCGTCGTCACCCACGTGCAATCGACGAGTTCGGCGAGCGACTTCGCGCGCGCCTTCGGATGACCGCGCCGGCACACGATCACCGGGTCGGACGGATAGAGCGGCGTGACCGACAGATCGGCGGTGTCGGTCTGCTTCGATACGAGCGCGACAGCGAAATCCAGCGTGCCTTCGCGGATCCACGAAATCATCATGCGCGACGTGCCCGTGCGCAGATGCACGGCGACGCGCTCGAAGCGCGCACGAAATTCCATCAGCACGGGCGCGAACGCGTCGACGAGCGGCTCTGTCGTCATGCCGAACGTGACCTCGCCCACGTAGTCGCCGCGCAGTTGCCGCACGTCCTCCTCGGCACGCTCGCATTCACCGAGGATCGCGCCGGCCCGCTGCAGCAGCCGCTGGCCCAGCGCGGTCAGCGCAATGCCGCGATTCGTGCGCGTGAACAGCGTCGCGCCGAGCATCGATTCGAGGTTCTGCAACTGCTGCGTGATGCCGCTTTGCGCGATGCCGAGCGCGCGCGAGGCCGCGCGGATGCTGCCATGCTCGGCGACTGCCGTGAACGCGCGCAGCTGGGAAATCGTCAATGCCATGGCGTCAGGGTTTGATGATCGGTAAAAGTGATCATGATAGTCCGAACGGGACTTCTTTGAGGCGCCACAGCGGCTTACGATCACGCTGTCCTGATCCGCTCATCGTCGCCTTCCATGAAAACTCCACTGATGACTCTCTGCGCCGCGCTGGCTTTCAGCAGCGGCGCGTTCGCCGCTGACGCCACCACGTTGCGCCTCGGCATCGATCCGACCTATCCGCCGATGGACTCGAAGGCGCCCGATGGCAGCCTGAAGGGATTCGACGTCGATCTCGGCAACGAGATTTGCCGGCGCATCCACGCGCATTGTCAGTGGGTCGAACTCGAGTTTTCGGGCATGATTCCGGCGCTGCAGGCGCGCAAGATCGACGCGGTGCTGTCGTCGATGGCGATCACCGAGAAGCGCGAGCAGCAGATTCTGTTTTCGTCGAAGCTGTTCCAGTTCAAGTCGCGGCTGATCGCGCGGCAAGGCTCGTCGCTCGCGCCTACGGCGAGCGGACTTGCCGGCAAGCAGATCGGCGTGCAGTCGGGCACCCAGTTCGAGAGCTACGCGCTGAAGAACTGGACGCCGCTCGGCGCGAACGTGGTCGCCTACAAGAGCCAGGACGAGGTGTTCGCCGATCTGCAGAACGGCCGGCTCGACGGCGCGTTGCTCGGCACCGTCGAGGCCGATTACGGCTTCCTGCGCACGCCCGCGGGCAAGGGCTTCGCGTTTGTCGGCGAGCCGCTTTCGATGGGAGATCGCGGCGTCGGCATCGGCTTGCGCAAGGACGAAACCGCGGTGCAGGCATCGATCAACGCGGCGATCGCGTCGATGCGCAAAGACGGCACCTATGCGCAGATCGCGAAGAAGTACTTCGACTTCGATCCGTACGGCAATTGATGCAGATTTCCAACATTATCTTCACGGCTTTCCATTCATGAACAGGCAATCGATTCCGCTTGTGTCGCCAGCCATCGGCACGCACCGCGAACTGGTGTCGTTTCATTTCGGCCCGGCCAATAGCGGGCAGAAGATCTACATCCAGGCGTCGCTGCATGCCGACGAAACGCCCGCGATGCTGACCACGGTGCTGCTGAAGCGGCGTCTGCGTGAGCTCGAGGAAGCCGGCGCGCTGAGCGCTCAAATCGTGCTCGTGCCGGTGTCGAATCCGGTCGGGCTCAGTCAATACGTGCTCGGGCAGTTCATCGGCCGCTTCGATCTCGGCAGTGGCAAGAACTTCAACCGGCATTTCGTGCAGTTCGCAAAGCTCGTCGCGAATGCGAAAGAGGCGCTCGGCGCCGACGCGAACGAGAACCGCCGCATCGTGCGCGAGCTGCTCGCGGTCGAACTCGCGCAACAGAAGCCGCTGACCGAATTCGAGTCGCTGCAACTGGCGCTCTTGAAGTTGTCGTGCGACGCGGACGTCGTGATCGATCTGCATTGCTCGCTCGAAGCGGCGATGCATGTGTACACGAGCGAATCCGCTTGGGCCGAGTTCGAGCCGCTGTCGCGCTATCTCGGTGCAGAGGCGTCGTTGCTCGCGACCGATTCGGGCGGCGGCGCATTCGACGAAACCCACAGCCTGCTGTGGTGGACGTTGCAGCAGCAGATGCCGGCGAGCAAGCCGGTGCCGACCGGCTCGATCGCGGTGACGGTCGAATGCCGCGGCCAGCGCGACGTGTCGTATGAAGTCGCGCAGCAGGATGCCGACGCGCTCGTCGACTATCTGGTGTGGCGCGGCGCGATTCGGGGCGAGGCCAAGCCGTTGCCGCCGCTGCTGTCGCCGGCGACGCCGCTCGCGGGCAGCGAGCAGTTCTATGCGCCGGTGAGCGGCATTCTCGTGCACCGCGCGAAGATCGGCGACAAGATCCGCGTCGGCCAACCGCTGTTCGATATCGTCGATCCGCTGACCGACGAGACGACCACGATCGCGAGCCAGACCGAAGGGGTGCTGTACATGCGGCGCGCGATCCGTTTCGTGACGGCCGGTGCGCCGCTCGGTCGCGTGACCGGCACGCGGCCGATCCGAACGGGCGTGTTGCTGGGCGCCTGAGCGCGTAGCGGCTATGCCGGACTCGGCATCCAGGGGCCGTCTCGGCGCCTCACGCGACGGTGCCGACGTGCGCCTCAGCCGCCTTGCTGCGAAGTAGCCGGCGCCGCCCGGCCGGCGATCCGGCGCCTCGCCTGTTGTGCGGATTTAATCTCTTTCAGCCACGAAAAAGCCCAAGCCCGCCTCCGGATAAAGGCCGATACTCGTCGTCATACTCAACGTGTGTCGGCGCGGCCGGCTTTTTGAAGGAGACGGACAAAGTGAGCAAGGCTATCCAATGGAGCGGGGTGTTTCCCGCCGTCAGCACCCAGTTCAAGCCGGATTTTTCGCTCGACATCGACGCGACGCACCGCGTGGTCAGCAATCTCGTCAAGGACGGGGTGTCGGGTCTGGTGGTCTGCGGCACGGTTGGCGAAAACACCTCGCTGAGCACGTCGGAAAAACTGCAGGTGATCGAGGCGGCGCGCGACGCGGCTGGCGGCAAGGTGCCGGTCGTCGCGGGTGTCGCCGAGTTCACGACCGAGTTCGCGCGGCAGACGGTGCGTGAAGCCGCGCGTGTCGGCGTCGACGGCGTGATGGTCATGCCGGCGCTCGTCTATTCCGCGAAGCCGCACGAAACTGCCGCGCATTTCCGCTCGGTCGCGACCAGCACCGATCTGCCGGTGATGATCTACAACAACCCGCCCATCTACAAGAACGACGTCACGCCGGACGTGCTGATCGCACTGCAGGACTGCGAGAACATCGTCTGCTTCAAGGATTCGTCGGGCGATACGCGACGCTTCATCGATCTGCGCAACGCGGTGGGCGACCGCTTCGTGCTGTTCGCCGGCCTCGACGACGTCGTCGTCGAAAGCATCGCGGTCGGTGCAGAAGGGTGGGTGTCGGGCATGTCGAACGCGCTCCCGAAGGAGGGCGAGACGCTGTTCCGCCTCGCCACGCAGAAGCGTTTCGATGAAGCGCTGTCGCTGTACCGCTGGTTCATGCCGCTGTTGCACCTCGACGCGCGCCCCGACCTCGTGCAATGCATCAAGCTGTGCGAGGAACTGCTCGGCCGCGGCAGCGCCGTCACGCGTCCGCCGCGCCTCGCGCTGCAAGGCGACGCGCTCGCCGAAGTCAAAGACATCGTCGCCAAGGCGCTCGCCACGCGTCCGGCGCTGCCGGACGTCGGTCTCTAAGCACCGCGTTTCAATACGAGCCTTAAAAAACATCGGCACCCTGTCCGCCACGTAGGCGGGACAGGAAGCCGAATCAGGCCGCAAGTAAGCGGGGCTGGCGGTGGTTGCCTCAACTCGCGCTCAGCACCGGCGCAACCGCAGCCGGATCGCTGATACTCGGCCGGCCGTTCTCGACGTGACCGGCAAAGCGGCGCGAGAAGCTCGCGTCGTCACTGCTCGTCACCGTCAGGTCGTACCAGTGATGGCTCGACGCAAGCACCCAGCCTTCGTCGATACGCGCATTGGCCGGCACGACCACGGTGCGCGGGCGCGCGCCGTACGCGTTGTCGATCACCGTCAGATGCGCGATGCCGCCGCCGCTGTTGGTGAACTTCAGGAACACGTTGCCATTCGCGACGTCGTATTGCGCGGTCACTTCAGGCTGAGCCGGCTGGTTGTCGGCATGACCGTTGCCATGGCCATTCTGCGTGCTTTGCTTGCTCGCCTGGGTGTTGCCCGCGAACTTGCGCACGAAGCCGTTCGGGCCGAACACGTCGAATGCATACACGCCGTTCGTCGTGCTCAGGTCGAACGTGTCGCTGAGCGACTTGCCCGCTTCGACCGTGTAGCGCCACGGACCGTCGGTGCGATTCGTCGCGTACACGTAGAAGTGCGCGCCCTGGTCGCCGGTGTTGCCGATCGTGATTTCGAACGTGTCGTTGCCCGCGTTCGCCGCGCCGTTCACATGCAGTTCGTACGGCAACGCACGCGCGAAACGGATGCCCGCTTCCTGCGCATCGACCGGAGTCGGAGTCGTCGGCACGGTCGGCTTCGGTTGCGTCTTGCACTGGTTGTCGGCCATGCTGATGTAGTTGCTGGTGTCCGGCAGCGACGGCATCTTCGCATCCGGCGTGCGGAAGTCGAACGCGGTGGTCAGGTCGCCGCACACCGCGCGACGCCATGCCGTGATGTTCGGCTCATGCACGCCGAAGCGCGTTTCGATGAAGCGGATCACCGACGTGTGATCGAACACCTGCGAGCACACGAAGCCACCCTTGGTCCACGGCGACACGATCGTCATCGGCACGCGCGGGCCGAGGCCGTACGGATAGCCGTCGGCGGTGTAGCTGCCGCCGCGCAGCGGATTGACGACATTGTGGATCTCGCCGTCGGTCGTGACCGTCGACTTGCCCTGGGTGGAGGTCGTCGGCGGCTGCGGCGGCACGAGGTGATCGAAGAAGCCGTCGTTCTCGTCGTACATGATGAAGAGCACGGTCTTGCTCCACACCTCGGGGTTCGACGTCAGCGCGTCGAGAATCTGCGACGTGTATTCGGCGCCGTACGCGGGCGTGTAGCTCGGATGCTCCGAGTAGGCGGCCGGCGGGCACAGCCACGACACCTGCGGCAGCTGGTTCGCGAGCACGTCGGCTTTCAGGTCGTCGATCGTGCGCACGGTTTGCGCGCGCTCGTAGAGCGGCGAACCCGGCTGCGCGTTGATGAAGTTCGTGAAGTTCTGCAGGATGTTGGTGCCGTAATTACCATTCAGCGGATCGGCGCCCGACGTGCCCTGCTGATAGATCTGCCACGAAATGCCCGCGGCCTGCAGACGCTCCGGGTACGTGGTCCACGACAGCAGCTGATAGTTCGGCGGACCATCGCCGTCGACCCAGTCGTTGTTGTCGAGCAGCGGGCCGCCCATCGTGCCGGTCGGGTCGACCATGCCGGTCATCAGATACGCGCGGTTCGGGTGCGTCGGTCCCGGCAGCGAGCAGAAGTACGCATCGCAGATCGTGAAGGCGTCGGCGAGCGCGTAGTGGAACGGGATGTCGCTACGCAGATGGTAGCCCATCGTCATGTCGGTCTTGTTGGCGGGCCACTGGTCGTAGCGGCCGCCGTCGATCGCGTACTGGGTCTTGTACCACGAGTGATCGAGATCGCCGACGCATTGCGCGCTCGTCGTCGCGGTGTCCAGATGGAACGGCAGCACCGGCTTGGTCGGGTCTTCCTTCGACGGCTGATTCCACACCGGCAGGCCGCTCGGCAGCGGAATCGGGAAGCGGTCGTTATAGCCGCGCACGCCGCGCAGATGGCCGAAGTAGTGGTCGAACGAGCGGTTCTCCTGCATGAACACGACGATGTGCTCGACATCGCGAATCGTGCCCGTGCGCGAAAACGCAGGCACGGCGAGCGCGTTGCGGATCGACTCGGGCAATGCGGTCATCGCGGCGGCGGCGCCCGCGGATGAAGCCACGGTTTGCAGGAAACGGCGACGGCTAGTTGATGTCATCGAATATCACCTTCTGCGTAGGGGAAGAATGGCGCGCGTGAGCGTGCCTGGGGGTGTTTCGTTGTCGGTTACGCGTTGCTCTTGCTGATCAGTTGCGAACTACTTGTTCGCGCTGTCGCCGGGCGCGTAGCGCATGACCGGCGCGACCTGCTGGCTGTCGGCCGCGAGACTGGCCTGCATGTTTTGCGTGATCGCGTCGGTGGCGGCTGCGCCACTTGCCGCGTTGCTTGCCGCGTTGTTCGCCGTGTTGTTCGCGAATGGCGCTGAGGCGTTGGGAGTCGCCACTGCCGCTGCCGCCATTGCGGGTCGTTGCGCCGCGTCGTTCGGCGCAAGGCTCGTGGTCGTCGCGTTGCTCGTGGAAGAGGAGTCGTCCGCGCCGCAACCGTTCAACGCTATCGTGGCAAGCGCCAGCAATGCGGCGCTCGCGATGCAACTGATTTTTCTCATGTCTGCATCCGGTTCGATGAAAGCGGGTGCAGTCTCCATTCCTTTCAAGAAATAATTGTGAAACGTTTGCGCCCGGCATAACTTTCGATAAATCGTCGGTTGATCGAAAGAAAATGGAAAGTATCGGGAAGGTCAATGTTCATGGCACTGCCATCTGCGCTATGTTTGCTGCTTTATCGTTCGCGCATGGGCACGATTCAATGACTCGCATCGATTCACCCATCGACATCTCGCAACTCGAAAACGAATGGCTCGAAGCCGACGGCTTCGGCGGCTTTGCTTCGGGCACGCTCGGTATGTTGCGCACGCGCCGCTACCATGCGCTGCTGCTGGCCGCGACGCGCGCGCCGGGCGGGCGCATGGTGCTCGTCAACGGCATCGAGGCGTGGGTCGAAGCGGGCGGCGAGCGCTTCGCGTTGACCATGCAGCGCTATGAGCCTGACGTGATCTATCCGGATCTGCGCGGCCGCCTTGCCAGCTTCGACACCGCGCCGTGGCCGACGTGGCGCATTCAACTCGGTGCGCACGCGGCGATGATCGCCGACGTGTTCCTCAGCAAAGCGACGTGCGAAACGGTATTGCGCTGGCGGCTCGAAGGCGGCGAACTCGATGCGCCCGTGCTGAAGATCAGACTCTTGCTGTCGGGCCGTGACTATCATGCGCTGCATCACGAGAATCCGGCCTTCAACTTCGGCGCGCAAGTCAGCGCCGATCAATCGTGCGCGAGCTGGCAACCGTATGGCGGACTGCCGGTCGTGCGAGCGGCGACGAACGGCGCCTATACGCATGCACCCGACTGGTATCGCAACTTCTGCTACGTGCGCGAGCAGGAGCGCGGTCTCGATTGCAGCGAAGATCTCGCGACGCCCGGCGTGTTCAGCTTCGATCTCGCGGAGGGCGACGCGGTGATGATTCTGAGCGCGTCGAGCACGTCCGCCACCGAATGCGCGAACGACAAAGCCCAAACCACCGCCCACGCCGCCCAACTCGCCCACACCGAACAACAACGCCGCGCCGCACTCGGCTCGCGCCTGCAACGTTCGGCCGACGCCTACGTCGTCACGCGCAACGAAGGCCGCACGATCCTCGCGGGCTTTCCGTGGTTCACCGACTGGGGCCGCGACACGTTCATCGCGATGCGCGGCCTGCTGATCGAGTCGAACCGTCTCGACGATGCCGAAGCGATCCTGCTCGAATGGTCGGGCACGCTGTCCGAAGGCATGCTGCCGAACCGCTTCCCAGACTACGGCGACGCGCCCGAATACAACTCGGTCGACGCGTCGCTATGGTTCATCGTCGCGGTTCACGACTATCTGGCGACGCCGCATGCGGGCGCGCAAACGCGCGCGCATCTGCAGCAGGCCGCCGAAACGATCCTGACCGGCTACACGAACGGCACGCGCTTCAACATCGGCGTGTGCGCGGACGACGGCCTGCTGCGCGCCGGCATCCCCGGCGTGCAACTGACGTGGATGGATGCGAAAGTCGGCGACTGGGTCGTCACACCGCGCATCGGCAAGCCGGTCGAAGTGCAGGCGCTGTGGATCAACGCGCTGCGAATCGCGTCAGCATGGAACCCGCAGTGGCGGCAAGCTGCCGAGCGTGCAACGCTCGCGTTTCGCCGGCGCTTCGTCGATCCGGCCACCCAGGCGCTGTTCGATAACGTCGACGTCGATCATGTGCCGGGCACGGTCGACCGCTCGATCCGGCCGAATCAGATCTTCGCGGTCGGTGGCCTGCCGTTTCCGCTGCTCGAAGGCGCGGCGGCGCGCGCGGTGGTGGGTCAGGTCGAAGCGCAATTGCTGACGCCGCTCGGCCTGCGCACGCTCGCGCCGTCCGATCCCGCCTATCGCGGCCGCTACGGCGGCGCGCCGCGCGAACGCGACGGCGCCTATCATCAGGGCACCGCGTGGTTGTGGCTGATCGGCCCGTTCGTCGAAGCATGGCTGCGAGTGAATGGCGCGAGTGCCGATAATCTCGCGCAGGCGAGGGCGCGCTTTCTCGCCCCGCTGTACGCGCATCTCGATCGCGCGGGCCTCGATCACCTGTCCGAGATCGCCGCCGGCGACGTGCCGCACGCGCCCGCCGGCACGCCGTTCCAGGCCTGGTCGCTCGGCGAATTGCTGCGCGTCGAAAGTCTGCTTGCCCGACTCGAGCACGACGGCGCGTAAACCGCGCTACGATGTGGGTCCCACCGCCAGGCCTGTTGCAAGGACGTTTCATGCCACCGCTGCGCGCTGCCAATCTGCTCGCCACGATCGAAGGTTCCCGGCTGCATTCGCCCGAATGCGGCCACTGGCAGCGCTGGGGGCCGTATCTGAGCGAGCGCCAGTGGGGCACGGTGCGCGAGGACTACAGCGCGAACGGCACCGCCTGGGACTCGTTTCCGCACGACCATGCGCGCAGCCGCGCCTACCGCTGGGGCGAAGACGGCATCGCCGGTTTCGGCGACGACCGGCTCAGCTGGTGCGTGTCGCTCGCGCTGTGGAACCGCAAGGACCCGATCATCAAGGAGCGCCTGTTCGGCCTGACCAACTCGCAGGGCAATCACGGCGAGGACGTCAAGGAGCTGTACTTCTATCTCGACGGCACGCCCACGCATTCCTACATGCGCATGCTGTACAAGTACCCGCATGCGGCCTATCCCTACCAGGACCTGATCGACGAAAACGCGCGCCGCGGCGGCGATATGCCAGAGTACGAAGTACTCGATACCGGCGTGTTCGACGATCAGCGCTATTTCGACGTCCAGATCGAATACGCGAAGCACACGCCCGACGACATCGTGATGCGTGTGACGATCGAAAATCGCGCGGACGAAGCGGCGTCGCTCGATGTGCTGCCGCAGATCTGGGCGCGCAACTCGTGGTCGTGGAAAGAGAACAAGGACAAGCCGAAGCTCGTCGCCGGTACCGGTCATGACGGCGCGGTACGTCTGCTTGGCCATCACCATGTGCACGAACCGATCGTCGTGACCGCGTGGTCGAAGGACGCGCCGCAACTCGCATGGCTGTTCTGCGAGAACGAGACCAACGTGAAGCGGCTGTTCGGCATGGACGGCGCGGGCCCGTTCAAGGACGGCTTCAACGACTACCTCGTGCACGGCGACGCGAACGCGATCCGTCACGACGCGGGCACCCGGGCCGCCGCGCATGCGGCGCTCGAGTTCGGGCCGCACGGACGCGCGGTCGTGTATCTGCGCTGGCACCCGCAATCGGCGACCGATGAAGCGCCATTCGATGCCGACGCGTTGATCGCGCGCCGCCGCGCCGAAGCCGACGAATTCTATGGCGCGTTGCAACACGAGATCACCGACCCCGATGCGCGTCTCGTGCAACGTCAGGCGCTCGCCGGCATGCTGTGGTCGAAGCAGTACTACCAGTACGACGTGCAGCGCTGGCTCGACGGCGATCCGCTGCAACCGAGCCCGCCCGCCGCGCGCAAGCACGGCCGCAACACCGACTGGCGGCATCTGTGCAACGCGGACATCGTGTCGATGCCGGACAAGTGGGAGTACCCGTGGTACGCGTCGTGGGACCTCGCGTTTCATGCGGCCGCGTTCGCGCTGATCGATCCGGCGTTCGCCAAGAAGCAGTTGCTGCTGCTCGTGAAGGACCGCTATCAGCACCCGAACGGCCAGTTGCCCGCTTACGAATGGGCCTTGAGCGACGCGAACCCGCCGGTCCATGCATGGGCCGCGTGGCGCGTGTACGAGATCGACCGCGCGCTGACCGGCAAGGCGGACCGCGATTTTCTGGAGCTCATGTTTCACAAGCTGCTGCTGAATTTCTCGTGGTGGGTGAATCGCAAGGACGCCGACGGCCACAATATTTTTCAGGGCGGTTTTCTCGGACTCGACAACGTCGGCATCTTCGACCGCTCCTCGCCGCTGCCCACCGGCGGCCACATCGACCAGGCCGACGGCACCGCGTGGATGGCCGCGTATGCGCTCGACCTGATGCGTATCGCGCTCGAACTCGCCTACGCGAACCATGTGTTCGTCGATATTGGTGTGAAGTTCTTCGAGCACTTCCTGTACATCGCGGAAGCGGTCAGTTGCGACGACGGCTGCGACACGGGCCTGTGGGATAGCGAGGACGAATTCTTCTACGACAAGCTGCGCCTGCCCGACGGCAGCAGCATGCCGATGCGCGTTCGCTCGATCGTCGGACTGATACCGCTGTTCGCCGTGCACGTGCTCGAGGAGCGTCTGCACGGCGGCTTGCCGGGCTTGCGCGAGCGCCTCGTGTGGTTTCTCGAGCATCGGCCCGATCTCGCGAAGCTGGTGTCGCGCTGGAACGAGCCCGGCAAGGGCAACGCGCTTTTGCTGTCGCTGCTGCGCGGGCATCGGATGAAGGCGTTGTTACGGCGCGCGCTCGACGAAAGTGAATTTCTTTCCGATCACGGCGTGCGGGCGTTGTCGCGTTGCCATCGCGATCATCCGTTCGTGTACCAGCACAACGGCAACAGCTTCTGCGTCAAGTATCTGCCGGCCGAATCCGATACCCGTGTGTTCGGCGGCAATTCGAACTGGCGCGGGCCGGTGTGGATGCCGGTCAACTATCTGCTGATCGAATCGCTGTACGAGTTTCATCGCTATTACGGCGATGATTTCCGCGTCGAGTATCCGACCGGGTCGGGCCAGAAGTTCTCGTTGAGCGAAATCGCCGACGAACTCGCGCGCCGCGCGACCACGCTGTTCCTGAAGGACAAAAACGGCGAGCGGCCGGTGATGGGTGCGTATCCGCTGCTGCAGGCGGACCCGCGTTCGCAGGATCTGATCCTGTTCCATGAGTATTTTCATGGCGATAACGGTCGTGGCGTCGGGGCTTCGCATCAGACCGGCTGGACCGGGCTCGTCGCGTTGCTGTTGCAGCCGCGCGCCATGGCGGCATCGGGCAACGTGCCGCTGGCGGGGGAACCGGCGCTGGCGCCCGCGCCGATTCCGGTGCCGGCGGCTTCTGCATCCGCGGTAACGCCGGCGGTGGCGAAAGAACCGGTACCGTCGCTCGCGGCCACGACGACGAAGTAAGCACGCCGCGCGCTCACGCGCGAACGCGATTGAACTGTGCGGCAGCGCCCGTGGTCTTTCATGTATCGCCGCGTTCGTTCTATCGGCTTACCGAGGTCCAAGTGAATCCCATGTCGAGCACACCGAACCCTTCCGCTTCTCCCGATCAACCCAACGCAACGCCCGCGCTGAGCTGCAAGCTCAGCGCGAACCGGTACGACGCCCTGTCGTCGCCGGCCGGCAAGAAGTCCGCGCCGCCATGCACGCTCGTGATCTTCGGCGCGGGCGGCGATCTGACCAAACGTCTGTTGATGCCGGCGCTCTACAACCTCGCGGTCGATGGCCTGCTCGACGACAGCATGAAGATCATCGGCGTCAATCACGGCGAGCGCGAAACGCGCGAATGGTGCGACGAACTGCATACCTCGCTGCAGAAGTTCGCCGCCGACAAGGCCAGCACCTTTCACGCCGGCAAGCTCGACGACAACGCGTGGAACTGGGTCGCGCAGCGCCTCGAATACATGGCGGGCGAGTTCGAATCCGACGATACGTTCGCGAAGCTGAAGCAGAAGCTCGATCAGTCGAAAGGCGGTAACGCGATCTTCTACCTCGCTGTCGGCGCGCGTTTTTTCAAACCGATCACCGACCGGCTCGGCAAAGCCGGCCTGCTGAAGGAAGGCGACGGCGCGAACGGCGGCTTTCGGCGTCTCGTGATCGAGAAGCCGTTCGGCACCGATCTCGCGTCGGCGCGCGATCTGAACGCGCACATCCTGTCGTATGCGCGGGAGTCGCAGGTGTACCGCATCGATCATTTTCTCGGCAAGGACACCGTGCAGAGCATCCTCGCGGTGCGCTTCGCGAATGCGATGTTCGAGCCGATCTGGCGGCGCGAGTACATCGATTGCGTGCAGATCACGGCGGCGGAAACGATCGGCGTCGAGGGGCGCGGCAGGTTCTACGAGCAGACCGGCGCGTTTCGCGACATGGTGCCGAACCACCTGTTCCAGCTGCTCGGCATCGTCGCGATGGAGCCGCCGAATTCGTTCGAGGCCGAAGCCGTGCGAAACAAGAAGGCCGAGCTGTTCGACGCAATCCAGCCGCTGACGTCCGCCGACGTCGTCTTCGGCCAGTACGAAAAAGGGCCAGCCGGAGTCGGCTATTGCGAGGAGCCCGACGTCGCGCCCGGCAGCACGACGGAAACCTACGCGGCGGCGCGCGTGTTCGTCGAGAACTGGCGCTGGGCCGGCGTGCCGTTCTATCTGCGTACCGGCAAGCGGCTCGCGGTGCGCCGCACCGAGGTTTCGGTGCAGCTGAAGCCGGTGCCGTTCCGCCTGTTCCGCGATACGCCGGTCAACGCATTGACGCCGAACGTGCTGACCATTCGCATCGATCCCGAGCACGGCTCGAGCTTCGATTTCAATGTGAAGGTGCCGGGGCCGGTGATGCAGGTCGGTCCGGTACAGTCGTCGTTCAACTATGGCGACTTCTTTGCGGAAAGCGCGAACGTCGGCTACGAGACGCTGCTGTACGACTGCATGTTTGGCGACGCGACGTTGTTTCAGCGCGCCGACAGCATCGAGACGAGCTGGTGCGCGGTCGACGACGTGCTGCATCCGAGGAGTGGCGGCGCGGTTGCCGTGCGCGGCTATGCGGCCGGCAGCGACGGGCCGGCCGAGGCCGACGCGCTGCTCGCGCGCGATGGCCACGCGTGGCGCCCGTTGCAGCAGAAAGCGCCCGGTGGCAAGTCGTAGCGGCACCTTTGAACCAACCCGCAGACCCGCATCACAACCGCCTCAACACAATCGGGAGACATCGTGGCAACACGCAACAAGAACGCAGTGAAACGGAATGCGCCGACAAGCGGCAGCGAGCACATCCTCGCGATCGATGTCGGCGGCACCGGCCTGAAGGCCGCGATCATCGACGCCGACGGGCAGATGAAAACCGAACGCGTGCGCGTTGCGACGCCGCATCCGTGCACGCCGGATCAACTGGTGGACGCGCTCGCGCAACTCGTGGCTCCGCTCATCGAGCAGGTGCGGCCCGTCCGTATCTCGATCGGGTTTCCGGGTGTCGTGCGCAACAACCGCATTCTGACCGCGCCGCACTTCGGCATCGAAGGATGGCACGACATTGCGCTCGCGGATTCGCTCGCGCAGCGCCTGGGCGGACTGCCGGTGCGGATGATCAACGACGCCGAAATGCAAGGCTTCGCGGCGATCGAAGGCCACGGCCTCGAATTCGTGCTGACGCTCGGCACCGGCGCCGGCACCGCGATGTTTCGCGATGGCGAACTGATGCCGCATCTGGAGCTCGCGCATCATCCGGTCAGCAAGAAGGGCGTGGCGTACGACGAATACATCGGCGAGGCCGCGCGCGAGCAGATCGGCAACAAGCGTTGGAGCCGGCGTGTCGAGAAGGTGATCGGCATTCTCGAGTCACTGGTCAATTACGACAAGCTGTGGATCGGCGGCGGCAACGCGGCGCGCATCAAGTTTTCGCTGCCGGCGAACGTGGCGACCGTATCGAACGACGCGGGGATCGAGGGCGGCGCGAAATTGTGGCATCCGCTGTCGGTGCGCGAGACGCGACAGTATCCGGAGGCGACGCAGAAGACGGGGCGGTTCAAGCCGAAGTGAGGC
This sequence comes from Paraburkholderia sp. HC6.4b, assembly GCF_014200875.1. Lineage (NCBI taxonomy): Bacteria > Pseudomonadati > Pseudomonadota > Betaproteobacteria > Burkholderiales > Burkholderiaceae > Paraburkholderia > Paraburkholderia sp. HC6.4b. The sequence goes on from NZ_JACHDC010000002.1 coordinate 365,650, forward strand.
GGTGGATTGCCGCCGCCATCACGTATCCAGTGCCGCGGCTCGACGTCCAACGGTTCATATCAACCCCTCAACGATTGCCAAGGCGATCCGTGCCCGAGCACTGGTCAGCGCTTCGACGCTGGACGTGCTCATAACTACTTCGGCTTTGCTGGCAACGGATTATCTTGCCGGTAAGTGCGCCTGGGGTTAATGACCAAACGCTTGACCTGTGCGTCCAATTCCTTACTGTGATACAGGTCCAGACACTTCAGGAAATCGAAACGGACACCTTCAGTTTCCGATTCAACCAGCGGGTTTTGATAATTTCGCGCCAAATAATTGTCCACCAAGGTTTTGATCGCGTCTGGAGCCTTCTCCAAGTCAAAGTAAGTCCAGTCTCGCAATGCACTGACGCTGCTTCCCGCATCCATAGCAGCATCTTTGTCGTTCCTGTAGGCGGTCGCTATGCAAGTAGCCAGAACCATGTCTTTGTAATTCTGTGCATAAGTACGTGCTCCAGCTTGTGGAGTCGCACGTTGATCGCCTTTTGCATAGCAAGCAGACATGCCGAAGATGAGGGCAAAACCAGTTAGGATGCCAACCCCGACCTTCTTCACGGCAAACTCCAGAAGTTCGCGCGGTCAGTGCGATACTTCGCCTCAGGTTCGTTGAAATAGCAGTGGTCGTAACAGTAGTTTTCGCGCAATCCAGTTGTCCATCACGGGGTGACGGTCTCGTTCACTGCTTCCGCGGTTTGTCTAACGCCCGACGTTTGTCGTACTCGCGCGCAAGGTAAATGTTTTGCCGTCGAACGCGTAGTAGTAGGTTCCGTGCTCGGCGTTTTCATTGCGGCTACCGTGAGCGATCAGCAGGCAACTGTCTGCGCGATACGCAAGCGGATCCGTGATGTCCAGCGGCCAATCGGAAACCGTGAACGGGAGCGAAGTGACGCGGCCCGAGTTCGTATCGATTGCCGCCGCCATCACGCAGCCAGCACCGCATCCCCACGTAGCGAGAACGTAGTGGCCCGCGAAGTTAATCGGCTCCTTTGCGGCTTCACGAAGAATGCTGCGGTAATGACGTGCCGTCGCGTCCGTGAATATCATGCGTGGCATCGCAGCGTGCCTGGACTCGACAGTGGCGGGACAATCCTCAAACCTGAGGACCGATTCCGCAAGGGCCAAACCGGATACTGCGCCGAACATCAATGTGGCAATAAGCCAGGACGAAAGACGCATCGTTTTAATACCAGTGGTGTTGTTGCCAGAATCCTCTGGCCATATTTGCGGAATGGTAGCGGCCATAAATGTAACGGATGCCGCCTTGGCACTCCTCCTTCGCATTACCGAATGATGCCTCTCCGCGCGGGTTCAAGCTGTATTGCGCGCGCAGCAGTTGAAACAGGCCACGTGCTGTTGAAGTCCCGTTGCGCGCATCGACGACACCGGCGGATTCCTGAGCCATGATCCATAGCAGATCGCTGAAATCCGTGTCTGGAATGCGCTCGGTGCGCATGGCGTCTTTCAGCGCATTCTGAACCGTGAGCGGCACAATGCTTGCCGGCTTCTCTTTCCATTGCGGCGGCGCAGTTTTCGTCGGGCGATGCGAGTGGGCGTGTTTTGTAGACATTCAGGCAACTCCATTTCTTTCTTTGTACGACAAAGGGCGAGAACGAATTAATCAATCGATCACGTAGGATCGCTATCTGTTTGATTCGCGTAGCCCCATGCGCAATATGCCGCCTCTTCCATCTCAAAACAACATTCTCGTTATAGTTGCTCTCTGAACTGCAAAGCTCTCAACGGCACGTCCAACCCCGGAGACTCCCAATGACTCGCATCCACCTGACCCTCGCGCGGCGCCTCCTCTCCGTCGGCGCGTGCGCGCTGCTCGCTTACGCGAGCGCGCATGCGTATGCGGCACAGGCCTTCGCGGTGTCGTCGCCGGGACTGGCCGATGGCGGCACGCTCAACGCAAGCCACGCGGCGAGCGCGAACAATTGCGGCGGCGGCAACGTGTCGCCGGCGCTGCAATGGCATAACGCGCCGGCCGGGACGAAAAGTTTCGCGGTGACGATCTTCGATCCCGACGGCGCGAAAGGCCTCGGCCTCGTGCACTGGATCGTCTATGGCATCGCGCCTACCACGACCGGACTCGCCGAAGGCGAAGCCGCGCCGGCGGGCAGCGTCGCCGGCACGAATCGCACCGGCGGCCCCGGCTATTACGGCCCGTGTCCGCCCGTCGGCGAGGTACCGCATCACTACGTGGCGCAGGTCTATGCGCTCGATCTGCCGCCCGACGCATTGCCGGCCGGCTTGACGCGCGACGCGTTCCACGCCGCGATCAAGGATCACGTGCTCGCCGCGACGAGCACCGTGCTGCGCTACGGACGATGAAGACGCGCGGCCGAACGCCGGGCCGCGCCTGATCTGCCGGCGGGCGGCTAGCGCGCCGCGTCCCCCCAGCGATACTGCACGCTCGCTTCATCGAGCTGGGTCTTGATCGCGGCGTCGAGCGTGAGCCCGGCCGCCGCGAGCGTATCGCTCAACTGCTCCGCGCGGCTCGCACCAATGATCGCCGACGTAATCAGCGGATTCGCGAGCACCCACGCAAGCGACACCTTCGCCAGCGATTCGCCGGTCGGCGCGACGATCGCCTTCAGCCTTTCGATCGTGTCGAACTCGCGCTCATGCCAGTAGCGCTCCTGATACATCGCGCCAGCCTTGCCGACGCTTTCGGTGAAGCGCCCTTCGGCGGGCGTCGCGTCGAGCCGGTGCTTGCCGCTCAGCAGTCCGCCCGCGAGCGGGTTATACGGCATCACGGCCAGCTGCTCCTCGGCGGCCAGCGGCAGCAGCTCGCGCTCGATCTGGCGAAACAGCAGGTTGTAGCGCGGCTGGACCGACACGAAGCGCGCGACACGGAGCACGTCCGCGCGCCCCAGTGCGCGCGCGAGCCGGTAGGCGAGAAAGTTCGACACGCCGATATAGCGCGCCTTGCCCGAGCGCACGATCGCATCGAGCGCTTCGAGCGTCTCGTCGAGCGGGGTCTTCGCGTCGTCGGAATGGAGCTGGTACAGGTCGACGTAGTCGGTGCCGAGGCGCTGCAAGGACGCGTCGATCGCATCGAGCAGGTGCTTGCGCGACGCGCCCTGGTCCCACGCGGCGGGCCCCATCTTGCCGACCGCCTTGGTCGCGACGATGAAGCGCTCGCGTTTGCCCTTCAGCCAGCGTCCGACGATTTCCTCGGTGCGTCCGGCCAGATTTTCGTCGCCGCCGAGCGGATAGACGTTCGCGGTATCGATGAAATTGACACCGGCGTCCGCGGCCGTGTCGAGGATGCGGTGCGATGCGGCTTCTTCGGTTTGCAGCCCGAAGGTCATGGTGCCGAGACACAGGCGAGAAACGGTCAGGCCGGTGCGGCCGAATTGGCGATATTGCATAAAGTCGACTCCAGAGGGAAGGAAAGCGCTGCCGAAGCGATGAAACTACATTGTTGTAAAAAGGATAAACCGAGTCGCGATTCGATGTGCCTGACGCACGCCGGGATTGCTGACATCCAGTAGATGTGAAATGATATCGATTCTCATTTAAACCTAGCCAGCCATCCCGTCATCTCCATCTCACACTACGGAGAGCGGCAGCCAGCCATTTGCGGCTTTGTCATGAATTCGACGTCAGTGATGCGAATCTGACAAACGCATTTCTGACGGGATTTCCATGCTCAATCACACGCCGCTCGCGACAGCGCTAGCGCTCGCTTTTGCCATTCCTTTGACGACCCCGGCGCTCGCGCAAAGCGCGCCGCAGAACGTACAAACCAATGCACAGAACGACACACCCGCCGCCGCGCAGACGCTGCCGACCATCGGCGTGCAGGCTCAGGCCGTTCAGCAGGACTTCCAGGCCGACCGGGCGACCGTCGGCGCGAAGACGCCGACCGCGCTGCGCGACATTCCGCAGACCGTCACCGTGATCAATCGCGACCTGCTCGCCTCGCAGGGCGCGACGTCGTTTGCGGACGCGCTGCGCAACGCGCCCGGCGTGACGATCGGCGCGGCCGAAGGCGGCCAGATCGGCAACAACATCAACCTGCGCGGCTTCACCGCGCAGAACGACATCTATCTGGACGGCTTTCGGGACCGCAACCAGTACTACCGCGACACGTTCAATCTTGAATCGCTCGAAGTGCTGTACGGTCCGTCGTCGATGCTGTTCGGCCGCGGCTCGACCGGCGGCGTGATCAACCAGGTCAGCAAGAAGGCGAACCTGACGGACTCGGCGGAAGTCTCCGGCATGATCGGCACCGACGACCGCTACCGCTCCACCGTCGACGTGAACCACAAGCTCACCGACACCTCGGCGATCCGCCTAAATGCATTCGGCCAGAGCCTCGGCTCGACGCGCGACGTGATGAAGAACGAGGACTTCGGCGTCGCGCCGGAACTGCGCTTCGGCATCGGCACGCCGACCGAGATCACGCTGTCCGCGCTGATCCAGCACAACCACGACATGCCCGACTACGGCATCCAGGCGCTGAACGGCCGCCCGTCGCCGGTACCGAAGAACACGTTCTACGGTTTGACCAGCGACCGCACGATCCAGGACGTGCAGATCTTCACCGCGGCGATCAAGCACAAGTTCTCCGACGCCCTGACGCTGACGAACCAGACGCAGATCTCGCACTCCATGACCGACGCGCGCGAAACCGCGCCGCAAGCGGTGCTGACCGGACCGCTGTCGTCCAGCACAGCGTTGACCAACGGCAACTTCACGACGCTGTCGCCGTCGCAGCTGTTCATCAAGCTGCAGAGTCATGACCGCGTGATCCAGAATCATGCGATCTACAACGACACGATGCTCGAATACAAATTCGACACCGGACCGATCAGGCACGACCTGATCGCCGGTGTCGAAGTGGGCCACGACAGCTATTCGAACCAGGCGTACACGCGCAACAACCTGCCGATCGTGCCGATGCTCAATCCGCCGATCATGGGCACGCCGTCGAACGTGACGACGACGGTCGGCAACTACGCCGATTCGAGCGCGAACGAAATTGCCGCTTACCTGAACGACACGATCACGCTGACGCCGCACTGGAAGCTGATCGGCGGTGTGCGCTGGGATCGTTTCTCGGCGGGAATCCGCAATACGATTAGCGCGCCGGCTTATGCGAGCCAGACCAACTACTTCACGAGCGTGCGCGCGGGCGTCATCTACCAGCCGACCGACTGGCAGTCGTACTACGTGTCGTACGGCACGTCGTTCAACCCGTCGCTCGAAAACCTGACGGTCACGAACCTCACTCAGAACCTCGCGCCGGAATCGACGAAGTCGTATGAAATCGGCGGCAAGTGGGATCTGTTCGGCGGCAACATGTCGGTGACCTCGGCGATCTTCCGCGAGGAAAAGGACAACGCGCGCACGCAGGTGTCACCGACCGAGTACCAGCTGGCCGGCAACATTCGCGTCGACGGCTTCCAGGCGGGCGTGACGGGGCACATCACCGACAAGTGGCAGATTTTCGGCGGCTACACGTACATGGACGCGACGATCCTGAAAGCGGCCGACGGCACGCAAGGTCACACGCCGGCCAACACGCCGCGCAACACGCTGACGTTCTGGACCACGTATGCAATCACGCCGCATTGGGAAATCGGCGGCGGTCCGATCTACATGTCGCCGCGTTATGCGTCGAATACGAACTACGTGAAGGTGCCGGGCTACACGCGTTGGGACGCGACCGCGGCCTATCACGCGAAGAAGTACGACGTGCGCCTGAACCTGCTGAACCTCACCAACAAGTACTACTACGACGCGTTGATTCCGTCGGACGGCGGACGTTCGGTGCCGGGCATCGGCCGCACGCTGCTCGCGACGTTCAACTACCGCTTTTGATACGCGCTTTTGATGCGCACTGAGCGCATGCGTCCGGCTTGCCGCTGTTGCAAACGGCAAGCCGACGCGAAGGACACACTATGTTGCTGCACATTCCGAAGGTACTGGACGCCGGGCAGTTGCGCTTCATGCGCGAGCGGCTCGATCGAGCCGGCGACGCGTGGGTCGATGGCCGCGCGACCGCGGGCTATCAGGGCGCGCCGGTCAAGCGCAATCAGCAGATCGCCGAGCACTCGACGCTCGCGCGCGAACTCGGCGATGTGATTCTCGCGGCGATCGAACGCAATCCGCTGTTCATCAGCGCGGTGCTGCCCAACCAGGTCTATCCGCCGCTCTTCAACCGCTACGAGGGCGGCATGCAGTTCGGCAGCCACGTCGACGGCGCGGTGCGCGTGCTGCCGAACGGCGTGAAGCTGCGCACCGACGTGTCGGTGACGCTGTTTCTCAGCGCGCCCGACGAATACGACGGCGGCGAACTCGTGATCGAGGACACCTACGGCGTGCAGCAGGTGAAACTGCCGGCCGGCGACATGATCGTCTATCCGGCGACGAGTCTGCACCAGGTGACGCCAGTCACGCGCGGCGCGCGGGTGGCGAGCTTCTTCTGGGTGCAGAGCCTCGTGCGCAGCGACACGCATCGCGCGCTGCTGTTCGACATGGACACCGCGATTCAACGGCTCAATGCCACCCATGCCGACGAAGCTGCGCGACGCAGCCTCGTCGGTTGTTATCACAATCTGCTGCGCACCTGGAGTGAAACGTGAGCGTATCGGACACCCTCGACATTCAACCGCCCGCGGCCGGCGAACATGACGCGCAGGAGCCGCGTCGGCTCGATGACCATGAACTGAAATCGCGCCAGCAGCGCTCGCGTCGCGCGACCTTCATCAAGTGGCTGCGCAAGGTGCATGGCTGGGTCGGATTGTGGGGCGCGGCGCTCGGTCTGCTGTTCGGCACGACGGGCTTCTTTCTGAATCATCGCGGCGGCCCGCTGCGCGTCTCGACCGGCGAGCCGCAGGTGTCGGTGATGCAGGTGCCGCTGCCGCAACCGGCGCCGCAAACGCCGCGCGAGCTCGCGAAGTGGCTCAAGCAGGAGCTGAAGATCGCCGGCAATCCGGGGCGCGTGCAGAAGGAAACCGAGCATCCGGTGGCGTGGGGCGATCGCAGCGTCGTGCAGCCCGAGCACTGGCAACTGAGTTTCGGGTCGCCGAAGGAAAACACGTCGGCCGAATACTGGGTCGGCAACCACACCGTCACGGTCAAGCGCAGCGCGAACACCTTTCTCGCGATGCTGACGAACATGCACAAGGGTGTGGGCTTGAGCGTCGGTTGGGTGCTGCTGATCGATACGCTCGCGGGCAGCCTGATCCTGCTGTCGTTGACGGGCGTGCTGTTGTGGACCGAGTTGAACAAGCGCAAGACGGTGGCGCTCGCGCTCGTGGTCGGATCGATTGCGGCGGCGGTGGTGTTGGGGACGATGTAAGGGCGCAGCGCAACGCTTCGGGCGACGCCTGCGCGCTGGCGGGCAGGCTTTGAGCGGTCCGCGCTAGAATCGTCGCAGACCTACTCCGCAGGCTCTGCCGCCATCCGCCGATGACCTCTCCCGCGAACCCCGTCGACACCGCGCTGACCACGCGGCGCTCGGTGCGCGCCTTTCTGCCGACACCGGTGCAGCGCGCCGACATCGAAGCGATTCTCGAAGCCGCCAGCCACGCACCGTCGGGCACCAACACGCAGCCGTGGAAGGTGTACGTGCTGACGGGCGAATCGCTCGCGCGTCTGTCGCGCGATCTGCTCGCCGCCTACGACGATCCGCAGCGCGACGAGCTGTACCAGGAGGAGTACGCGTACTATCCGCGCCAGTGGCAGTCGCCGTTCATCGACCGGCGTCGCAAGATCGGCTGGGACATGTATAGCCTGCTCGGCATCGAGAAGGGCGACAAGGCGCGCATGCACGAACAGCACTCGCGCAACTTCCGTTTTTTCGACGCACCCGTCGGCCTGCTGTTCACGATCGATCGCAGCCTCGAGCGCGGCAGCTGGCTCGACTACGGCATGTTCCTGCAGGCGATCATGACGGCCGCGCGCGGGCGCGGCCTCGACACCTGTCCACAGGCCGCGTTCATGCAGTTTCATCGACTGATTGCCGGACATCTCGGGCTGCCCAAAAACGAGCAATTTGTGTGCGGCATGTCGCTCGGTTTCGGCGACCCCAACGCGCCGGTCAATACGCTGCGCCCCGAGCGCGAACCGGTCGAGCGCTTCGCGCGCTTTCTCGATTGAACGCATCCCTCAGTCCCCACCCAGAGGCAAACGACAATGAAAACATCGCGGCGCCATTTCCTGTTGGTCAGCGCGGGCGTCGGCTCGTCGCTCGCGCTGTCTCGGGTCGCGTTCGCCGCGACCGTTCCCAATGCGCTCAGCGAGAGCGATCCGCAGGCGCAGGCGGTCGGCTATACCGAAGATGCGTCGAAGGTCGACAAGGCCAGATTTCCGAACTTCGCGGCCGGGCAATCGTGCGCGAACTGCTCGCTGTTCCAGGGCAAGGCATCGGACGCATACGGCGGCTGCACGCTGTTCGGCACTAAACAGGTCGCGTCGCGCGGCTGGTGCAGCGCGTATACGAATATGTGAGCACGCCGCCGTAGCGTTCGCAGCGGTGCTATAGCAGCGCCTTCAGCACGAGTTCGTGCGAGTGCCCGATCCACACGGCGGCGTCGCGATGATCGCGCAGCGCGTCGCCGGTGTTCGGATGCAGAAAGACATCGAGCGCGCCGTGATTGAGCGTGAGCCAGCCGACCACGTCGGCGAACTGCGTGTGCGCAAAGGCGAGCTGATACGACCACATCGGATGCGGCCCGACCGGCCGTTCGTGGAAGCGCCCGATCTGCAGTTTGTCGCCCCAATGCGCGTCGATCTGCTCGCGAAACGCCCAGGCGGCATCGCGGCTCGCCGGGTCGAAGTAGATGTGCGCGTGCCAGCTTTGTATCGCTGAAGCAGCGCGAAAAGTCATATCAGAGTTCATTGCCAGGCTCGTTCCGTATCAGTCTTTATCCGACATTCGTTCTGCTTCGCTTTCCGCTGGCGCGCGCGCTGCAAGGCGCATGTGAAACTGTGTCTGATCCTCGCCGACGATCTCGAAGCCAAGACGATCGTACAGCCGTTTGGCGGGATTGCCCTTGAGCACCTGCAAGCTGACCGGCAACGCTTCGGCCGCGGCGGCGCGCAGGATCGTGCGCAGCGCTTGCTCGCCGATGCCGCGACCCTGCAGCGCCGGCGCGATCTGCAACTGCACGACGAACCATTCGACGTCGTTGCGATGCGCCTTCAACAAGCCCGCTGGCGCGCCGTCGATGCAGACCACCTGCGCCGCGTCGTAGCGATGCAACAGGCGCGCGCGATGGGCGTCGTCGTCGGTCGACTCGCCGGCGCGCGCCAGGTGTTCGGTCATCGTCGTCTTGCGCAGTTCGAGCAGGAAGGCTTCGTCGTCGGGTTGCGCGGGGCGCAAGGTCAACCCGGATCGTTGGTCGGGCAGTTGGGCGGACATGTCGGCAAGGTAGCGGCGCGCGATGATCGTGCGAAGCGCGAGTAAGAATTGTCGTCGATTGTCGCGCCGGCTGCGCTTTTTTACCACGCGGCTATGTTGCAGTCTTCTCACTTTGCGATGCAAGGCGAACGCTCGATGCGGCGAGGCGCCGCCTGCTGCGTTGTGTGGCATGCGCATTGCTAAAGGTTGATTCGCTATTCGCGGGCACGGTCGTCGACCCATCGCGGCCGCGCTATCCGCACCACCGTACGAACCGACAAGACGAGGCCTCCGACGATTGGCGCGCGAACGTCCGCTTGCCGCGTCATCCGATGCGGCGAGCGTCCAGATGGTTATCCAGGGAGGTTCGCGTGATGCGGCGAACGTCGTAATCAACGTTGCGAGGTGGGCTATGACGATGATCGAGGTGGTACCCAGCGTCTCGGCAGATGGACGCGCGGTGATTTTCCAGCTTTCGTCGCAGGGACGAGACCTTGAATGCGCGGTCACGCGCGAGGCGCTCGAGCAGCACTTCTGGCTGCAACGCGGCGCGGGTGAGGCGCGCGTTCTGAAGACGTTCGCGGATGGGCGTAAACGTATTACGGCGATCGCCGAACGAAAAATGCTCGCGCGTCCCGGTGAGAAGGTCTTGCTGACGATCGACGATTTCTCCACACGCGGTTGACGTGCGTGGCGTGGCGCGCGTCATCGCTCGAAGCTGCACACGCGATGACGCCGGCGCGACGGCACCGGCTCCGCTCGGCGTGAATGCGGCCGGCTTCGCACTTCGCGTTTTTTCTCTCAGGCTTTCGCAGCACCGTTTCGGTGCAATCGCTGATTTCACATCGAGCGCTCCGTGGGGCCGCTGTTACATCGATTCGCCAAATTAACCCACCAAAGCGCTTCGGTTCGCTGAATTGCTTTCGCGCGTGCGCGCATACACTCTTTTCCATGGAGCGAGGAATCACCGCCCTCCATCGATGCGATCTTCCCCTCGTGTCGGATTTGAACCGTACCGTTGATGAAGTCTGCAGTTCGCAGTTCGCAGTGCGTATCTGGCAGGTTTGCAGTCCGCAGTTGACGCAATACAAGCGCGCAATGCATCGAGCACGAGCGCGAAGCAACAGGGGTAGCGGCCAGAAGTAGCAGATAGCGAGGACCGGCCCACATGCAGTCGCAATTGAAGTGGTGGTTTGAATCGGCAGTTGAAGCTTGCTGTCGAGCGGTAGTAATTGCCGGTGCAGTACACGTAAGCAATAGCTTTGCAGGTTAGGTGGTTATAGGTTGGCAGGCATCCACGCGCCTGCTCGGCCGTTCCATCCTGTCAGCCCTGTTCCTAGCGGAACAGGGCTTTTTTTTCGTCGCAACGAAGCGGGCTTCTTGTTTCTGGCGGCGTCGAACCGATATGCGGACATTGCGTTCTTCGATACGTTCGAAGCACGGGCGCGTCGCATGGCGTGCGCATGGGGTGAACTGTCGGGCGCGAAATACGTCGGACGTTTGAGCGCGGCGTTTGCCGCCGTCGCGTGCCGAAGTCCGGGCGCGCTGCCGAAAGAAGGAGGTTGAATCGATGCCCAGCAAGTCGCGAGTTCACAAGCCCGGCCGCACGGCCATGTCCCCGTTATTGCGTTCTCTGACCCAGAGCCGCACCGCGCACGCGCCGGTCACGCAGACCATGCTGTTGCAGGCCTACGCCGCGCTCGATGCATTCCGCCGCGGCCACGGCGCGCGCATTCTGCACACGACGCTGAGCCGGCATTTGCTGGTGTCGCAGGAACTTGTGCATGCCGGACGGGGCGCCGACGCGCGCGCCGACATCGAAAGCGCGCATGCGGCGATGGTGCGGCTCGATGTGCGCGAGCGCCAGTCTGGCCGCTGGTCGCTCGAAGACGACGACTACGCACGTCTGTGCGCGGCGCTAGCGATTTTCGACGGACAGTTGTCGGCGGCGTCGCTAAGCGAGCTGGCGAGCGCGGAAGCGAAAATGATCGAAGGTTTGATGCGTTCCGCGCGACTGCGGGCGCTGGCGGAAGCGGCGGTTTGAGCGGCACGCATCTAGCGGCGGGCATTTCGAAAGCGTCGCGGGTCACCGGCGCTGCGCTCAATGCGCTATCGGCGAGCCCGAGCGAGTGGCTGCCCGCTGCGCTGCGTTTCGTCGAACGGCTGATACGACCGTTTCAGCGCGGACGTAAATGGATTCCGGACACATTGAAAGCGGCATCGACGTGTCGCGCGAGGCCGGCTGATGCGCGTGGCGCGGCTTGTTACGAGTGTCCGTAGAAGTCCCGCCGGGCGCGTTTGCCGCTGCGATTCCCGCTTGCTAGACTGGCTGCGCCTGCTTGCCGCCAACTGCTTGCGTACCTCCTGCATACCGCCGAGGCCAGGCGTCGCTGGCGTCGTTGCGATGCCGACGCGCGCATACAACCGAGCCCTATCGGAGACATCATGTCCTACATGCTGCTGATCGTCGAACCAACGGACCAACGCGAGGAGCGCGCCGAAGCCGCGGGCCGCGACCTCTACGACCAGATGGTGCGTTTCTCCGAGAACCTGAAAGCGCGCGGCAAGCTGCTCGCGGTCGAGTCACTGACTTCGCAGAAGGACGCCGTGCGCGTGCAGGTCCGCCATGGCCAATCGAAGCTCGTCGACGGGCCGTTCGCCGAGGCGAAGGAGATGATCGGCGGCTTCTTTCTGTTGAACTGCGACAGCCGTGAAGAGGCCGTGGCGATCGCGCAAACCTGCCCGGCGGCGTCGTGGTGCACGGTCGAGGTGCGCAAGCTCGGACCGTGCTTCATCTAGGCACGCGTGACTCCCACTTCACCAGCTTCGGTGTTTTCCCTGGGATGTCGGGACCGCCGCGCGTGTCGATCGGACCGTGCATCGCGCGTCGTGTGAGTAAGGGGCGAGCCGGCGTGGCTCCGCCAGGCGATTCACAAGAATCCACTCACGACCAACCACTAACAACAAGGAGCAACGACATGCGATTCATGATCATCGTCAAAGCCACGGCCGCGAGCGAAGCCGGCGAGATGCCCGAACCGTCGCTGATCGCCGCCATGGGCGCCTACCACGAAGAACTCGCAAAGGCCGGCGTGCTGCTCGACGCGACGGGCCTGCAGCCGAGCTCGAAAGGCTGGCGCGTGCGCTATAGCGGCGGCAAACGGAGCATCGTGGACGGGCCGTTCGTGGAGACCAAGGAGCTGATCGCGGGCTACACGTTGATCCAGGTGCGCTCGCGCGACGAGGCGATGGAATGGGCGCGGCGTTTTCCGGCGCCGTTCGGTGAGCACGCCGATGGCGAAATCGAAGTGCGGCAGCTGTTCGAACTCGACGACTTCGAGGCGGGGCCGGAAGTCGAGCGCTTTCACAAGCTCGAAGAAGATCGCCGCTGATTTTTTGATGGACTATGTCTGGGAGCCCGCGTACATGTTCCTGACCGCGCAACCGCCGGCAGCAGGTGAAGGCTGACGCCGTGACGATACAGGCCACCCATCGTGCGATCGACGCTGTCTGGCGGATCGAATCCGCGAAGGTCATCGCTCACGTCGCGCGGATCGTGCGCGACGTGGGACTCGCCGAGGAACTCGCGCAGGACGCGCTGGTGGCCGCGCTCGAGCATTGGCCGGACGCGGGCGTGCCCGACAACCCCGGAGCGTGGCTGATGACCGCCGCGAAGAACCGCGCGCTCGATCGCCTGCGCCAGGAAGCGCTGCATGCGCGCAAGCGCGAGGAGCTCGGCCACGATCTCGACGCGATCGAAGCGCACGTGGTGCCCGATTTCGTCGATGCGCTCGACGCCGCGCGCGCCGACGACATCGGCGACGATCTGCTGCGGCTCATCTTCACCGCGTGCCATCCGGTGCTGTCGACCGATGCGCGCGTCGCGCTGACGCTGCGCCTGCTCGGCGGCCTCACCACCGACGAAATCGCGCGCGCGTTTCTCGTGCCGGAGCCGACCATCGCGCAGCGGATCGTGCGCGCGAAACGCACGCTGTCGGCGGCGCGCGTGCCGTTCGAGGTGCCGCAGGCGGACGCGCGCGCGGCGCGGCTCGCGTCGGTGCTGCAGGTGATCTACCTGATTTTCAACGAAGGTTATTCGGCCACGGCCGGCGACGACTGGATGCGCCCGACGCTATGTGAGGAGGCGTTGCGGCTTGGGCGCGTGTTGAGCGGACTCGTCGCCGACGAGAGCGAGGTCCAAGGTCTCGTCGCGCTGATGGAGATTCAGGCGTCGCGTACGCACGCGCGCACCGACGCCCAGGGGCGTCCGGTACTGCTGCTCGATCAGGATCGCAGCCGCTGGGACCCGCTGCTGATTCGCCGCGGCCTCGCGGCGCTGGACAACGCGCATGCGCTCGGCGGCGAGAGCGGGCCGTATGCGTTGCAGGCGGCGCTCGCCGCGTGCCATGCGCGAGCGCGCCGCGCCGAGGACACCGACTGGGCGCAGATCGTCGCGCTCTACGATGCGCTGGCGCAGGTCGCGCCGTCGCCGGTAGCGGAGTTGAATCGCGCGGTCGCGGTGGGGATGGCGTTCGGGCCGGCGGCCGGACTCGAGATCGTCGATGCGCTTGCTGCCGGTTCGGCGCTCGCGAATTATCACTGGCTGCCGAGCGTGCGCGGCGATCTGCTGGTCAAGCTTGGACGCGCCGATGAAGCCCGCGTGGAGTTCGAGCGCGCCGCGGCGATGACGCGCAATACGCGCGAGCGCGAGTTGTTGCTGGAGCGTGCGCGCGGGCTCGCGGATTGAGGCTGGCACATTGGTGCTCACGCACACGTCAGGGCCGCCTCAACGAATCAGTTGCCGCACCCCCAAAGCAACGATCAAGCCGCCGCACACACGATCCACCCACATCTTGCCGCGCCGATAAGCCGACGCGATGCGCTGATGCGACAGCGCCAGCGCGACGAACCCATACCAGCTGCTCGCGACGACGAACACCATGCCGAGCATCGCGGCGAACGTGCCGGTGCTCACATGCGCTGGCGCCGCCGACGAAAACACCGCGGCAAAAAACGCCATCGACTTCGGATTCGCGATGTTGGTCGCGAAGCCCTGCGCGAACGCCTGCCTGAAGCCGCCCGCCGGTGCCTTGACGAGCACCGCTTGCCGCGCCGCCGAGGCATTGAAGATCAGCCGCCCGCCGAACCACAGCAGGTAACACGCGCCCACGATCCTGACCACGAGCGCGAGCCACGGGAACGCGGCGAACACGATGCCGACGCCAAGAATCGCGCAGCTGGCCCAGAACAGATTGACGAGCACGATGCCGGCGACCATCGCGAGCGCTTCGATGCGCGTCGCCGAAGCCGCCTTGTGCGCGACCGCGACGAAGTTCGGGCCTGGACTCACCACGCCCGCGACATACACGGAAAACACGCCGACCACGGCGGACCCATCGATCACGACACGCTCCCGATTGCAAAGCTCTGGGTGAAAAGTAACGCGAGCATCCCGCTCATAGCCCGAAAAACGCCGTGCCCGCGGTCAAGACGCCCACTCCCGCGACGAGGTACGACAGATTGCGCAGCCAGTTCTTGCGCGTGAGCAGCGTGATCGCGCACAGCGCAATCGCGACCTGAATCAGCAGCGTCGCCTGAGCCCAGCGATGATGGCCGTGCAACAGCGTTTCGCTGCGCGTATCGGCGGCGACGACCTGTTTTTCGATCGCTTCTGCGTTCGCGCGGATCGGCTCCTTCTGCTGCTTGTATTTCTCGACGTCGGCGACGAACTTCGCGTGCGCGTCGCTATTGGGCGCCGACAGCGCCGCGCCGAGTTCCGCGAGGTTTTCCTTTTCGCCCTTCGCCTGGTAGTAGCTCCACTGGTTCGACGCTTCGGTCTTCTTGATCGCGGCTTCGTTCTTGAAGAACAGCGCGAGGTTTTCGGCGTTGCCGCTCTGGTACGCGCACAGCGCGCCGATCGTCGCGAGGATCGCGGTCATCACGGCCATGCGGCTCGCGAACGGATCGGCGTCGTGATGCGCGGCGTGGCCGGCGTGTTCGACGGCATGGTCGTGCGGACCGTGCACTTCATATTCTTCAGACATCAGATTCTCCGAGGCAATGCTTTTGTCGTTCTCCCCGGACGGCGCGGGCGCCCGGCGGCCTCAATCTTAGCGTGTCGCGGACGCCCGGAGGCCGCAGCTTCAATGCACTGTGCCAGAGGGACGGTTATTGCATGCGAATCACGACGCGCCCGCGCGTGCCGGCAGCGACCGCCTCGTAGGCTTCGCGCGCGCGGGCGAGCGGGAATTCCTGCGCGATCGCCGGGCCGCTCAGCTTGCCGTTGTCGAAGCCCTCGACGAGCGCCGTCATCAGCGGCGCCGATTCCGCGACGCCGAGCTTCGCGCTGTCGACGCCGAGCAATTGCGTCTCGTTGTGATAGAAGTCGATCAGATCGAACTCGACGCGGCGCTTGCCGGTCCCGCTGATTTCGAGCACGCGGCCGCGCCGCTTCGCGAGACTCAGCGCGGTCTCGAACGCGACACCGCCTACCGTGTCGTACACGACTTCCGCGCCCGCGCCGCCGGTCAGCTCGCGCACGCGTGCGGCCGCGTGTTCGTCGAACGCCACGTAGGCGTCGATCAGGCGGCCCGCGGGCGTGGCGGGATCGAGCGGGCGGCGGTCGACGGCGATCACGCGCGCGCCTCGCGCTTTCGCGATCTGCACGACCGCGCCACCGACACCGCCGCTCGCGCCAAGCACGGCAACGGTCTCGCCGGCCTGCAACTTTGCGTATTCGACGCTGCCGAGCCATGCGACCACGAAGTTCACGCCGATGGCCGCCGCCTCGACGTGGCTCAACGCCACGGGCTTGCGCGACAGCGCCGCGACCGGAATGCTGAGGTACTCGGCGTGCGTGCCGTCGCGCGTGAAGCCGATGTCGCCGCCGGTCCCCCACACCTCGGCGTCGAGCCACGCGGCCGGGCCGTCCACCACCACGCCGCTGAAGTCGCGCCCCGGCGTGCGCGGCAGCACCGTATGTTCGAAATGGCCGGACACGTTCTTCACGTCGCTCGGATTGACCGAGGCCGCCATGACCCGCACGACCGCACGCTCCGCGTCGGCCTGCGGCGTCGGCAGATCGACGTATTCGAGCACTTCGGGGTTGCCAAAAGATTTGAACTGGATCGCTTTCATCGTGCGTGGCTCCGGTTGGTCTTGCGCCGCGTTGCGCAGCGAATGCACCGTAGTCTAAGTGATGCGAGTAAAGGCATCAGGACGACGGCTTTCAGATTTCGGACAACAACCCGCGCGCCGGGTACGCGATCACCCAGGCTCTAAGGCTACGCTGAAGAAGCCGCCGTTTTCGGCGACGGTTTGCTGCTGAATGTCGGAATGCGAGATCAGCGACGCGATTGGTTCGATTTTCTTGCCCTGAAGGGCCTTGCAAGCGGGTCTCTCGACCCACTTTGGCCCATCATGGACGCACCTGTGCCATGAGCCGCTCGCGGCTCATGTAGATGTTGCTCAACGCCAGTGCGGTGAAGGCGCGCGTGGCGTTCTTCGCCAGGCCGCGATAGCGCACCTTGACGAAACCCCACAGCCGCTTGACCACCGCAAAGACGTGCTCGACCCGCGCACGTATCTTCGACTTGTTGCGGTTCTTCGAGCGTCTGGTGTCATCGACCTCACCACTTCGCCTGCGCACACGCTGGTTGGTAAAGTCCTTCGCTTGCGGTGCCTTGCTGGCGATGAGTTCCTTCTGGCTCGCATACGCGCTGTCACCGTACACACGCCGCTCGGCGCCATGCAGCAGAGCCGGCAGCGGATGCTTGTCATGCACGTTCGCAGCCGTCACTACCGCGCTGTGTGCCAGCCCCGTCTGACTATCCACGCCGATGTGCAGCTTCATGCCGAAGTACCACTGCTGGCCCTTCCTCGTCTGATGCATTTCGGGGTCTCGCGCCTTGTCCGCGTTCTTCGTGGAACTGGGCGCACCGATGATGGTGGCATCCACGATGGTGCCGGTGCCAACCTTCAGGCCGTGCCCTTGCAGTACCTCGCCGACCTCGGCGAACAACTGCTCGCCGAGCTTGTTGCGCTCCAGCAGCCGGCGAAACTTCAACAGCGTCGTGCCATCGGGAACGCGCTCGCGCCCCAGGTCAATCCCAACGAATCGCCGCAATGCGGTGCTGTCCAGCAGCGCTTCCTCGCAGGCTTCATCCGCCAGGTTGAACCAGTGCTGCACAAAGTGCATGCGCAGCATGCGCTCCAGCCCAACTGGCGGGCGCCCGCCTTGCCCCTTCGGATAGTGCGGCTCGACAACCTCGCACAACTGCGTCCACGGTACGATCTGCTCCATCGTCTCAAGGAACACATCACGTTTGGTTGGCCGACGGTACTGTTCGAATCCGGCGCCTTGATCGGCCGCCATCGCAAGGGTCTGTTGTTTCATCCGCATTTAACGTCTTACCGCCCAACGGCGTTGACCTTTTTCAGCGTAGCCCTAACCCGCCTGACCCGCCTCGTCGGCCTTCGGCGCCTGAGCATGCCGCTGGTGTTCGGCGGCCAGAAACATGTACATCGCCGGCACGACGAACAACGTGAACAGCGTGCCGATCGACATCCCGGTGAAGATCACGAGCCCCATTGCGTTGCGGCCCGCCGCGCCCGCGCCCGACGCGATCACGAGCGGCACCACACCGAGCACCATCGCCGCGGTCGTCATCAGGATCGGGCGCAGCCGCACGCCCGCCGCTTCCTCGACCGCTTCGCGCTTCGCGCGGCCCGCGCGCTGCAATTCGTTCGCGAACTGCACGATCAGAATGCCGTGCTTGCTGACGAGCCCCATCAGCGTGACGAGGCCGACCTGCGTGTAGATGTTCAGCGTCGTCAGGCCGATGTTGATGAAGATCAGCGCGCCGAACAGCGCCATCGGCACCGAGATCAGGATCACGATCGGATCACGGAAACTTTCAAATTGCGCCGCGAGCGCGAGGAACACGATGATCGTCGCGAGCAGCAGTGTGATGACGAAGCCGCCCGACTCCTGCACGAACTGGCGCGACTCTCCCGAGTAATCGGCTGAATAGCCGGCCGGCGCGACCTGCGCGGTCGCCTTGCGCAGAAAATCGAGCACCTGGCCTTGCGATACGCCCGGCACGATCACGCCGGAGATCGTCGCCGAGTTCAACTGCTGGAAGTGGTTGATCGATTCGGGCACGACGCTGTGCCGCAGATGCGCGATCGTCGACGCCGGAATCACGTTGCCGTCCGGCGTACGCAGATAGTAGTCGAGCACTTGCGACGGATTGAGCCGGTCGATCTGCAACACCTGCGGAATCACCTTGTACGAGCGTCCCGCAATCGAGAAGTAGTTGACGTAGCCGCCGCCCAGCGCCGACCCGAGCGCCTGTCCGACGTCGCTTTGCGACAGCCCGAGCGAGGCCACCTTGTCGCGATCGACGACGAGCGTCACTTCCGGCTTGTCGATTTTCAGGTCGCTATCGACGAAGAAGAACATGCCGCTCTCGCGCGCTTTTTCCAGCACTGCTTGCGACACCTCGTTGAGGTTTTCGAACGGCTCGGTCGTGCTGATCACGAACTGCACCGGCAAGCCCTGCGCGCCCGGCAGCGGCGGAAACTGGAACGCCGCGACGCGCGCGCCCGCGATCTGATTCCACTTCTGCTGCAACTCCTGCTGCAGCACGGTCGCGTTCTTGCCGCGCTGATCCCAGGTCTTGAACAGCACGCCGCCGATGCCCCGGTTGACAGTCGGCGAGCCCGTGAGCTGGAACATCTGCGAATATTCGGGCAGTGTCTTCGAAGCATCGAACACCTGGTCCGCGTAGGTCTGCATCTGCTGGATCGTCGCGTTGGGCGGCCCGATGATCTGCGAGAGCACGATGCCCTGGTCTTCCTGCGGCGCGAGTTCCGACTTCGAGGTCATGAACAGATACACCGTGCCGCACAGCAGTAGCGCGCCCATGATCACGAACACGGGCCAGGTATCGAGCGTCGCATGCAACAGGCGGCCGTAGCCGCGATGCACGCGCTCGAACTGGCGGTCGACGAAACGCGCGAAGCGGCCCGACTCCTGCGCGGCGCGGAAGAAGCGCGAGCACATCATCGGCGACAGCGTGAGTGCGATTACGCCCGATACCGTCACCGCGCCCGCGAGCGTGAACGCGAATTCGGTGAAGAGCGCGCCCGTCAGCCCGCCCTGGAAGCCGATCGGCGCGTACACGGCGATCAGCACGACGGTCATCGCGACGATCGGGCCGCCCAGTTCGCGAGCGGCGATCAGCGCGGCGTCGAACGGTGTCCTGCCTTCGTGCTTCATGTGCCGATCGACGTTCTCGACGACGATGATCGCGTCGTCCACGACGAGCCCGATCGCGAGCACGAGTGCCAGCAGCGTGAGCAGATTGATCGAATAGCCGAGCACCTGCATCACGAAGAACGTGCCGATCAGCGACAACGGCATCGCGATCAACGGCACGATCACCGCGCGGAAGCTGCCGAGAAACAGGAAGATCACGACGGTCACGATCACGAGCGCTTCGACGAGCGTTTTGATCACTTCCCTGATCGCGGTGTTGACGAAGTCGGTCGCGTCATAAACGATGTCGCCCGTCATGCCGGTCGGAAACTGCTTCTGCAGATCGGGAAACACGGTTTTCACGCGCTTGGCTACGTCGAGAATGTTCGCGTCCGGCGCGACCTTGATGCCGATGAACACCGACCGCTTGCCGCTGAACGCGACGTTGAAGTCGTAGCTGTCGGCGCCGAGCACGACGTTCGCGACATCCTCGAGACGCACGATCGAGCCGTTCTTCTGCTTGACGACGAGCTGCTTGAAGTCGTCGACGGTATGCAGGTCCGTGCCCGCTTCCAGGTCGACGCTGACCATTTGCCCCTTCGTCGTGCCGAGCGTGGCGAGATAGTTGTTGTTGCCGAGCGCGGTGTACACGTCGCTCGCGCTCACGCCGTGCGCGGCGAGCCGCGCCGAGTCGAGCCACGCGCGCATCGCGAACTGCCGGCCGCCCAGCACTTCCGCGGTCTGCACGCCCTGGATCGAATCGAGCTTGGGCTTGACCACGCGCAGCAGGTAATCGGTGACGTTGTTGCTCGGCAGCACGCTGCTGTAGAAGCCCATGTACATCGCGTCGGTGGTCTGCCCGGTCTGCACCGTCAGCACCGGCTGCTGCGCCTGCGGCGGCAACTGGTTGCGCACCGAGCCGATCTGCGTGTTGATCTCGGTCAGCGCGCGGTTCGCATCGTAGTTCAGACGTAGCGTCGCGATGATCGTCGACACGCCCGTGATGCTCGTCGACGACATGTAGTCGATGCCCTGTGCCTGCGCGATCGCCGCTTCGAGCGGCTGCGTGATGAAGCCGGCGATGGTGTCCGAGTTCGCGCCATAGTAGGCCGTCGTGATCGTGACGACCGCGTTCTCGGTCTGCGGATACTGGCTGACCTTCAGCACCGCGAGCGCGCGCAACCCGAGCACGAGGATCAGCAGGCTCACGACCGAGGCGAGTACCGGCCGGCGAATGAAGATGTCCGTGAACATGATCGGGCGGCCTCGCTTATTGTTCCTGCGGCGTCGGATTCGGACTGTCCGACGGCTTCACGCGGTTGTCGATGATCAGCGGCGTGCCGTTCTTGAGCTTGATCTGGCCGCTCGTCACGACCTGCGTGCCGTCGTCGATGCCCTTCAGAATCGCCACCTGGTCGCCGCGCGTCGGCCCCGGCGTTACGAACACCTGCTGCGCGACGGGCAGCGTCTTGCCCTGCGCGTTGGGCTGCGTGCCGGGCTTCACGACGAACACGGTCGCGCCGTACGGGTTGTAGGTGATCGCCGTTTGCGGCAGGGTCAGGTAGCGCTGTTCGGCGCCCGAGTCGATCTTCACGTTCGCGTACATGCCGGGCAGCAGCTTGCGCTCGCGATTGTCGACGCTCGCCTCGATCTGTACGTTGCGCGTCGCGCTGTCGATTTTCGGGTTCACCGACTGGATCTTGCCGGTGAAGGTTTTCCCGCTGTACGCGTTGGTGTCGACGCTGACGGTCGCGCCGATCGCGAGCTGGCCGAGCTGTTGTTGCGGTACCGAGAAGTCGGCGTAGATCGGATCGATGGCTTGCAGCGTGACGATCGCGTCGCCGGGATTCAGGTATTGCCCCGGATTGATCGTCGTGATGCCGAGGCGCCCCGCGAACGGCGCGCGAATCGTCTTCTTGTCGACGAGCGCCTGCTGTTGCGCGACCTGCGCCTTCTTGCCCTTGAGGTCGGCCGCATCGGCGTCGAGCTGCGCCTTCGCGATCGCCTTGATGTCGTACTGCGCGCGGTCGCGCTCGTAGACCGTCTGCGCGAGTTGGGCCGCGGCCTGCAGCGATTGCAGCAGTGCGACGTCGCTGTCGGCGTTGAGTCGCACGAGGATCTGTCCGGCTTTCGCTTCCTGTCCCGACACGAACGCGACCTCGCGCACGAGGCCGGCGACTTCGGTCGTCACGTCTACGCCGCGCACCGCGCGCAGGCTGCCGACCGCCGCGAGCTGCGGCTGCCACGACTGATAGTGGACCACCACCGCCGAGACCGTGGCGGGCGGCGCGGTGTTGGCCGTCATGAACTTCGCGAACATGTGCGCGCGGAACAGGTTGAAGCCGACCAGCGCGGCGAGCAGCAGGCCGACGCTGATCAACATGATCACCATCCGCTTTGTCATCGGTTTTCTTTCGGCCATCGTGATGTCCTTGCTCGGCTTGGGGCGAGGGCTGGGGTTGCGTCAGGGCACGGTCAATGTGGCGTTGTGGCGGTTGCCGTCGTTGCTGATGGCGACGACGTGTTCGACGCGCTCGCCGACGCGGCGGCCGGCGCAGCCGCGGACTCGGGCGCGGCGGCATTCCACCAGCCGCCGCCGAGCGCCTGGAACAGCGCCGCCGTATCGGCGTAACGCGCGGCCTGTGCCTGCGCGAGACTCACGACCGTTTGCTGATACTGGCGTTGCGCGTCGAGCAGCGCGAGGTAGCTGACACCGCCGACGTGATACTGTCCGCGCGTCAGTTCGAGCGAATCGCTCGCGGCGCGCGACGCGTCGGTCTGCGCCTTGAGGCCGGTTGCGTCGTGTTCGAGCGCGCGCAGCGTGTCCGCAACGTTCTGGAACGCGAGCAGCACCGTCTCGCGGTATTGCGCGCCGGCCTGCTCGTAGGCGGCCTCGGCCGCGCGCTTCTGCGCGCTCAGCTGGCCGCCGTGAAAGACCGGTTGCAGCAAGCCCGCGCCGATGCTCCAGATCGTGCTGCCGGCCCTGAGCACCTGCGCGGGCGTCAACGCTTCGGCGCCGTAGCTCGCGGACAGCGTGATCTGCGGATACATCGCCGCGGTCGCGACGCCGACCTGCGCGCTCGCCTGATGCAGCGTGGCGTCGGCGGCAAGGATGTCGGGGCGCTGGTGCACCAGCGACGACGGCAGGCTCACGGGCAGCGTGTCGGGCAGCGAGAACATGTCGAGCGTGAAGTCGGGCACCGAGGTATCGCTCGGCAGCTTGCCGGCGAGTACCGCAAGCTGATGGCGCGCCTGATCGAGCTGCTGTTGCAGCGGCGGCAGCGTCGCGCGGGTCTGCGCGAGCAGCGTTTCCTGCGCGAGCACGGCCGTGCGGCTCACGCCGCCGAGTGAGAATTGCTGGTCGAGCACGTTCAGCTGCTGCTCTTCCTCGGTAGCGATCCGCTCGGTCGCGTCGATCTGCGCGCGCACCGACGCTTCCTTGACCGCCGCGGTCACGATGTTGGCCGATATCGTGAGATAGGCGGCCTGCAGCTGGAAGCGCTGATAGTCGATCTGCGCATGCAGCGCTTCGAGTTCGCGCCGCGCGCCGCCGAACACGTCCAGCTTGTACGAGACGTTGACCGACGCGTTGTAGAGATTGAATTCCTCGACGAGGCCGGGCTCGCCGAACGCGATGCCGTTGATCTTTTCGCGCGTGGCGCTCAGTTGCGCGTCGACGCTCGGCAGCAAGGTGCCGCCGGCTTGCGCCGTGTAATTCTCGCGAGCCTGTCGCAACGCCGCCTGCGCGGCGGCCATGTTCGGACTGTTGGCGATCGCCTCGCGGATCAGCGCGTCGAGCGGCTCGCAATGAAACAGCGTCCACCACGCGGCGGGAATGTCCTGGGCCGGCGCGAAACGCTGCGGCAGGCCTGCGGGGCCGGGCGCGGAGGCGGTCTGGTCGGGCAGCGGCGTGGTGGTGAAGGTGTCGGTGGCCGGCGCGGGCGGCGCGTGGTAGTCGGGGCCGACCATGCAGCCGGCCAGCGCGACGCAGCTGCACAGCGCAACGTAGAGGCGCCGCCAGACAATACGCTGACTCAAGTCGATCATCGATCTACCTTGTATCGCCAATGGCGGGTGGACCGGACGAAGATGTTCAGGGCACCCGAACGTTCTTGGAGTTGTCTTGCCGACGCTGGAATTTACCATGCACGGCGCGAACCGCGCTTGGCCTCGCGTTCGCTGGCGGACGAAGGTGGATACGAGATCACGTAGGAGGGCGGTGATGGCAGGCGGTGCTGCCGCTGTCTGCCACGCCCGGAGCGGTATTCACGACAATTTCACGGATTCGGGCACGCGGTTGGCTCGGCATCGCGCTTGGCGAACTGGTCGAGCTGTTGCCTGGTTATCGATCGTCTGGTTTTACCGGGCCTCGTCCGCCGCTCGGCGCTGCGCGATCAGATCGGCGAGCCGCTCGACCTGCTGCCCTTGCGCATCGAAATTGCCGGCGTCGAGCCAGCGCTCATAGCACGAGCGCAATGCCGGCCACTCGCTGTCGATGATCGAAAACCACGCCGTGTCGCGATTGCGCTCGCGATAGACGATCGCCTGCCGGAAGATCCCCTCGAACGTAAATCCATAGCGCAACGCGGCCTTGCGCGACGGCTCGTTCAGCGAATCGCATTTCCATTCGAAGCGCCGATAACCGAGCTTGTCGAACACTTCGCCTAGCAGCAGGTACATCGCATCGGTCGCGATGCGCGTGCGCTTGAGCCGCGGCGAATACGTGACGTGGCCGACTTCGATCACGCCGTTGGCCGGATCGATCCGCATCAGCGAGAGCGTGCCGACCGGCTTGCCCGTCGCCAGGTCGATGACCGCGTAGTGCAGCGGATCTTTCGATGCCGCCATCTGCGTCAGACGCTCACGATAGGCCGCGAGACTGTCGAACGGGCCGACCGCCAGATAGGTCCAGTCGCGGCCGTCGGTGGCCGAGCCGTACGCGTCGAAGAGGTCGGCCGCGTGGCGCTCGACGTCGACTGCTTCGAGCCGGCAATAGCGGCCGCTCAGCGGCTCGCGGCCCGGCGGCTGCGCGCCGTGCCAGCCGGGCAGGGGTGCGCCGATTGGCTGGCCGTAGGCGTTACGTGTGGGTTCCATGTCTGTTCTCCCGTCGATGAATGAGCGATGCCGGAGGATGCCGATGCGTGTCGATGCAGGAACGATACGGCAAACGTGGTATGTTCAAAAGATCCACGACATACTTATTCGATAGATCCAGCCACCATGATCGAAATCATCGGACCGCTCGTCCATGCGGACGACGCGTTCGCCGCGCGCGGCGCCAGCGGGGCCAAGCGGCCCGCGCCGCTGCAAAAGCAACTGATCGAACGTCTGCAGCAGGCGATTCTCGCCGGTCGTCTGCCGGCCGGGTCGCTGCTACCGTCGTCGCGGCTGCTCGCCGCCGAAATGGGCGTGTCGCGTAACACGGTCGTGATCGCTTACGAGCATCTCGCCGCGGTCGGCTACGTCATCGCCGATCGCCAGGGCACGCGCGTGAGCCCGCTGTCGAGCCCCGCCGCGCGCGGCGAGCGGGCGGCGGCGTCGGCCGCGCCGGAGGTCGTATATGCGGCGCGCGTCGAGCAGTTCGCGGCGTCGCACAATCACGCCGACAACGGGTACGCGCTGACCCCCGGCACGCCCGCGCTCGACCGTTTCCCGCTTGCCGCGTGGCGGCGCGCGCTCGAACGTGCGATGGAGCGCGCACTACCACGCGCGCTCGGCTACGGCACGCCGGCCGGCGAGCCCGCGCTGCGCGACGCGATCGCCGCGCATCTGCGGATGGCGCGCGGCGTGCGCTGCGATGGCTCGCAGGTCGTGATCACCGAGGGCGCGCAGGAGGCGCTGAACCTGTGCGTGCGACTGCTGACCAATCCCGGCGATATCGCATGGATCGAGGACCCCGGCTATCGCGGCGCGAAGGCCGCTTTCAACGCGGGCGACTTGCGCATGCTGCCGATTCCCGTCGACGCCGAAGGCATGGCCGTGCCGGCCGACGCGTGGCACACGCATCCGCCGAAACTGATCTACACGTCTCCCGCGCATCAGTATCCGACCGGCGCGGTGCTGTCGGTGGCGCGGCGGCTTGCGCTGATTGCCGAGGCGCGGCGCTGCGGCGCATGGCTGATCGAGGACGATTACGACGGCGAGGTGCGTCACACCGGCGAGCCGATCGCGAGCATGCAGGGGCTCGTCGACGCGGCGCCCGTGCTGTACGTCGGCTCGTTCAGCAAGACGATGTTTCCGGCGCTGCGCATCGGCTTCGTCGTGCTGCCTCGCGCGATCGCCGCGCACGCCGCTGTTGCGCTGCAAGAGATGCTGCGCGGCGGGCATCGGCTGGAGCAGCTGGCGCTCGCGCATTTCATCGAAAGCGGCGAATTCGGGCGGCATCTCGGGCGGATGCGGCGGCTGTACCGCGAGCGGCAGCAGGCGCTGCGCGACGCGCTGGCCGAGCATTTTCCGGCGGCGACGATTCTTGGCGGCGATTGCGGCATGCATCTGACGCTGCGGCTGCCGGCGTCGCTCGACGATCGCGCGCTCACGGCGCGGGCGCAGGCGTTGGGGTTGAGTCCGCGCGCGCTGTCGGGGTTTTCGATCGGGGCGTCGGAGCAGACGAACGGGCTCGTGATCGGGTATGGCAATACCGAGGCGGAGCGCTTGGGACCCGCGGTGAAAGCGCTGGCGGAGGTGGTGCGGGAGATGGAGGGCGAGGCGCGACCGGCTGCGAAGCGCGCGTCAAAACGGGGCGGAAAAACCGTCGTCCGGTCCCGCAAAAAACCCACCCCGCCACGCCGCCCGCCCGCCACTCCGGGCATGTAAGTTTTACGTTTGTCCGCCTGGCCCATGTCGCGCTATCGTGTCGTATGCGCGGCGACTTCGCAGTTCCGACGTGCTGGTTTGCCCGCATGTGCCGCGGTTGCCCGTCCCGTCGCGCGGCGGGTGTGGCGCCGGCGATGGGCACGAACAATGCGTTCAGTGTGGTTATCGATGACGATCTATCCGACCGGAGACGACATGAAGGAAATCGAACCGACCCCGTGGTTTGACCTTGCCATCCATACGCCCGTACGCGAAGGCTGGTACGAAGTGCAGTTGGCGAGCGGGGACACGGCGTTTGCGAAATTTGGCGACGGCGTGTGGACCGAAAAGCCGTTGCTCGTATTCACGCACTGGCGCGGCCTGTGCGCCGATCCCTCGAAAGCCGCGGACGGCGCGGCCGAGTCGGTCGGCGCCGAAGCCACCGCGGCGCAAGGCGTGCGCGCCGCCTGGAACGCGTTCTTCCCGGGACTCGGCGAAGAGCAGCACAAGCCGCTCAATGCGGTGCCGAACGGCAAGGCGCCGCATTGAGGGTCCCTTGAAATTC
Organism: Paraburkholderia sp. HC6.4b; assembly: GCF_014200875.1. NCBI lineage: Bacteria > Pseudomonadati > Pseudomonadota > Betaproteobacteria > Burkholderiales > Burkholderiaceae > Paraburkholderia > Paraburkholderia sp. HC6.4b. The sequence goes on from NZ_JACHDC010000002.1 coordinate 392,670, forward strand.
GTTTGAAGTCCGGTCGGGTGGCGGCTTGTGGGCCGCCGCCCGGCAACTCGATTCGGCCGCCATCCGCGCGTGGTTCGAATCGCTCTCGTATCGCTCGGCCCTGCGCCGCACCGCATTTGTCCCGCCCGCTACAATCAGCGTCATCCTTTCGACGCCATCACGATGCTATGAACGCCACCCGAGAAACCGTGGAATTGTCGCGCGCGACTCAACTGCTCAATCACGGACCCGTCACGCTGATCACGAGCGCACACGATGGTCGATCGAACGTGATGGCCGCGTCATGGGCGATGCCGCTCGACTTCAATCCGCCGAAGGTGGTGGTGGTCGTGGATAGCCGCACGCTGACGCGTCGCCTGATCGAAGCGAGCGGCGTGTTCGGGCTGCAGTTGCCGAGCCGCGGTTTCGCCGCGCAAACGCTCGCGGTCGGCACGCACGCGAGCGTCGAACTCGACAACGACGATCCCGACCTGCGCACATGCCATTACGTGGCCGGCGGTACCTTCTTCGCGACGGGCGATGCATTCGAGTTGGTGCCCGTCGCGGCGTCCGCGCAGTGACCGGGCTTAGGTGCTCCGTTCGGTTTCGCCTTCGGCGAATGCTTTGAGCGCGTCGCCGGCGAGACGATAACGTACCCATTCGCTTTGCGGATTCGCGCCGATCGACTTGTAGAAGCCGATGGCCGGCTCGTTCCAGTCGAGCACGCTCCATTCGAATCGGCCGCAGCCCGTTTCGCAGGCGATTTGCGCGAGATGGCGCAGCATCTGTTTGCCCGCGCCGCTGCCACGCGATGCGGGCGATACGTACAGGTCTTCCAGATAAAGCCCCTGTTTGCCGAGCCACGTCGAATACGAAAAGAAGTACACGCAAAAACCGACTGGCTCGCCGTTCATTTCGCAGATCAGTGCTTTCGCGGGCGCGCCCTCGGAAAACAGGCTCTTCTCGATGTCTTCGACGCCGGCGACGACTTCGTGCTCGGCTTTTTCGTAGATCGCGAGTTCGGCGATGAAGCGCAGGATCAGGGGGGCGTCGGAAGCGGTGGCGGGGCGGATGTGGATCGTCAAGGTCTAGTGCTCGGTGAGTTCGGTGATGACTGCCGGCCGGCGGGCGCTAGGCGCCAAATGCGCCGGCTTCGGAACAGACTCACATCGTAGCAAAGAGCCAAAGGCCCCGCCGCGAACGGACGGGGCCTCGGGCGTTTCCTACAGACCGAAGGCGAACAATTTCAGCGGCCCCGGTCCACTCGTCGAGCCAGAGCCCCAGAACACCACGCCGTCCGCAATGGCCGGCCCGGCATTGCATGCACCCCCGCTATTGAATGACCACAGGACTTTTCCATTGGAAGAATCGAGCGCGTACATCGTGCCATTCGTGTAGTCGAGATTGCATCCGAAGACCACGCCATTGGCGACACTGACGGCTGCCTGCGCGCGGCTTCCGAGCGGGTCCGGCGTGGTCCACTTCACTGCGCCGGTCGCGACATCGAGTGCGACGACGCTGCCGCGGAAACTCCACTGCCTGGCAGGCGGAGGGACATAGGCGGCCATCAGTTCTTCGTTCGATGTGGTTCCTACGAAAGCCGTACCGTTCGCGATGACGGCAGACTGCGTGACCATTGAATAGGTGGTTGAATCGACTTGCGTGTGCCAAAGCCGAATCTTATTTGCGGTCTTTAAGCCCGACCGCAATTTGCGTAGTCACCAATGAAAGCGCGGCAACTCCCCTTCAATCGAATGCCCTTCTACATCCCCGCCGGGTTCGTCGGTGAGAGTATGACGGGGTGGTGCGATTCGCGGCTGATTGGATGATTGCCCGGCTTGAGCGCGCGTTCGGACAGGAAGAGAGACCGAAACGGCACTGCCGCGCTTCAACTCTCCGGCAACACCGACTTATCGCGCCGCTTTTTCGGCTTAGGCTCGACACCCACTCGCGGGTCCCGCTCCAGCACGAGTGCCGTCAACTGCTCGACAGTGTCTTCAAACGCAGGATCCTCCTGCGGCACGTAAAGCCATTTCCCAAGCACCGGGTGAGGCTGCAACGCAGGCATATCGGTAATCAGAGCAGCATGGCGTTCCCGCGACGTACAGACGAGCAGCCCATTCCACGGCTTATCGCGATCGGCGGCAACCAGGCACAACAGCCCATCGATATACGCAGCGTCGCTACCAAACATCCGCCGACGCATATACGTCGGATCGCGTTCGAACGCGTCGAAGATCCACAGGAGCGAATTGCTGATCGAAGAGGGCATCGGCGGACAATCTCAGGAAGCGCGGGTGAACGATAAGTTTACGTAAATTCTCCAGGCTCGGCAGCAAGCCAATTGAAGATCGAGCAAGTCCGGCTAGGTAAGATGTGTCCAACCTCGGCGACCATATCGGAACTCGCACGATCCAGACCATGTTAGCTCACACAGACGCCACCGCTGCCTACACGAAGCGCTTCGAAGCCGTTCTCGCCTATATCGATGCAAACCTCGAGGGCGATCTGTCGGTCGACGCGCTAAGCCGCATCGCAAACTTCTCGATGTTCCATTTTCATCGACAGTTTGTCGCGTATGTCGGTGTGCCCGTCGCACGCTACGTGCAGTTGATGCGCTTGCGTCGCGCGGGCCGCCGCCTCGCGTCGCAGGCGTCGTGCCCGGTTCTCGATGCCGCGCTCGACGCCGGCTTCGACAGTCCCGAAGCCTTCAGCCGTGCGTTCAAGCGTGCGTTCGGCTTGGCGCCGAGCGCGTTTAGACGACATCCAACATGGCAATTCTGGAGTGCGAGTTTTGTTGTTCCCTATGTTTCGAGGAAACTGACCATGCAAGTGAAAATCGTCGATTTTTCGGAGACCCGCGTTGCCGCGCTCGAACATTGTGGTTCGCCCGGACTCGTCAATGAAAGTGCGCGCAAGTTCATCGATTGGCGTATTCAAAGCGGACAATCACCGGTAGCGTCGAGCCGGACCTTCGGCGTCCCGCACGGCAATCCAGACACGGCGCCAGCGGATGAATTCCGTTTCGATATCTGCGGAGAGATCGACGAGCCGGTCGCGCCGAATCTCTATGGCGTGCGCGAGATCGTGATGCAGGGTGGACGGTGCGCGGTGGTTCGGCACACGGGATCGACCGACCACATCGGCGAGACGATCTACCCGGTCTATCGCGACTGGTTGCCTTCGAGTGGGGAAGAGTTGCGGGACCATCCGCTGTTTTTCCACTACCTCAGCGTCTATCCTGAGACGCCGCTGGATCAGTGGCAGACGGATATCTACATTCCGTTGGTGTGATTGGGATGGGTGTGATGAGCATGTGAGATGCCTGCTAGTGCGAAGCAAGTCGCTCCCAATTCTTCGCGAATGCTCATGTCCGAAGCCGCGGTTCGCTCGAATTTCAATTCGATTTCGGCATCGGTATCAATTGCATTCAGCGAGCATTGCCGATTGCTAATTCGGCAAAAAATGCAATTTCGAAATGTCTCTCTGGAATAAAGCCCCGGTCTCTGCGAATAGTGGTTCGGAGCCGGTTTTTCTCGACCCGGCCGCCCAGCCACAACAATAGCCGCAAAGCCGGTTTTCGCTGCACGTACCTCGCGTCCTCACGGGAACCACGCAATACCTCAAATGTCAAAGATGTCACCCTTCCATTTTGGGGAGATATCAAATGGCTGCCACGCAATCAGGGGCGGTGCCCCTCTCGGAGGAGGAGGCTCGGCGCCAGTTGCGCCGTGCTGTCATCGCCAGCACGATTGGTACCACAATCGAATGGTATGACTTCTTCCTGTACAGCATTGTCACGGGTCTTGTATTCGCGAAACTGTTTTTTCCTCAGTCGGACCCGCTCGTCGGCACACTCCAGGCTTTTCTGATTTACGCTGTCGGCTTTATCGCGCGGCCGGTGGGCGCGGCGATTTTCGGCCACTATGGCGATCGTATCGGACGTAAAGCCACGTTAATCGTGACGCTATTGCTGATGGGCCTCGCGACGTTTGCCGTGGGCTTTGTTCCAACCTATGCGACGATCGGTATCTGGGGGGCAATCCTGCTCACGGCGCTGCGCTTCATTCAAGGTGTGGGCGTTGGAGGCGAGTGGGGCGGTTCGGTGTTGATGTCGATGGAGTGGGCACGTACCAACAAGCATCGCGGTTTCATCGCGTCCTGGCCGCAGTTCGGCGTACCGGCGGGATTGTTCGTCGCGAATCTGGTGGTGCTTGCCATCAGTCAGATCTCCGGCAGCGCATTTCTCACCTGGGGCTGGCGGGTGCCGTTTTTCCTCAGTATCGTGCTGGTCGCGATCGGCCTTTATATCCGCTTGAGTATCCTCGAGACGCCTATCTTCGCGAAGCTGCTCGCTGAGCGCAGAATCGAAAAGGCGCCGATGCGTGAAGTATTGCGCCGGCAGCCGAAAGACATTCTTCTGTCGGCTCTTGCGCGTATGGCGGAACAGGCGCCATTCTATATTTTCACGGCCTTTATATTCACCTATGGTGTGATGAGTCTGGGCGTCACACGCGATCTGTTGCTCACGGCAGTGCTGGCCGCTTCGGTGCTGGAATTCTTCACGATTCCGCTGTTTGGTCACGTGTCTGATCTGATCGGACGTCGACGCATGTATGTGATCGGTGCCGCTGCTGTCGGGCTATTCGGCTTCCTGTACTTTTTCATGGTTGGAACCCATAACCCGATATGGATCTTCGCGGCCATCGTACTTTCGCTGGTGCCGCATGCGATGATGTATGGTCCCCAAGCCGCGTTGATCGCCGAATCGTTCACGGGGCGCTTGCGCTACAGCGGTGCGTCGATGGGCTATCAGTTGGCTTCCGTCATCGCTGGCGGTCCGGCTCCGTTGATTGCGACGGCGCTTTATGCTTACTTCCATTCGGGATTTGCGGTGGCGTGGTATGTCTTCGCGTGCGCGGTGATTAGCGTGGCCGCCGCCATGCGATTGGGCGATTACACGAATAAGGACATTTCGCGGGAATACGACGACGTGCATGCATTGCATGACAGCAGACATGCCACTCCGTGAACGATCAGGCGGATGGCCGGCCACAACGGCCATCCACAACGGCCATCCGCCAAATCGACCATCAACTTTTCAGCGGCAACCAGACTTCGACTCCACCCATCCCCGTCACCGGGTCGAACTGCTCGCCATACCGTTCGAAATGCGGCGCATCGGCAGGCACGTGCCCTGACGCGGGCAACCACTGATTCCAGATCGTATTCATCGTGCGACGAATGCCTGAGATGTGCTCGCGATGAGCGAACACCGCATACCGTTGCGCGGCGATGCGCACACGACTTAACTCTGGCGGCAATGCGGAAAAATCGCTGACTTCGACGCCGCACATGTAGTCGAAGTTACCCAGTTCATCGGCGTTATAGCCCACGCCATAAGCCACCTTGCCGACCTGTCCCGGCACCCTGCCGTACCAGGCGCCAAAGCGATGCCATTGGGAGGGGATCGCCTTGCTGCTGTCGCACGTATAGCGCTCGCTCAGTCCAGCGACGAGAAACGCTCGCGCGTCTTCGAAGCGCGGCGGGTCCAGATGGGTGAGCAGGGTTTCGTCCATTTTGATCGGCTCCACGATGGTCAGGTTGTCGAGATGACCCCGCGCGCGCAGCGCGTCGGGCGTGAGCCCGAACTGTTCGCGAAACGCGCGCGTGAATGCTTCGTGAGAGCCGTAGCCGGCGTCGAGAGCGACCGCGAGGATGTCGGGCGCACCATCGGCCAGACGTCGTGCGGCCTCGCTCAAACGCCGTGCGCGAACGTAGCGCATCACCGGCATCCCGGTGGCCGCTTCGAACGCGCGCGCGAGGTGAAAGCGCGATACGCAGCCACAGCGGGCGATGTCGTCGAGCGTCAACTCGCCGGCGAAGTGGCTTTCGATATACCAAAGCGCTTTTCCAACCGGGTTCATCTCGGCTCTCATGTCAGCATGAAGCCAGCATAGTCAGCGGCGAACTCACGCATTTGATCGCGCTTGCGGTTTTGCGGTCGCGGCGGAGGGCCGAGACGATTCCGCCGCGTCACCATGCACGCCCGCGGCGCCACCCGCCTGCCCCGGCCTCAGCAACAGCCCACCCAGCACGCCGGCCGCCGCCGCAAAAACCGCCCCAAACAGAAACGCGACGTGATACCCGCTGTTCAGCGCAGCCGCCGCACTCGACGACGCCTGCATCGCCTCGCTACGCGCGGCGGCAAGACTCGCGAGCACCGCAAGCCCGAGCGCCCCGCCCATCATGAACGATGTATTGACGATGCCCGACGCGAGGCCCGAATCGGCGGGATCGACGTCGCTCATCGCGGCGAGCAGCAGCGGATTGAAGGCGATGCCCGCGCCAAAGCCGAGCAGCAACATGCCGGGCAACACGTCGGGTACGAAGCTGCCGTCGACGGGCGCGCGCGCGAACAGCGCAAGCCCGCATGCCGCGATCAGCAGGCCGGCCGCGAGCGGACGACGCAGCCCGAAGCGCATCACCACGCGCGCCGACAATCCCAGCGAAAAGAGTCCCATGATCAGGTTCGCGGGCAGAAACGCGAGTCCCACCTGCAATGGCCGATAGCCGAGCACGCGCTGCAGATACAGCGCCGAAATAAAGAACCACGCGAACATCGCCGCCGCCCACAACACGCCGACCAGGTTTGCGGTCGCGACATTGCGCAAACGCAGCAGAGCGAGCGGCATCAACGGGTGTTCGATTCTCGCCTCGATTGCGAGGAACACGGCAAGCAGCGCGAGCCCGACGAACAGCAGGCCGAGCGTTTGCGCCGAAGTCCAGCCCGCTTCGTTGCCGTTGACGATCGCATAGACCGCCAGCATCAGCGATGCGGTCACGCTGAGCGCCCCGGCCACGTCGAGCCGTTCGCCGTGCGCGTGGCCGCGCGCGGCGGGCAGTAGCGCGAGGCACAGCGCGTACACCGCAATGCCGATCGGCAGATTGACCAGGAAGATCCAGTGCCAGCTCAGCAGGTTGGTGAGCAGTCCGCCGAGCAGCACGCCGATGCTGCCGCCGCCCGCGCAGACAAAGCCATACACGCCCATCGCCTTCGCGCGTTCGCCGGCTTCGGTGAACAGATTCATGATCAGCGACAACGATACCGCCGAGACGATCGCACCGCCCAGGCCCTGCACGGCGCGCGCGGCGACCAGCAGCACCTGCGAATTCGCGAGGCCGCAGGCGAGCGAAGCGAGCGTGAAGAGGGTAATGCCGCTGAGAAACAGCTTGCGGTGTCCGTACAGATCGCCAAGCCGTCCGCCGAGCAGCAGACAGCCGCCGAACGTCAGCATGTAGGCGTTGACGACCCACACGAGCGAAGTTTCGCTAAAGCCGAGATCGGCTGCGATGGACGGCAGCGCGACGTTCACGATGGTCGTGTCGAGCACGATCATCAGTACGCCGAGGCAGAGCACGATTAGCGCGAGCCAGCGTTGCTTGCCGTGGAGGGAATGGGTCATGCGGACGCCCCTTTACGCGGATTCGGTCGATCACCGACGATGGGTTTTCGAGTCTAGCACCCGCACATTTAGCGTCCAACTACGAAATCCTGGGCGGCGGCGTTGCGCGAAGCCGCGCGCGGTGGCGGCTTCGAACGGGAAGGAAGGCCGTACCAGGGTTGCAGAAATCTCAGGTATCTACGTTTATATTAAGGATAGTTACGACTTCACCGACAAGCTTGGCGAGGCGTCGCAATATCTTGGCCATTGGAGCAAAAACGGGGTGATCGTTCTGGCGTACAACGGCGCGATGTCATATCTGAACGAACCGCGATTGTATTTTTCCTATCCCGTTGCACTGGGGAATCCGAAGGTCAGGGGCAACGTGTACTACCCGGTTCACAATAAGGACTTTAGAGAGTGGGCAATAAAACACCAGCGAGGAGGTGACTTCGTGATCTATTCGGATCGAAAGCTTGTTCGAATTGACCCACCGATCAAGGTGTATTTATGAAACCGGGGCGATCGATCGGATGGGGCGCTGTAGTGCTCACAGTCGCGTTTGCCGTGCTTCTCGTCGCGACGCACACCGATCACAGGAATGCGAGCGAATGCATCAAAAGCACGTCAAAAAACGGCCGCTACACTGCAGAGCGGTGCCTGCTCCAATGGAGAGGCGGCAACGACCCGGCTTATCTCGGTCAGGTCTACGACGCCGCGTCAGGCAAACTGCTAGTGCGCAGAACCTTCAGCACACCGGTTCCTGAATTGATTTGGGTGGACGACGAAGGCGTTTCATTTTCCCGCGGCGGCGACGACGCGTCGTTTATAAAGCTGCCGCCGTCATTCTATGACCGCATGATCGCCAGATTTTCGTCGATTGGATGATGAGTTTTTCGGTCTTGCGCGCCGCGATTAATACGCGCTGCCGGCGCGAGTCATTCGGATGATGCACAGCGACGGCAGCACCACTTCCTTAAACCTTCGACTTACCCCCCATCAACCCATTCGACGGCAACGTCTCATCGAGCAACTTCCTCGCACTTTCAATCCCCGCCGCCGGCAAGCCCTCCGGATCGAGCAGCCCGACCTGCACGAGCACCGAAGCCTGATCCCAATAGATATGCTCGTTATAAAGCTTGTCACCGCGGAAGCACACGACGGCGAGCATCGGCACCTCGAAGTACTTGCCGGTCGGCGCGACGCCCGGCAGCAGCCAGTCGATTTCGCAGCTATGCGTGCAGCTGAAAATGAATTCATCGACGACGCGATCCGAGCCGATCGTGCGCGAAATCGGAATCAGCTTCGTGTCGGGCGGATTCGAGTTGACGAAGTGATGCGTGTAAAAGCGCTTCAGATTGTCATGGCCGACGCCGCCAGTCATCGTCGGCACGTGATTGACGTAGGGTTGCGCGACCATCGTCGGCATCACTGCGTCGACGTCGCGTGTCGCGAACTCGTGATAGCAATGCGCTTCCCACAGCGCGTTCAGATCGTAGACCGGACCGAGCACCTTGCGCAGCAGCGCGAGCGTGCGCGAGTACGCCATCATCGCGGCGGGCTTGTCGTACTGTTTGCGCTGCTGCGCGGCGAACGCGTGATCGCAGCCGGGATACACGTATTGCTCGATTTGCGCTCGCGTGCGCAGCGCGGCGCTGATGCGCTCGCGCGTTTCGGGTGGGCAGTGCGCGTCGTTTTCAGGGAAGTGGAACACCATCGGGCAGTTGATTGCCGATACTTCGTCGAGATGCGCTTCGAGGCCCACGCCGTAATAGCTGACGGCGCAATCGACGTCGGTGCGCGCCGCGCTCAGAAACGCGAGCTTGCCGCCGAGGCAGTAGCCGACCACGCCCACCTTGCCGGCCTGCTCGGGCAGTTCGCGCAACGCGGCGACGGTGGCGGCGATGTCCTTGACCGCGACGTCGGCGTCGAACTGACCCAGATAGCCGAGCGCCTCTTTCATGTCGGCGTCGCCGTAGCCAAGCGCAATGCTCGGCTTGATGCGCCAGAACAGATCGGGCACGAGCACGACGTAGCCTTCTTCGGCGTAGCGATCGGCGCTCGCTTTCATCGTGTCGTTGACGCCGAAGATTTCCTGCAGCAGCACGAGCCCTGGGCCCGAGCCCTGCGCGGGCCGCGCGACGTATGCGTTGAAACGGCCGCCATCGTGGGCGACGACTTCGATGAAAGAGCCGGCCATGCAGTCTGCCTCCAGTCTCACGAAAGATAGGGGTTACGTCATCATGCGCAACTCGAAACGTTTGAGCTTGCCGGTTTCGGTGCGCGGCAGCGCGCCGACGAACGTGATGACGCGGGGATATTTATACGGCGCGACGTTATTCTTAACGAAATCCTGCAGCTGCGCGACCAGTTTATCGTCGGCGGTGTAGCCCGGGTTCACCACGACGAAGGCTCGCACGATTTGCCCACGCGTTTCGTCGGGCACGCCGATCACGCCGCATTCGGCCACCGCCTCGTGCTGCATCAGCACGCTTTCCACCTCAGGACCGGAGATGTTGTAGCCGGCCGACACGATCATGTCGTCGGCGCGCGCCTGGTAGAACACGTAGCCGTCCGCGTCGAGATAGACCGAATCGCCCGGCAGGTTCCAGCCGTCGCGCACGAAGCGCGACTGCCGTTCGTCGGCCAGATAGCGGCAGCCGGTGGGGCCGCGCACCGCGAGTTTGCCGATCGTGCCGGGCGGCACGGGTTGCATGTCGTCGTCGACGGCTTGCACGACGTAGCCCGGCACCGCGCGGCCGATCGCGTTCGGCCGGATCTCCGCGCCTTGCGACGAAACGAAGATGTGGATCAGCTCGGTGCCGCCGATACCGTCGATCATGTCGATGCCGGTCGCCTCGCGCCACAGGCGCCGCGTCGAATCGGGCAGCGCCTCGCCGGCCGACACGGTCTTCTGCAGCGACGAAAGGTCATGTTGCGCGACGAGCGGCGCCATCTGCCGATAGAACGTCGGCGCGGTGAACATCACGGTCGCATGAAATCGTTCGACCACCTCGAGCAAGGTCTGCGGCGTCAGCTTTTCGACCAACACCGTCGAGGCACCGACGCGCAGCGGAAAGCACAGCAGCCCGCCGAGCCCGAACGTGAACGCGAGCGGCGGTGTGCCGCAGAAGATGTCGTTCGCGCAAGGCTTCAGCACATGACGCGGGAACAGGTCGCACATCGCGATCATGTCGCGATGGAAATGCATGCAGCCTTTCGGCGCACCGGTCGTGCCGCTCGTGAACGCGATCAGGCAGATGTCGTCCGCGGCGGTGTCGGTGGCGGTGAAGTATTCGGGCTTGTTGACGGCGAGCGTGTCGAGCGAATCGGCGGAGTCGTCGTGAAAGCGGCGGGTCTGTTTCAGCACCGCGCAGTAGAACTCGTCCCGCGGATTCGTGCAGCGCTCGAGTTCCGCGCTCAGGCGCGCGTCGCAAAGCGCGGCGCTGACCTGCGCCTTCTCGATGATCTGCTTGAGCTCCTTCGCGCGCAGCAGCGGCATGGTCGGCACGACGACGAGCCCGGCCTTCAGCGCCGCGAGTGTGGCGACGGCCATCTGCAATGTGTTCGGTCCGCGCAGCAGCACGCGGTTGCCGGGGCGCAAGCCCATTTCATCGACGAGCACATGCGCGCTGCGGTTGACCATCGCGAGCAGTTCGCCGTACGTGGTGGCTTGCGGCTTGCCGTCCACGTCGGACCAGATCGCCGGCCGGTCGCGACGCCCCGCCTCGATGGTCCGCTCCAGCAGTTCGGTCGCGCAGTTCAGCCTCGGCGGATAGGCGACGTCCGGATTGTCGAGCAGCAAGACGGGCCATTGATCCTGCGGCGGAAGATTGTCGCGCGCGAAAGTATCGACGTGTGCTGACGGTTCCATCATGGTCTCCCGAGGCGTTGAGCCGGAAAATGCGCTTCGTTCGGTGTGAAGGGCTTGCCTGTGCGTTCGGTACCTGTACGACGTTCAGTGCGGAATCACCGCGGTGGCTTCGATCTCGACCTTCGCGCGGTCTTCCATCAGCGCGACGACCTGCACCGCGCTCATCGCGATGTCGTAGTCGCCGATCAGCTCGCGAAACGCCCGGCCGATGTCCTTCAGCGATGCGAGATACTCGCGCTTGTCGGTCACGTACCACGTGAGGCGCACGAGGTGTTCGGGCTTGCCGCCCGCTTCGCGCAGCACGGCGAGCAGATTCTTCAGCGCCTGCTCGGACTGCTGCGCGAAGTCATCGGACTGGAACTGCGCCTGTTCGTCCCAGCCGATCTGGCCGGCGATGAACACCTGCGTGCCGCTCGCAGCGACGCCGTTCGCATAGCCGCGCGGCTTGACCCAGCCGGCGGGAAGGAGAGCCTGTTTCATGAGCGATGCGCCTCGATGGAGGGGGCCGATGGAGCGTACGCCGCGAGCGCGCTCGCGACATCGCCGGGAATATCGATGGATTTGCCGCTGTCGAACGATATGAACACGAGCACCTGTTTAGAGCGGAAACGCGTCTCGCCGTTGCAATGGCCGTGAATCTCGATGCCGATCGAACTGCGGCCGATGGTTCGGACCTTGAGCGTGAGCAGGATCGTTTCGCCCATCTGGCTCGGCCGCGAGAACTCGCAGTCGAGCTTGACGATCGGCAGGCCGATGCGGCGCCGCGCGATCATGTGCGCGTAGTCGATGCGCAAGCCCTCGTTGAACCAGTCTTCGACGAGCACGTTGGTCATCACGAGGTACTGCGGAAAGAACACGATGCCCGCGGGATCGCAGTGCGAAAAGCGGATGCGTATGGGCCGCTCGAACGAAGTGCTCATTGCGCATTCCCGTTCGCGGCGGCATGCGCCTTCAACAGATCGCGGCCGACGATCAGCTGCTGCACCTCGGTCGCGCCTTCGTAGATGCGCAGCGCGCGGATCTCGCGGTACAGCATCTCGACCGCGCTGCCGCTTTGCACACCCATGCCGCCGTAAAGCTGCACTGCCGCGTCGATCACCTGCTGCGCGCCTTCGCTCGCGTGCCACTTCGCCATCGCGGCTTCGCGCGTGACGCTTTCGCCCTGGTCGCGCAGCCACGCGGCGCGATAGACGAGCAGCGCGCTGCTGTCGATCGTCAACGCCATCTGCGCGAGCTTCGCCTGGGTCAACTGGAAGTCGCCGAGCGTCTGGCCGAACATCTTGCGCGACGCCGCGCGCGCGAGGCCCTCGGCCATCGCATGACGGGCAAAGCCAAGCGATGCGGCCGCCACCGACGTGCGGAAAATATCGAGCGTGCGCATGGCGATCTTGAAACCTTCGCCGGGCGCACCTAGCATCTGGCTCTTCGGCACGCGCGCGTTCGTGAAGCGCAGGCGCGCGAGCGGATGCGGCGCGATTACGTCGATGCGCTCGGCGATGTCGAGGCCCGGTGTCTGCGCATCCACGATGAACGCGCTGATGCCGCGCGCGCCCGGCGCTTCGCCGGTGCGCGCGAACACCACGTAGAAGTCCGCGATGCCGCCGTTCGAAATCCACGTCTTTTCGCCGTCGAGCACGTAGTGCTCACCCTCTTCGCGAGCCGCGAGCGCCATCGCGGCGACGTCCGAGCCCGCTTGCGGCTCCGACAGCGCGAACGCGGCGATCGCCGTGCCGCTCGCGACGCGCGGCAGATAACGCGATTTCTGCTCATGCGTGCCCGCGAGCGAGATCGCGCCCGAGCCGAGGCCTTGCATCGCCAGTGCGAAATCGGCGAGGCCCGAATAGCGCGCGAGCGTTTCGCGCAGCAGGCATACGGCGCGCGTATCGATCGTGTCGCCGTGGCCGCCATAGGCGACGCCGCCGACGCCGTATTTCAGCCAGCCGGCATGGCCGAGTTCGCGCACCAGCACACGGCAGGTCGCATCGGTGTCGCCATGCTCGTCATGCGTGAGATGCGCGCGGCACCATGCGTCGATGCCTGCCGCGAGTTCGCGATGACGCGGCTCGAAAAACGGCCACGCGAGCGGGCTGTGCAAATCGATCGGGATGTTCTGATGATCGGCGCTCAACTCAGTCTCCTTCGAACACCGGACGCGTCTTCGCCGCGAACGCGTTGTATGCGCGCTCGAAATCGCGCGTGCCCATGCAGATCGCCTGCGCCTGCGCTTCGGATTCGATCGCTTCGTCGATGCTCATACTCCATTCCTGGTGCAGCATCTTCTTCGTCATGCCGTGCGCGAAGCTTGGGCCGGCCGCGAGATCGGCGGCGAGCTTCTGTGTTTCTTCGATGAGCGCGGCCGGGTCGCACAGGCGGTTGTAGAAGCCCCAGGCGTGAGCTTCGTCGCCGCTTGCCGAGCGGCCGGTGAACAGCAGTTCGGCGGCGCGTCCCTGGCCGATGATGCGCGGCAGCATCGCGCACGCGCCCATGTCGCAGCCGGCGAGGCCGACGCGCGTAAACAGGAACGCGAGCTTGCTGCGCGCGGTGCCGAGGCGCAGATCGGAAGCCATCGCGAGGATCGCGCCGGCACCCGCGCAGACGCCGTCGACGGCTGCGATGATCGGCTGCGGGCAATGGCGCATTGCCTTGACGAGGTCGCCGGTCATGCGCGTGAACATCAACAACTCGGGCATCGGCAGATCGATCAGCGGGGCGATGATGTCGTGCACGTCGCCGCCCGAGCAGAAGTTTTCGCCCGCGCCGTGCAGCACGACGGCTTTCACGTCGGTCGCGTACGCGAGATCGCGGAACAGGTTGCGCAGCTCCGCATACGATTCGAAGGTCAGCGGGTTCTTGCGCTCGGGACGGTTCAGCGTGATCGTCGCGACCTTGTCGGTCACCGACCAGCCGACATGCTTCGCCTCGTGGCCTGCCAGGGTCAGGCGGTTGCCGGACAACAGTGCGTCGGCGTTGGATCGTGTCATGTATTCCTCCAGTGCGAAGTCAGCCTCTCAGGCTGTCGAGCAGATGCTGCTTGAGCTTGCCGAGGTCCTGATGCGTCTTCATCTTTTCGTCGAGGCTCAGACCACCGAACAGTTCGACGACCCATTGCTCGTGCGCGACGGCCATTTTGTCGAACGCCTTGCGGCCAGCGGGCGTCAGGCACACGCTGATCGAGCGGCGGTCGTTGGGATCGGTGTCGCGCGTGACGAGCCCTTCTTTTTCGAGCTGATCGGTGATGCCAGTGACGTTGCCGCCCGTCACCATCAAACGGCGCGATAGCTCGGTCATCTTCAGGCCATCGGGATGTCGTTCGAGCTGCGCCATCAGATCGAATCGCGGCAGCGTGGTGTCGAATTCGGTGCGCAGACGTTTGCGCAATTCGGCCTGGACGAGGTTGGTGGTGGTCAGCATGCGCAGCCACAAACGCAGGCCCATGTGGCTGTCCGCACCGGTGCTCATTTCGAGGTCCACGACGTTCTCCGCGGGTTGAGCCACGCCTTTGCGCGACAGCTTCGCATCCGATGCCGCCGCCGACTTTTTTGCTTGGGTTGATTTGCTCACATCACTTCTCCACCCGAAATGGAAATGGATTGCCCCGTGATCGCATCCGAGCCGGGGCGGCACAGCCACAACACCGCGTTCGCGACCTGCTCCGGATTCACGAAGCGGCGCTGCGGATTCGAGCGCAGCAGCGTTTCGCGCGCCTGTGCTTCGGTGCGCGAGGTCTTGCTCGTGATCTGTTCGAGCGAGGCATGCAGCAGTTCGGTTTCGGTGTAGCCGGGGCACACTGCATTGACCGTGATGCCGCGCGTCGCGGTTTCGAGCGCGAGCGAGCGCGTGAGACCGATCACGCCGTGCTTCGCGGCGCAATACGCGGCGACGTACGCATAGCCGATCTGCCCCGCGGTGCTCGCGACGTTGACGATGCGGCCATAGCCACGCTCGAGCATGCCGGGCAGGACGGCGCGCGTGCCGAGAAACACGCCGGTCAGATTCACGTCGAGCATGCGTTGCCACAGCGCGATATCGGTGTGCGTGAACGGCGCGGCCTGCGCCTGGCCCGCGTTGTTCACGAGGATATCGACGGTGCCCGCCTGCTCGAATGCGCGCACCACCGAATCTTCTTGCGTGACGTCCACGCTGATACACGCGACGTCGCCGAGCGCCGCGCATTGCTCGCGCTGCGTGTCGAGGCGTTGCGCGTTGCGGCCCATCAGCGTGACGCGCGCGCCGGCGCGCAGCAGCGCCTGCGCGATGGCCGCGCCGATGCCGCTGCCGCCGCCGGTGACGACCGCGTGTTGTCCGGCGAGAGGAGTGTCTGAGGTGTTCACACGGTTCCTTCGGCGCGTTGCGCGCGTTGTTGCGCCGTGAGGCCGACATTGGCGATGGCCTGCGCACGCTCGCGTTCGAGGTTGCGTTCGAGCTGCATTTTCGCGGCGGTATAGGGTTTCGGCCACGCGACGTCGAGATAGCCGATCTTTGCCGCTTCGTTCAACGTCCACGACGGATTCGCGAGATGCGGCCGCGCGATCGCGCACAGATCGGCGCGACCCGCCGCGATGATGCTGTTCACGTGGTCGGCTTCCGAAATCGCGCCGACCGCGATCGTCGCGATGCCGGCTTCGTTGCGCACGCGATCGGCGAACGGCGTCTGGAACATGCGGCCAAACACGGGCTTTTCTTCCTTGCTGACCTGGCCCGACGACACGTCGATCATGTCCGCGCCGGCCGCCTTGAACGCTTGAGCGATCTTCACGGCGTCGTCGGGCGTGTTGCCGCCCTCGACCCAGTCGTGCGCCGAAATCCGCACCGAGATCGGCTTGTCTTGCGGCCACACCGCGCGGATCGCGCTGAATACCTGCAGCGGATAACGCAGACGGTTTTCGAGCGGACCGCCGTATGTGTCGGTACGGTGATTCGTGAGCGGCGACAGGAAGCTCGACAGGAAATAGCCATGCGCGCAGTGCAGTTCGAGCCAGTCGAAACCCGCTTCGATCGACATGCGCGTCGCCTCGACGAACTGCTGCTCGATGGCGCGCAGCTCCTCGTGTGTGGCTTCGCGCGAATGCTGGCTGATGCCGCGCAAATACTGCTGCGGCGACGCCGAAACGAGTGGCCAGTTGCCTTCGTCGAGCGGCTGATCGATGCCTTCCCACGCGACGCGCGTCGAACCTTTCGCGCCCGAGTGGCCGAGCTGGATGCCGATCTTCGCATCCGATTGCAGATGGACCAGATCGACGATGCGTTTCCACGCGACCAGATGCTCGGGCGCGTACATGCCCGGGCATCCGGGCGTGATGCGCGCTTCGGGCGACACGCAGGTCATCTCGGTCATCACGAGCGCGGCGCCGCCCATCGCGCGCGCGCCGAGATGCATCAGGTGATAGTCGCCGGCCACGCCGTTTACCGCCGAGTACTGCGCCATCGGCGACACCATCACGCGATTTTTCAGCGTGACGCCGCGCACCTTCAAGGGGGTGAACATCGGCGGAATCGAATGCCTGTCAGCGGCGCGCTCCACACCCGCGCGCTTCGCGAGCCAGTCCTCGAAACCGGACAGATACTGCGCATCGCGCTCGCGCAGGTTCTCGTGCGAGATGCGCTGCGAGCGCGTGAGCAACGAATACGCGAACTGTTCCGGCTCGAACGACGTATAACGATCGACGTGCTCGAACCATTCGGTCGAATTGCGCGCGGCGTTCTGGATGCGCAGCACGTCGACGCTGCGTACTTCGGTGTAGTGCTTCAATGCGGCGGCCAGATCGTCCAGGTGCGAACCCGGGTGCGCGCTGATGCTGTTCGCGAGTTCGATCGCGTCTTCGAGCGCGAGCTTGGTGCCCGAGCCGATCGAGAAGTGCGCGGTGTGCGCGGCGTCGCCCATCAGCACGATCGGCGTTCGTGTGCCGTTTGCGTTGCTGCGCCAATGCACCCATTCCTTGTTGACGACGCGCGGAAAACGGATCCATTGCGACGAGCCGCGCAGATGCGCCGCGTTCGACATCAGCGCGTTGCCGTCGAGGTACTTCGCGAACAGCTTCTCGCAGAACGCGATGCTGTCTTCCTTGCTCATTTCGTCGAGACCGGCGGCGCGCCACACGCGTTCCGGTGTTTCGACGATGAACGTCGAGGTTTGATCGTCGAAGCGGTAGGCGTGCGCCTGGAACCAGCCGAATTCGGTTTGCTCGAACGCGAACGTGAACGCGTCGAACAGCTTCTTCGTACCGAGCCACACGAAGCGGCAGTCGCGCATGTCGATGTCCGGCTGGTAGGTGTCCGCGTATTTCTGGCGCACGAGGCTGTTCAGGCCGTCGCTCGCGATGATCAGGTCCGCGTCGTACGCGCTGTCGTCCACGACCTGGGTTTCGAACACGAGCTTCACGCCGAGTTCTTCGCAGCGCGCTTGCAGGATATTCAGCAGACGTTTGCGACCGATGCCGCAAAAACCGTGGCCCGATGAGCGCACGCTGCGGCCGCGAAAATGAATCTCGATGTCGTCCCAGTGATTGAACGCGTCGAGAATCGCCTCGGCGCTCGGGGCGTCGGCGGCGCGCAGATTGCCGAGCGTCTGGTCGGAGAACACGACGCCCCAGCCGAAGGTGTCGTAGGGGCGGTTGCGCTCGATTACCATGACTTCATGGCCGGGGTTACGTTGTTTCATCAACAGACCGAAGTACAAACCGGCCGGACCGCCGCCGATACAGACTATGCGCATGCTGGGTTCCCCAAAATGAACTCTGCGGTGAGATTAATTTAGGTTTTGATAATTTAGATGTCAAGTAAATTTCGGGGACGGGTATCGAGTCGTGTTCTTGATCCTGGAAATAAAAAGCGTCAGTGAAAAATAAAGAGTGTCACGCGTCTCTCACAATGCGGAATATCGGACTGACGTTTCAGTATGCGAAAGCAGGGCGGGAGCCCCTTCGGGGACGCGCAACAAAGCCTGCATCGAAGCAGGCGAGAACTAGCAGGGCTTGGGCTACGCCCGGAGAAAAGCGCATTCGACTTGCAGCAAAAATCCGCGACGGACTTTTTTTGCGCACCGCAAAGGTTTCTGGCTATCGGGTTCTTCACTCATCGAAGGGCTACTTGGCTTCAGTCTTCCGCTCAAGTCGCATCCGTCCCGGTGGCTCGAAGTACGTGCCGAACCGCACCAGGCCGGCCTTCTTCATGTGGCACGTCATCTCGAAGCTCACGAGCACGCCGGGGTCCTGATTGTCGATGATCTCGACGTCGATTGCGCGAATCCGGGGTTCGTACTTCAAAAGCGTTGCCTCCATCTGCTGCCTGAGCAGGTGGGACGAAGCGGGCAGTGCCTTGTAGATGTTCGTGAGGTCCGGCAGGCCATAATCGGGCAGGTGCTTGAGCGCGCCCGCGCGCGTGTTGAGGATGCGCCGCACATTCTGCTGCACGCTCATGATTTCGAGCGTTCTGTCGTCGTAGGCATCGAGTGGCTCCCCGCCGATCTGGCCGAGCAGCATGTCGTAAAGGGACGGGCCTGCTGGCATCGTGCGCTCTCCTAGATGCCGGCGTCGACCGGCACACGTTCGCCCGTTTGTTCCACTGCTGGTGCGTTCGCCCCGGCTGCCGGCACATCATCGTGCTCAACAAAGTCGATCGTGAGATTCCCGTCAGGCGAACTCGACAGCCGGATTTCCGCCGGCGCCGCGCCGTTCGCCATCCGCGTGAGCAGTTCGCGAGACACGGCGGGCAGGATCCGCTGATTGAGGAACGCATCGACGTTGCGCGCACCCGATTCACGCGCGAGGCAAAGCTGCGCGAGTGAATCGGTCAGGGCGTCATCGGCGGTCAATGCAACGTCGTGCTGCCTGCGCAGACGGTCGGCGATTTTCGCGAGCTTGTGCCGCACGATCGAAGCGAGCGCACCTGCGTCCAGAGGGCGATACGCCAGCGTCTGGAAGCGCGCGAGCAGCGCGGGCTGGAAGTGCGCAACGAGCTGCGGATGGATCGCCTCGAGCAGTTCGGCCTGCGAGATGGCCGGGTTCTCCGCTGTCGCCTCGTCGATCTGCGCGCTGCCGAGGTTGGAGGTCATCAGGATCACGCAGTTGCGGAAGTCGATTTCGCGGCCTTCGCCGTCGCGCATCATGCCGCGATCGAACACCTGATAGAAGATGTCGAGCACATCGCGATGAGCCTTCTCGATCTCATCGAGCAGCACGACGCTGTACGGGCGTTGCCGCACCGCTTCGGTCAGGATGCCGCCGCGGCCATAGCCGACGTAGCCAGGCGGCGAGCCTTTCAGTTGCGACACCGTGTGCGCTTCCTGGTACTCCGACATGTTGATGGTCGTGAGCGCCGCCTCACCGCCGAATAGCACATCGGCAAGCGTAAGCGCTGTCTCGGTCTTGCCGACACCCGAGGGACCAGCCAGCAGGAACACGCCGAGCGGCGTGCGCTCGCTCTTCAGCCCCGCCTTGGCGGTGCGCAGGCTCTCCGCGAGCGCGGCCAGCGCATCGTCCTGTGCGACGACCCGCTTCGCGAGACTGTCCTCGATCGTCAGCAGGCTCCTGAGTTCGTCCTCGACAAGATCGCCGACCGGCACGCCGGTCCACTCAGCGACTACGCGTGCGATCGCCTGCGCATCAACGTCCGCAAAAACCAGCGCTGTCCTGCCCTGTGCATCGGCCAGTGTCCGCTTCGCGCTCGCAAGCGCTCCGGCATCCGGTTTTGAATCTTTCGTGTCCCGCTGTACATGCAACGCCTGGACAAGCCCCAACTCATGCTCGTAGCGCGCCTGCAAAGCCATCAGTTCACTGTTCGCATCAGCAAGAGCAGCAATGAGCGCATCACGTCGCGGCGTGACGTCCGCAGTGACATTGCTAGCGCCGGCCCGTTCGTCCGCGTCGAGCGTCGAGCGTTCAATTTCGATCGCGGCGACTGCTGCGCGGGCACGCTGCAGCTCGGACGGCGGCGATTCCAGCCCCATGCGCACGCGCGCCGCGGCCGTGTCGATCAGGTCGACCGCCTTGTCGGGCAACTGCCGGGCCGGGATATAGCGGCGCGAGAGTTTCACGGCCGCGACGAGCGCTTCGTCGCGGATGTGCACGTTATGGTGTTTCGCGTAGCGGCTCGCGAGCCCCCGCAGCATCAGGCACGCTGCTTCGTCATCGGGCTCGTCGACCTTGACGATCTGGAAGCGTCGCTCGAGTGCCGCGTCGCGCTCAAAATATTCCTTGTATTCCGACCAGGTGGTGGCCGCGATCGTGCGCAGTTCACCACGCGCGAGCGCGGGTTTCAGCAGGTTTGCCGCGTCGGCGCCGCCGGCGGCGTTGCCCGCGCCGATCAGCGTGTGGGCTTCGTCGATGAAGAGCAGGATTGGCACGGGCGAAGCCTGCACCTCATCGATCACGTTCTTCAGGCGCTGCTCGAATTCGCCCTTCACACCGGCGCCTGCCTGCAGCAGGCCCAGGTCGAGCGTCAGAATGCGTACGTCGCGGATCACATTGGGCACGCTGCCTTCAGCGACGCGTAGCGCGAGGCCTTCGACCAGCGCGGTCTTGCCAACACCCGGCTCGCCGACGAGGATCGGATTGTTCTTGCGTCGCCGCGCGAGCACGTCGACCATCTGCTGGATTTCGCGTTCGCGCCCGAACACGGGGTCAATCTCGCCGCGACGGGCCTTGTCGGTTAGGTCGATGGCGAACCGGGCAAGTGCCTCGCCCTCGATCGGGCGTTGCGGCGCATGTTTCGTAGGGGCACTGGTGGCCGCCGGCGGTTGGGTTGCTTCGACTCCGGATGCTGGCGCTATCGCCGGCTCTGCTTCGTCGGGCTGGTTTTCGCAGGACTGGTGGCCGAGTCGCGGGATCAGGCGCTGGATCTGCGCGCTACTGACCGACAGCAGCGGCCACGCGTTTTGCGCACGCAGCACGTGCGGCGCGTCAACAATCGCCTGCAACAGATGACCGGAACGGATGGGCTGGTCAGCCTCCTGCGATGATGCCCAGTTCCAGGCATCCTGCAGCACGGTCGCCAGCTGCAGGGAAAGGGCGGGTTTGCCGCGCAGGTTGCGGGGCAGGTGATCGATCGCCGCGATCAGCGCGTCCCAGACGGCATTGATGTCGATTCCGTAGTGGCACAGGATCGCAGGAATGTCGCCGTCGTCTGCCTCGATAAGCTTGAGCAGCCAGTGCTCGACGGTGATCTCGTCCGCGAGGCGCGTCTGGCAGAGGCTCGCAGCCGCCTCGAGCGCTCTCGCGCAGTGCGGGTTGAGCCGGCGAAGCAGGTGGGTAGAGTCGCGCAGTGTCATATCAATGCCGTATCACGGAACGGGGCAGAAACGCCGCTCTACCCGTATCAAAAAAGTGCCAGCCCACGTACGGGGCTGGCAAAAAAGGAACCGGCTGCGGGGTGCAGTACCGGTTCCGGCACAACATGGCTTGTGGCCAGGATCAGGAACGCTCGTTCCAGGTATCCTTGTGGATGATGTTGCCGTCCTTGTACGACCACGTGATCGTCTCGTAGCGCAACTCGACCTCTTCGATGTGGTTGTGCTTCTCGTAGTCCGGATTCTTGATATCGAGCATCTTCGGGTTGACGGCCACGATCTTCACATTGTCGAGCCTGGTGTTGAAGTACTCTTTCTCCTTGCCCGCGTCGTCGATCTTGTACCACTTGATCTCGACCGACTTCAGCGTCTGACCGCTCGTCACCGCCTTGTACAGGTACGGCGTCGACGCATCGGTTTCCTTGGTCAGCTTGATCGGCTTGTGCACGCGCGTACCGGTCAGCTTGCCCGTGTTGCCGTCGGTCGGGATGTTCACGCCATGGTCGAACGCGACGAGCTCGACGCTGCCTTCGCGACCCTGGACCGTCACCGAACCCTTGATGTCCGCACCACCGTCGTCCTTGACCCACATGTAAGCCGGAATTGCCATCTTTCACTCCCTTTTCTGGTACTACGACAATCGCCCGGAGCCAGCCCCCGAGCCTCTGAAACCCGAAGCGTTCGCTTCGAGGGCTAAAAATGGTCCTGCTATCTGGTCGAATCCCCCAACGGGATTTCTTTGGGGGCGTCCGGCACCAGCGTGATTTCGACGCGCCGGTTCCTGGCTCGCCCCTCCTGCGTATCGTTGCTCGCGATCGGCCGCGTATCGCCGTAGCCCTGGATCGCGAACTGCGTGGCGGCAATGCCCGACACCTCGATGAGCCAGTCGCGCACCGCGCCCGCGCGTGCGACCGACAGCGTCAGGTTGCTGTCCGGACTGCCAACGTTGTCGGTATAACCGGCCACGAGAATCCGTTTGTCCGGATGCGCCTTGATCATCTCGAGTGCGCCGACCATCGCGCGCGTCGAGCCGGGCTTCAGTTGCGCGCGGCCGCTGTCGAACAGCGACATGCTGTCAAGCGTGACCACCGCAGGTGGAGGCGGCGGCGGCTGGTAGGTTGCGATCGCCTGGTTGAGCGCCGGCATCAACTGCGCACCGCGGTACATGCCGAAGGAAAGTCCGAGCGGCACCCCTGTGCGTGAATAGCGGTCGAGCTGGTCGCGATCGGCCACGAGAGCCTGCAGCGCATTGCGCTTCGCGGCGTCGTGTGCAGCAGGAATCATCGAATATCTTCCGAGATCCGCGCCGATACGGGTGATCAGCGCCTGATTGTTCCTGGCGGCGCCCCAAAACGCCACCGCGATCGCGCAGGCAACCAGAGCAACGGCGTGGGCGAGAGCCGCCAGGCGCGGCGACATCCACGACCGCCGCGGCATGGCCTCGATCAACGGCTGGGGCAGCGGCCACGGCAGCGGGGACGCCGGCAGTGCAGGCGGTACGACCCGGGTCTGCATTTCGACGTCGCGCTCCCAGGGCCTGCCCGGACCACTCGCCGGCCCGCAATCGATCCAGCCCGCGCCGAACAGTGCCCACGGCGTGGCCGGCTGCCGGCGGTCGCTTAGCACGCCGATCACAACGCGCTGGGTCCATCCGACGATCGAAGCCAGGCTCGCCGCGCGTGCCGCCACGGCACGGTCGCCTCCAGCCCGCTCAACTTCAGTTTCGGCCGCCTGGACCACGGCTTCAAAACGGCTTGCGTCAGCCAGGCGCGTAGCCGATGACACGCCATACCACTGTGGCATCGCGAGTGTGGCCGGCGCATTGGTGAGCCGCTGGTAGACGGCAACAAAGCCTGGCAGGCGCACGCCGAGCATGCGCGAGGCGTCAGCGACGGACTGCCGCACGACGCGCAGATTCTGCGTCAGGACGTCTTCACCCGCGTGCAATGCCGGCGCAACCGACAGCACGACACCATCGGGTGCGCGCCCATCGCGCCACTGCTTCACGGCCACCGCAAGGCGGGGCAGATCCTGCAGCCGGTCGGCCCGTAGCCATATTGCGCCGTCGCCAACGTGTGCGAGACGCCGCTCTCCGGCAATCCGGTCGAACAGGTTCCCCAGGGCGTCGCCGGTCACGAGCACGAGCGGCATGCGGGTGCGCAGGTTGACCGGGATATTCGACGTAGCGGCGCCGAGTGCAGTCAGTACGTGTACGTTCTGTTTGCGCGCGCGTGAGAGCTGACGGGTGCGCAGCCAGATCAGTACCAGCCAGGACAGGACGATGGGGACAGTGAGCGTCCATGCGAGACCCTGTCCGGCGCCCCGTCCCACAGGGACTTCCGTTGGTCGAAGGAAGCCGCCCTGGGGGACAGGCAACACCAGCCAGATAACGGCGAGCGCGAGCGCGGCCATCAGTGTCACGATGGCGCGGAACGGGTAACCCAGGCCCTCCAGCGCGCGGCTCTGCGCCTGGCCCCGCATCTGACCCGACCCGGGGTCCAGTGTGCGGCTCGTGTCCCCGAGCGCCGGTCCGGACGGTTCGTGCAGATCGGACTTCACGGCCGCGGCGCCGTCGGTACAGCTGGTACGAGGTGGGCGAGCTGCGCATCGAGCACCTGTGCCCATATCAGCCAGATCACCGCGGCCGCCACGCACGCGAGGCCGGCAATCGCCCAGGGCGAGAGGCGGTAGAACCAGTCCGAGAAGCGCCTGCCGGTACGATCGGCAAAGAAAGGGCGGGCAGCGACCGGGCGCCCCCCAAGGGGACTTCCTTCGGGGCGTAGTTTTTCGAGTTGCGTACTGAGTGAGGCGATCAGCACGGAACGCTTCGCTTCGCCTTCACGGGCGTAGCGGCCCATGAACCCCATCCCGAGGACCGCCGCGTAGCATTCGAGTAGGGCAATGTGCGGCGACGCTTCACGCATCCGCTGCTCGAGCCGTTCGAACACGCGTTCGCCCGCGTCATGCTTGCCAAACCGCTCGACCTGCAACGGCTGCGCATCCCAGACCGGCTTGTTCTCCGCACTCAGGTTGCGCAGTACGGCCTCGTCGAGCAGGCCGCATTGGGCAACCTCCGCGTCTTCGCGGACGTCCGCGGCAAAACCGCGCTGATTGAGCGCGGTTGAGAAAGCCGCCATCAGCTGCTTGCAACGTTGACGCAGGGTAGCAGGGTCGTCCGTGTGGCCCCCCTCAGACAATCGCGTCACGAGCAGGGCCGTGTCGCGCAACAGGTCCCGGATACCACCGGCGGAAGTACGGTTCGCAGAGGCCGATCCACCCATCAGGGCGGTTTCGCCGCGGGCAGGGGTGAGCGTGTTCGTCAGCGTGCTCATGAGCGCAACACCGCGTAAAGTTCAAGCGACGCGTCGGGAACCGACGTCGGCAGGTAGATCTGGCAGGCGCGGGCGGCCAGCATCCGCGCGTGCGCGGGATCGCTCGCGTCGAGCGCGAAGTACTGGTTGTCCAGCCGCACCGGGATGGCGGCCGGCACACGCTGCACGGCCTTGAGTGGAATGCCTGGGAGCGCCGAATTGACGATGTGCTCGATATCGTCCGGCGCACCTATCTTGCAGAGCCTCGGGAACTGCTCGACGAGTTCGAATGCAGGCGACGCGGCGTGGACCGACAGGTACCAGTCGGCGGAACTCGCCACGATGCGCTCGTCGAGGAACTGGCCCGCCCATGTCGTCGGATTCCTGTGCGTGAGCCCAATCGACACCACACGCGACGGAATGATCGCGTCGAGCAGATCACGGATCTGCGTCTCGAGCCTGGCGAATACTTCATCGGCACGTACGTGGTCATACGCCGGAATGTCGCCGAGCTGCGAGCCGGTCGAGAACGTCATGAGGACGCTCGCCAGCTGGGCAAGCGTCGAGTACAGCCGCTCGGGAGGCTGGCCCGGATGCGTCGAGAAGAACCGCAGTTGCGGCCAGACCGTATGGATGCAGTGGAGCAACCAGAACAGCTGCACGTCGGCCACGCCGTATTCGGCAACCTGCTCGATCCGTTCGCTTCTGCGCGAACCCAGCGCCGTGCTCTTCGCCTGTAGGATGTCGGCAAGACGATTGATCCGTTCGACGTGCAGCGCATGACTGCCAAGCGTCAGGCACGGTGGCACGTATCGGTGGTCGACCTGAAATTGCCCGCTCGTGGTACGCGTCAACCGGGCAATCGCACACACCGTGTCGTCGGCATGCGACTCGAAGTCGAACAGCAGTCGCACCGCATGGCGTTCGGCGGCAATCTCGGCCTCGCCGGTACCGTTGAGGTCGATGACCTTGACGAACTCCCGGTATGAGCGCCGCGGCCGCGCCAGCGTCGCTTCGTCGAACCGGCAGTTGCTGCCCGTGGCATTGAACAGCGGCAGGGCGGCCAGCACGACCACGCTCTGCACATCGGCTGGCAGTCCCTGCGTCAGATCACGTGCAGGCGGTAACGCATCGGTCACCGTGGAGTCGATCAGTGTGCCGTCCGGAAAACGCAGCTTCAGTCGGGTGAGCTTCAGACGCCCAGCTGCAAGCACTTCCTCGTCGATATCGATGCCCTGCGTGCCCCACGGCTCGGCGACGCAGGCGGCAGCGATCTGGTTCAACGTGAAGTCGACGTTTCGGCCCAGCTGCTGGAAGTGCTGTTGGGTCAGGATCAGCCCTTCGTGAAAGAGCGGTTTATCGATCCGCATGGGTGTGGTTGTGCCGTTATCTTGGATTATGGTGAGTGGCGATTCTATACGCGTGACTTGTGATCCGTATACAGTTGCGAATAGTTAAGCATGCGAACTACATGAAATAGAGGATGGTTATTTTTGAGATATTGTCCGTGCCAGAATAGGCAATATTCTCGATGCATGGTTAGCGCGATGTTGCCATCGTACCGTCTTCATCATTGAAAGATTGTCAGAGAATGTCACGCCCTTGTGAGCCCATGCCAGCAACGGTTTCGTGAAAATTGTCACGCATTCGCATACCTCGTTTATCAAATTATTCATATTGACGAGTCTGAATGCGTATTGAATTGACGATAATTAACAATTATTTACGACGTCTTTATAATCCGTATCGTTTTCACAACGCCGACGTACTTTGACTCGGCGCGGGTAAACCTGTTTAATAGCGCGTGGCAATAATGATCGCATGAATGGAGGCCGCGCTATGGGGTACCACAAGGAGTCCTTCGCGAGCGAAACACGCATATGCGTGTGCGCCCGATTGAAAGAGGTCACCGCATCGCACCGGGCGAGTTCTGCGGGGATCCTGAACGTCGTTCAATAAGGAATACAAATGGACAGCTTCCAGCGCGAAATTCCGAAAAGTCGGGTTTCGATCACGTTAGATTTGCATACGGGCGGTGCCCAGAAGAAGGTCGAGCTGCCGTTGAAGCTGCTCGTCGCCGGTGACTTCAGCGCGGGCAAGGAACAGGCGCCGCTCGCCGAGCGCAAGAAAACGGACATCAACAAGAATAATTTTGATTCTGTTCTCGCTGACTACGCGCCGGACCTCAAGGTCGCTGCGGAAAACACCCTGGCTGGCGACGGCTCGGAACTGCCGGTGAACCTCTCGTTTCGCTCGCTGAAAGACTTCGAGCCGGAACAGGTGGCACGTCAGATCCCGGAGATGCAGGCGCTGCTGGCGGTGCGCAATCTGCTGCGTGACCTGAAATCGAATCTGCTCGATAACGGCACGTTCCGCCGTGAGTTCGAGAAGATTCTGAAGGATAAGCCGCTCTCTGACAAGCTGCGCGGCGAACTCGCACAGATCGCGACGGCGGCCACCCAGCCTGAAGGCCATGCCTGAACGGCGTCGGCCCAGGACGGCCTTCACCGCGTTCCATAACCGGACAGATATGCAGGTAGCGATAGTATCGCAGACAGGACACGAAATGAATCCCACTGAATCGCAGCAAGGCGGCACGACCGAAACCGTCGTGCTGGACGCCCCCCAGGGGGGCAATGACAGCGTCTATGCGTCGCTGTGCAGCAAGATCAACCTGAAGCCCGTCGCCGAGGCACGGCCGCTGGTCGCCTTCCGCGACAGCGACATGCTGTCCGAGGCCTCAGCCGACGAGCGTATCGCGCGCGGCATGGGTGCGTTTCTCGATCTGATCAGCAAGGGCAGCAAGCCGGTCGACCGGCTCGACAAGTCGCTGCTCGATTTCCATATCGGCCAGATCGACCGCCAGATCAGCCGGCAGCTCGACGCAGTGATGCATACACCGGAATTCCAGGCGCTCGAAGGCCGCTGGCGTGGCCTCAAGATGCTCGTGAGCCGGACGGACTTCCGTCGGAACGCGCGCGTCGAAGTGCTCGACGTGTCGAAGGAAGCGCTGCAGCGCGATTTCGAGGATACGCCCGAGATCATCCAGAGCGGCCTGTACCGTCTGACCTATATCGAGGAATACGATACGCCGGGTGGTCAGCCGATCAGCGCGATGATCAGCGACTACGAGTTCACCAACTCGCCGCAGGACGTGGCGCTGCTGCGTAACGTCTCCAAGGTGGCCGCAGCCGCGCACATGCCGTTCGTCGGCTCAGTTGGCGCCGCGTTCTTCGGCAAGCAATCGATGGAAGAAGTGGCCGCGATCCAGGATATCGGCAACTACTTTGATCGCGCCGAGTACATCAAGTGGAAGAGCTTCCGTGACACCGATGACGCCCGCTACGTGGGCCTGACAATGCCGCGTGTGCTCGGTCGCCTGCCGTACGGCAAGGATACGACGCCGGTGCGTTCGTTCAACTATGAGGAAGCGGTCAAGGGTCCGGACCACGACAAATACCTGTGGGTCAACGCGTCGTTCGCCTTCGCGGCCAACATGACGCGCAGCTTTGTCAACAACGGCTGGTGCGTGCAGATCCGCGGCCCGCAGGCGGGCGGCAAGGTCGAGGACCTGCCGGTTCATCTGTACGACCTGGGCACCGGCGCGCAGCCGAAAATTCCGACCGAAGTGCTGATTCCCGAAACCCGCGAATTCGAGTTCGCCAACCTCGGCTTCATTCCGCTCTCGTTCTACAAGAACCACGACTTCGCGTGCTTCTTCTCGGCCAGCTCGGCGCAGAAACCGGCGCTGTACGAGACTAAGGAGGCGACCGCGAACAGCCGTATCAATGCGCGCCTGCCGTACATCTTCCTGCTCTCGCGCATTGCGCACTACCTGAAGCTGATCCAGCGCGAGAACATCGGCACGACCAAGGACCGGCGTCTGCTCGAACTTGAGCTGAACAGCTGGATCAAGGGCCTCGTGACCGAGATGAAGGATCCGGGTGACGAGTTGCAGTCGTCGCACCCGCTGCGTGAGGCGAAGGTCACGGTCGAGGACATCGAGGACAACCCGGGCTTCTTCCGCATCAAGCTCTTCATCATTCCGCACTTCCAGGTGGAAGGCATGGACATCGGCCTGTCGCTGGTATCGCAGATGCCGAAAGCCAAGAGCTGATCCGCATTATCTGATGTAACCCCGCCGGGGCGCTGAAACATGCGCCCCGGCGTTGTCCTTTGCGATATGACGTGTGTTCAAGGGGTCTTTAGAAAATGTCGATGGTTTTGCCTTCCCAGGCCTATGAGTTGAAACTGGCGCCGCACCCGGCGCCGTTCTCGATCCTGAAGTTCAGCGGGCGCGACGCGCTCAGCGAGCTTTACCGGTACGAGATCGAATTCACGAGCCCGATGGCCGGAATTCCGATGGATCAGGTGCTGGGGCGCCCCGCGAAGTTCATCATCGACCCGATCGACCCAAACATGGACTATCTGCGCAAGATGTTCGGCGAGAACGCTGGGCAGTTCAGCAAGATGCCGCCTGCACACACAGTCCACGGCATTATCACGAAGTTCGATGAACTCGGGACTTCGGCTGACGAGACGCGCTACAAGGTCGTGATGGAGCCGAAGCTCGCCGACCTCGATCGCGGTGTCACGAGCCGGCTGTTCCAGAAGCAGTCGGTCGAAGAAATCATTACCGATACGCTGCGCCACTATGGTTTCCGCGCGGGCGTCGATTTCGAGTTCAAGCTGCGTGCGAAATACAAGCGGCACGAGTACATCACACAGTGCGAGGAAACGACGTTTGCCTTCATCCAGCGGATCTGCGCGGAGGAAGGCATCTGGTTCCGCTTCGAGCAGAAGCGCGATCACGCCGTGATTGTCTTCGGCGACGATCTGGACGCGTATGCCCGCAATCAGCGCGTTGTGCCGTTCCGGCTACACTCGGGACTCGAAAGCGTCGGCGTAGATGCGATCAAGACACTTGAGCGATATACGCAGCGTGTCCCGGAAGCTGTCCGCCTGCACGACTATAACCACCGGCAGGCCGACGTGTCGTTGCTCGTCGAGGAAAACGCCGCACGCGGCGACAAGACGACCAACGCGGTTGACTATCGCTGGGGCGAACATTACGAGACGCCTGAAGAAGGGCGGCGCATTGCACGGCTGCGGCACGAAGCCTATCTCGCAACACAGGTCACCTACAAGGCAACGGGTAACGCATTCGCCATCGAGGCTGGCGAGGTCGTACGGCTCGACCAGAATCCGGTCGATGCGCCGCATGGGCTTTTTATCACGTCGGTGGAATCCAGCGGTGGCCGCAGCCAGTCCTACACCAATACGCTCACGGCGATCCCGGCCGACCGGGTGTGGCGCACGTCGCTCGATACGATCAAAAGACCGGTGATCGACGGTATCCTGCCGGCGCGTATTACGTCGCCGGGGAACTACAAATACGCGTACCTGACCGAGCAAGGCTGGTACGTGATCAAGCTGCCGTTTGATCTCGACGATTGGAGCCCAGGTGGCACAAGCCGGCCGGTGCGCCTCGCGAAGCCATACAGCGGCGACAATTACGGCCACCATTTTCCGCTGATCGATGGGGTGGAGGTAGCCATCATCCATACGGCGGGCGATCCAAATCGGCCCGTCATCATTGGTTCGATGCACGACAGTCTCCATCCCGACCTCGTCAATAACCTCAACAACACCCGGAACCTCATCGTGACCGCCGCGGGCAATACGCAGCGGATGGAGGACAAGGAAGGGATAGAGCACATCCACGTGATGACGCCGTTCCAGTCCAGCCAGCTGAACCTCGGGCACATGGTCGATACCGACGGCAAGGAACGGGGACAGGGCGCAGAACTCACCACTGACGGACATCTGGCGGCCAGGACGGCCAAAGGCATGCTGCTCAGTGCCGAAGCGCAGCCTGGTGCATCGGGCCAGCAGCTCGCAATGCCCAACGCGGATACCACCTTCCAGCAGGGCGAGGACATACTGCGCTCGCTCAATGAATCAGCGAGCGCCGCGAATGCGTGGCTGGCTGAGGTCGAACAGCAACGTACGCTTGTCGAACAGAAGCTCGCGAAACTCCAGAAGCCGGTGATCGTCGCGAGCGCTCCTGAGGGTATTGGACTGGCGAGCGGTCAGCACATGCAGCTGGCAGCCGCAAAGCAGATGTTCGTCACGGCCGGGGCAGGACTCGACATTGGCGTGCTCAAGCGCATCACGGTTGCGGCCGGCGACGCGATTTCGTTCTTTGCGGCAAAACTCGGCATTCGGCTGTTCTCGGTAAAAGGCAAGGTGCAGTTTCAGGCCCAGGGGGATGCAATGGAGTTGATGTCGCTCAAGGACATGGTGGTGAGCTCCTCCGACGGAGAAGTCATGATCACCGGGCGCAAGGGAGTGACGCTCGGCGATGGATCGGGGGCCTATATCAAGCTGGCAGGCGGCAAGATCACCCTTGGCAGTCCGGCGGGTGAAATCGAGTTGAGGGGCAATCTGACTATCAATGGTCCAGACGGTAGCAGTTTTGCATTTCCTCAGTGGTCTGATGCGCCGCTCAAAGATGTCCAGCAACATATCAAACCGGGATTTTCAGGCTAACTGGAAACTGACATGACGACACAATCAAATCCTGAACCCCCGATAATCAGCTTCTCCTTTCCGTTCCGCGACGCGAAGGGAAAGGAGATCGTTGACGAACACGTGTTCTACGACTGGCTTGCCAGCGAGGGAAGTGGCAGTTTCGCGATCACCGGTTCTGGCATGTGGCACGGCGGAATTCATGTATCGGCGGACGGCGCCGGGAAACAGATCGACCTCAGGCACGGTGCGCGGTGCATTGCGGTCGGCGAAGTGGTGGCCTATCGGATGAATCGCATTGCGCTGGCCAGCCAGATTGCGGCCGGCAACGGCAAGCCTGCCCAGACCGGCCACTACAGCTCGGCTTTCACGCTGGTGCGGCATACGCTCGAATATCCCGCGAACAACCGGCTGACTTTCTTCAGCCTGTACATGCATCTGCAAAGCCTGGCCGACTATCAGCAGAACTCGATGCCGGCACCGGCCTACTGGGCACGGTCCTGCGAGGTGACGCAGTACGCCTCGGACAGACCCAAAACTGACCCGCACCTGGGCCCAGCCCCGACTGGGCAGGTGGGGCTGAATATTCATGCCGAGGCGGGAAGCCGCACAATCCTTGGGATCCTGCCCCGAGGGGCGCGGGTTCGTATCGGTGAGCGCGACCGTACCGGCAAATGGGGAAGAATCGAAGCGATCGAATCAGGCACGCCGATACCGCCGCGCGTGGCCAGTGTTGTGCAGCCAGGTGCCGATAAGGGCTGGCTTTACCTCAGCAAGGAGCGTGGGCATGTGCTGCTTGCCGAGATCGTGTCGGACGCGCAGTGCGACCAGGTGGTGATACCGGGGAAACCGATCCCCGTCAACGCTGGCGATCTGATCGGCCACCTCGGGCAGTACTGGCTGCCGGACGATCCGGCACGGGACAACAGGATGGTCCACATTGAGGTGTTCTGCGGCGACGAACTAAGCAGCTTCCTGTCGGGAAGTCGCAAGGCCGCAAAGAAGATCACCGATTTCGACAGGCTTCCCCTGCTGCGGATCGGCAAGGGTGTGAAGCTCTTTGCGGGTCATTCGATCAATGAAGAAGGCGCAGATGCCCCCGAAACGTCCGTGCTCCAGATCTACAGTCAGGCCGCACTCGATGCGCTGCCAGCCGAGAGCAAGGGACCCAAGGACGATGCGTATGGAGACGGCGAACCGTGGTGGAAAGTGACAAGCGCCGACAGTCGTCATGCTGATATCAGCGGCTGGGTGCGCAATCGTCAGATGCCACCCAATGGTGGTGTCACGCGCGAATCACCGCATGGATGGAAAGACTTCGAGACAGTCACAGGTTCCGACGCCGGCAATCCGACGATGTTCAGCACGGTCGATGCGTGGCTGGATCATATGCTCCGTGAGGACAAGCCCGCGACCGGTGATGCCTCAAGGCTCAAGCCAGTGGCGTCCAGCGTGTATCGGGAACTGTCACCGATGCGCAACGAGCAGCAGGCAGCGGATGAGTTGCGCGCGCACAAGGACGACAAATGGTTACGCTTCCGTGCGTCGCGTCTGATCCCGAAACATCGTAGCGAATGGGCCAGCCAAAGCGAATACGAGACCTTCTTCGACAAGGTACTGAAACGGGTAGCGAAAGAACCGTATCACGACGCAGAGATCGAGCGCGTTAAAAAACTTGTTTGGTGGGACGATGTTAAGAATGCAGTAAAGGGGCCGTTTCCGTCGAGTTCGGACGTTTATCATGTCCACCCAATCTCACTTGTTGGGAATTTTTTATCTGGAGCGTGCTCGTGCGGAAAAGCCATAACCATGGAACAACTCCGAGCCATATTGCCGAGCGACGTCCTTCAGCATGGGCTATTTTATAAAGCCAATTTTGCTGGCGTTCGCAATTATTCCATTGAGAACTTTCTCTCTCTTTTGAATGAAAATATTCAAAAGCACGGGATCGTGAATTGCATCCATAAGGTCCATTTTCTTGCTCAATTTGCCCATGAATGCGATCAGCTACGAACAAACGAAGAATACCGAAATGGAGATGGATCCACCCCTGCGGGATGGAGTAATTACCGTGGCGGATCAAACTTCCATGGCAGAGGGTTGATTCAGCTAACCCATGACGATAACTACACCAAATACGGAAGCGCGGTTGGCAATCCTTCGATTGCGACAGATCCTGATATCGTAAGCCAGCAAGTAGCGCATACCGTGGAATCGGCATGCTGGTACTGGAGAAAGGGCAGCGCTTGGGGGGATATCAATCCAATGGCCGAACGAAGCGATTTTCTAAATGTAACGATCGCAGTTAACGGAGGATATAGACACGTGTTTGAAAGAAACTCGCTTCTTCTGAAGCTAGCTCCGCTCCTCAAGCTA
Source organism: Paraburkholderia sp. HC6.4b (assembly GCF_014200875.1). NCBI lineage: Bacteria > Pseudomonadati > Pseudomonadota > Betaproteobacteria > Burkholderiales > Burkholderiaceae > Paraburkholderia > Paraburkholderia sp. HC6.4b. Next base: position 426,468 of record NZ_JACHDC010000002.1, read on the forward strand.
GATGAGTGCCGTAAGGCGGTGAATGTCAAGCTTAAACACTTCGTATTCGCTGAGAGCGCCGTAGGTACCTCAAATTGGTACAACAATCATATATCCAAGGCGACAGAAGTCGAAGGTGCTTTAGCAGGTCTATAGATACCCACTAATGAGTGATGTCGCATGTTAAAATTCAATCTTCGCAGCTACTTTTATATATTAATTTTTACTCAGGTTGCATTTCTGTCCCTGCCCGCGCTATCCGCTGAGCTTATTGGGCAAACCATGTCCGGAGGCAATTTTACTCTGGAATTAAGTAGCGCTACTAAGCCCTCTAGTCCTGATGGGATTTGGGGACTCGCAACGGTGACCTACAAGGCCGGAAAGACGACGACTCCAGAAGTATATACATTTCCGGTTCAGGCCCCACCGGTCATAAAAAAAATTGCATTCGGATTATTGGCAATTTCCGAGAAAAATGGCGGCATGAATGGCTCGTATAATGTGACATTTCTTTATCCTGGTGACGAAGGCCTAACAACTATCGGCGGGGTCGAGTCTGATTTGGATAACGGAAAATATATTGAGATAAACCGGTTTTCACCGAAATGGATTAATAAATCCAGTGAAACTGAAATGGCGGATTTAATCCAATCAGTCTCAAAAAATAGATCAGGTTTCATTGGCTCAGATGGAAATCAAGCTCTTGACAACGCGATGATATTTTTCGCCATTCCCGATCTGATGAACGAGATTCGCAAACAGGATTCTCTATTTTCTCATAGCTATACAAGCCAACTAAGCAATGAAGTCAATTCGTCGATCGCGAACCTGATACGTCGAAAGTTCTTGGGGAAAAGCGTTAGTCTGTGCGGCGACGATCAGTTCGATGTGTTTGTCTGCAAACTTGACAAAAGGGTCATCTCTGTCTGTTCCGGAAATATGAACGGCGCTGCAGTTCTTGAGTATCGTGCCGGCTCCAATCGGAAAATTGAACTGTCTTTGTCCAAGCAGATAGATAGCAACTATGTTGCCAACAAAGAGGCCGAATCGTTTGAGAACGGTGGATACAAATACACCGTCAAATTTGGAAATGGCGGGGACACGAGCTCGACTGGTGTCATTGTTGAAAGAAAAGGAACGATTGTATCTAGCCAAAAATGCCAGCCTGAAATGATCGAACCGTACCTCATACCAAGAAAATAGAATAGATCATGTCAAATTTGATACTCGAAGGTGATTCGACCAGCCACGGCGGTAAGGTCATCTCTGGCTCGGACCGCATCCGGATTCGTGGTCGCCGTGCGGCCCGAAAAGGCGACCTCGTGTCGTGCCCCCTGCATGGCGACAACGAAATCATCGAAGGCAGTGATCGAATCAAAGATGGAGATGTTCCGCTTGCCCTGGACGGGCATCTCGCGCGGTGCGGATGCGTCCTGATCGCGTCGTCTGGGGCGGCGAGGATTCGCTGATGCCTGTTGACTTCGATGCACTTCCAGCACGGGGGGCCATTCCAGATGGGAGACAGGCAGTCGTACCCTGGCTGATCGCGGTGGTCATCATTGTCGCGGCCGGGGCTGCAACCAGTAGTGCGACATGGCCGGCGGGACGACCTACGCAGACTCCGTGGTTCTGGATTCGCATGTTCGGACTGCCACTGCTTGTTTGGTTGGGGCTGTATTTCGGCTGGGGATTTCTGGGGGCTCACCGCTTGCGCAATGCTTTGGCTGACAATGCAGCCATTGATCGCAAGGAAGCGCGCCTGCACGGCGATGCGAGCGTGCCGTTCGCGGTCATGGCGCAGTCCTGGCGCTTTTCGGGCGACGCTGGCCAAAACAGACTCGAAGACGCGATGAAGACCCGCGAGTCCACAGAAAATCCGGCTGGCTCGGGCGGGCTTGTCATTCCCGGTCGAGCGTTTTTCCGGGGCAACGAGGCCGACGAATTGCGTCGGCACGCAGTCGTGCTTGAATGGCTGCTCGTTGAACTGATCAGGCCGCTGATGGCCCCGCTGAAGGCCGCTCACGGCCTCACCGTCTGGTTGTGTCTCGATTCGGATCTGACCGCGGATGTTGCAAAGACGGTCATTACCCGAGCGTGGGCAACGCTCGGGCTGAGGTACGCAGAGAAAGTCCAGTTGCTGGAGCCGATGTCGCTTTATTCGCTTGATGCCTGGTTCGACATGGGAGCGCGCAATGCGCGTCATCTTGCGATCGCGGTGCAACTGAGAGGCGCCATTAGTGGCGGCATTCAGGCTGGACAGGCGGAAGCCGGCGCGGCAGTTCTGCTGACCGGCACGTCGGCCGAATCACCGGATTCGGGGGTACCAGTCCGCGTACACCGGCCCTCCAGGGGCACTGCCGGATCACTCGATGAAGTGGTTGCGAATGCATTGCGCTGGGGACATTGCGCTGAAGGCGGTATCGATACCGTCTGGAATCCGGGATTGGTTGAGCCGCTCGCGGCCGCATTGAGGAGTCTCGATGGTTCCGTGAATGAAGCGCCGGCCGTAGAGCTGGTTCGAACCATCGGCGATGCGGGTGTTGCCACCCCGTGGCTTGCACTGGCACTTGCCGCTGCAAACGCGCAGGAAAGCGTGAGCCCACAACTGATTCTGGATCAACAGGGCGGCGAATTAGTCGCAATGATATGTCGAAAGAAGACTTGAACGAAAAGGCTTCCGCAAGGGTGCTGATCTATCTGGGATGTGCGCTGGCAGCGCTGTTTGCTGGCGTCTGGTTGTGGTTATTGAATGAAGGCCCGCAGCGAGGCTGGCTTGCCGACAACCGGAGCGTTGTAGGCGTTACGCTCGTCGCCGGATGGTTCGCGTGCATGCTCATGGCCGCACTCTACGAGCGCGGCATTCGCCAGTGGGCAGCGGATTCGCGCGTCGCACGGGCGTTCGAGCAGAGCCGCCAGAAAAAACAGCAAACCGCCAGACCCGCAGACGGGCAACACTCCTTTGCATTCTCCGTTTTGCAACTTCGCGACTTTCTTCGGGAACGTCACGGTTGGTGCTGGCGTTATCGCGACCGCTGGTTGCTCGTCGCAGGCGACGAACCGCTCGTCAGGCGTCTTGTGCCCGGGCTCGCGGACACCGGCTACGCGATCACCGGCGATACCGTGCTGCTGTACGCGAAGCAGACCACCGACAAGCTCGATGCCGAATGGCTCGACCAGATCCGCCGTCTGCGCCGGCGACGCCCTGCCGACGCGATCGTAGCCGTGACGCGCAACCGGAGCTCAGCCAACACGCCGTTCGACGCGGAGGGCACCGCACAGCGGCTCGCACGTCACGCGCGCGCGCTACGCTGGGCGGCGCCCGCGTATCTGCTGAACGTCACCGACTTTGGCAACGAACCGTTTGGCCCCGACGAAGCGATCGGCTTCACCTGGTCGAACGGGCGCATCCGTCCCGACGAGATCGACGCCTCACTGGAGGGGCTCTCCGGCAATCTCGCCGATGCTGGCGTCGTGCGCCTGAGCCGGGATCCGAACGACCGGTACCCGGCCGAGCTGTCGCGACACATTTCGGAACTCCGCACAGCATTGTCGGACCTGGTCGTGCAGACCGGCCACTCACGTCTGTGGCGCAATGCGGTCCACGGCCTGCTGTTTGCGCCACTGTTCAAGGAGCGGGAACTGACCGCCCCCGCTCCAGACTCCGAAGACGGCGAACCACTACCTCCGCAGCAACGCACGATCTGGCAAACGGTCGCCGACCATAGCCGCAAGATCCACGGCCGTCGCGTCGGCTTCTCGCTGTCGACCATGGCGGCATGGGTAACGACGGCGCTCATCGGATGCTGGATCGCTGGCACGATGCTGTCGGGCTTCACCAACCGGTCGACGATCCAGACAGCGGCTGGCACGATAACAAAATTGTCGACCGTACAGGACCACGCGCAGGCGGCGCTCGCACTCGACAGCCTGGACAAACAGCTCGATACGCTTGAAGTCCGTCAGCACGATGGCGCACCTTGGACTACACGCTTCGGCCTGAACCGCGACGGTGAACTGTTGACCGCCGCCTGGCCCGGCTACGAAAACGCCGTCAGCCGCACCCTCGTCGCACCGATCCGTCTGAAACTGGAGGAGCGCCTGCACCAGCTCGCCTCGCTCTCGGATGCGGAAATCGCCAGCGGCGGCAACGCGCAGGTCCAGGCCGCGTACGACACACTCAAGACCTACCTGATGCTCGCGAGGCCGGATCGGGCGGTTGCCTCATTCCTGACGCCGCAGCTGATTGCCACGGCCGTGCCAGCGCGCCCGGCCAGTTCCCCGCTGACACCCGGCACGTGGGAAGACCTGCGCCAGCATGCAATCGCGTTCTTTGCGAGTCACCTGGGGCGCCGTGGATCCGCCGGGGACTCGTCGCTCGCGATCGTTCCGGATGGCGCACTGGTGGCCACGGCGCGTCAGACCATTATCGGCGTGCGCGGCATCCAGAACTCGACTGACGCGATCTACCAGCAGATCCTCGACGACGCGAAGCCGAAATATCCGCCTGTGTCGCTCGCGACGCTGCTCGGCGATACGAGCAGCAAGGGGCTTTTCAATACCGCGGTGACCGTACCGGGCGTGTTCACGCGCACTGCGTGGGACGAGCGGATCTCGAAAGCCATCGACGACGCGAGCGAGCAGCGCAACGTGACCGGCGACTGGGTGCTCTCAGACGTCCACGCGAGCGCGCCGTCGACCGGCTCGCTGAAAGCCGAACTGCGTCAGCGCTATTTTGACGACTACGCGCGGGCCTGGGAGCTGTTTCTCAACAGCCTGCGCTGGCAACCCGCCCCGACGTTGTCAGGCACGGTTGACCAGCTGACGCTGCTTAGCGATCCGCAGCGCTCGCCGCTTGTTGCCCTGATGAACGCAGTGGTTTATCAGGCAGGCGCGGGCACCGCGACGCAATCGCTGTCCGATACGCTGATCAGCAAGGCGCAGCAACTTGTCGGCGCCGACGAGAAAGATCCGTCGAAGCAGACCCAGCCGCAACTGGCACCGCTGGCCGCGGCCTTCGGACCGGTCCTGCGCCTGACGGGCAGCGACCTGGCTTCCCTGGCTTCGGGCGCGCCCGCAGACACGAAGGCCGCCACCCGGCTGGCGGCCACGGGCGACCTGAGCCTCGCGCGTTATCTCGAACGGGTGAGCGCGATGCGGCTGAAGGCGCAGCAGATGGTCGACAGTGCCGACACGGACGCGATGGCCCGCTCGGCCGCACAATCCGTGCTGCAGGGCAAGACGTCTGATATCGCCGACAGCCGGGATTACGCGGGCCGTCTGGCTGCGAGCCTCGGCGAGCAATGGGCAGGCTTCGGCGATCTCTTTCAGGCACCGCTCGACCAGACCTGGCAGGTCGTGGTGCAGCCGGCCGCAGCGAGCCTGAACGACATCTGGCGCACGGCGATTGTCGCGGACTGGAACCGGACGTTCGGCGGCCGCTATCCGTTCGCCGATTCGGATAACGATGCTTCCCTGCCCGAGATGGCGCGCTTCATGCGCCCGGACAGCGGCGTCATCACCGGGTTCGTCACGACGCAACTGGCCGGTATCGTCGAGCGTCAGGGCGACCGATGGGTCGCCGCCCAGGGGGCTGATCATGGCACGAGCCACGGCGCGCTCACACTCGATCCGGACTTCCTCACGGACCTGAACAGGCTCACCCGCGTGGCGACCGTGCTGTTTCCATCGGGCGACGCGCATGTGCGCTATGAGCTACGCGCGGTGCCGACACCAGGCGTGACTGACATGAAGTTCGTGCTGTCGGGCCGCGAGCTGCACTACTTCAACCAGAAGGAAGAGTGGACGCCGTTTATCTGGCCCGGCGACTCGCTGGAGAATCTCTCGCATATCGAGTGGCAGACCGAGCAGGGCGGGTTGCGCTCGGGGCTCGACGCTCAGGGCAGGTTCGGGCTGATCCGGCTGCTTGAGCACGCGAAGGTGTCGCCGCAGGACAGCGCGCGCTATCTGTTGACATGGACGCCGGACCAGAGCCAGGGCATTCCGCTGCGTGTACAGCTTCGCAGCGAGGCTGGAGCGGGGCCGCTCGACGTGCTCGAATTGCGCCACTTCACGCTGCCGCCGCGGATTTTCGTGACCAGCGCAGGGAAAGGCGGACCGAAGCTCTCGGCCGTCAATCCGCCGCCCCTGCCGCCGTCGGCAATCGCAGCAGCGAAACACGCTGCGATGCCGCTGCCGCATGGCGCGATGCCGGAGGTCGAATAAATGCTCTCCGGTCTGCTCAAAACCCTGTTCCCTTCGCGTGATGCGGAGCAACTGGTGCGCGCGCGTCTCGATGCGTGGGACGCCTGGCTACACCCGTTACCAGGCGACCACGGTGTGGGCCGCGATCCGGGCTACGAGGATGCGTTCTTCGAACTGAAGGACGAGGCGAACAGGCTCTCCGGCATTGACGACGGCCTGATCGTGCGCTCCTGCGAGCAGCTCACGAAGGAAACCGGCAAGGATCTGCGGGTGGTGGGGCATTACGCGTTCGCGCGACTGCGCCAGGATGGGACGGCTGGCTTCGCGGACGGTCTGGAGCTTGCGGCCGCGCTGGTGGAGCGGTTCGGCGAGGCGCTGCTGCCCGCACGCGCCGAGGCGAAGAAGGGCGCGCTCGATATGCTGGCCACCACCCGAATGATCGATCTGCTTGAGAGCCGCGGCGAGTTCGCGCCGGCCGATCTCGAACGTGCGATCGCCGCGCTCGATCTGCTTGTGACCCGCACCGGGGTGTGGCCGGAAGCGGCCCGTCCGAACCTGCGCCCCCTCGTGTCCCGTTTCGAGCGCAGCGACGATCCGGCACGCAGCGCGGAACCCGACTCGACCGCGCCCTCCGCTGTGGCAGGTTCCACTTCAACATCCAGCGCGATCGGCTCCACACGCGATCTGCTTGACCAGGCGCGCACGATGGCGACGTGGCTGCGTGATCAGGAAAATGGCTACCTGCCGTCCGTGCGGCTCGTGCGCAGCATCCGCTGGGACACGCTGCACGAGGTGCCGCCAGCGGATGCGAGCGCACGTACACGCCTCGTGCCGCCGCGCGGCGAGCTTCGCCAGCAGATGAAACGGCTCGTGCTGCAGAAGCAGTGGCACGAACTGCTGGAACGCGTCGAAGGGGCGTACATGGAGGGCGTGAACCACCTCTGGTTCGACCTGCAGTACTTCCAGCACGTCGCGCTCGACCACGTCGGTGCGCCCTACAGCACGTGGCGGGAACTGCTGCGCGCCGACTTCGCGCTGTTCCTCGAAAGGTTGCCCGGTATCGAGCGGCTCGCGTTCAACGACGGCACGCCGTTCGCCGACGACGCGACGCTCGAATGGATCGCCCGCCACGCGGTCGTGCGCGACCTCGAAGCGGGAGAGAGCGTTGCGCCACTGCCTGTTTCGGCAGACAGCGACGACGGCGCCGCCGGTGACTGGCCCGAGATCGAAGCGCAGGCACGCGACATGGTGGCCGGCGACGGTATCGAGGCAGCCTTCGCATGGCTCGACGCACTGCCCGGCATCCGGACGGAACGCCAGCGCTACCTGCAGCGGCTCGTGATGGCGCGACTCGCCGATCACGCGGGCCGTGCGGAGACGGCGATGGCGCTGCTGACCGAACTCGATGCTGCTGCCCGCTCGTTGCCGCTGATGCGCTGGGAGCCGGCGCTCATCTTCGAGGTCAAGCACCAGTTGATGCGTGCGCTGAAAGCGGCAAGCAGCCGCAAGGACGCGGACAAGCCGGCGCTCGCGCACCGCATCGGTCAGTTGCGCGACGAGCTGACTGTGCTCGACCCGTCCCGTGCGCTGACGCTGTCATAAGAGAACGAAAATAAGAGAAACACCATGGAAAACGAAGATCCGATCCTGCGCTACTACGAAGCCGAGATGCGCTATCTGCGCGAGTCCGGCAAGGAGTTCGCGAAAGCGCATCCCGACCGGGCGCGCATGCTCAACCTCGATCGCGTGGGCGAGCGCGATCCTTATGTCGAGCGCCTGCACGAAGGCTTCGCGTTCCTGACGGGGCGCCTGCAGGAGAAGCTCGACGACGAACTGCCCGAACTGACGGAAGGTCTCGTGAGCCTGCTGTGGCCACACTACCTGCGCATGATGCCGTCGCTGTCGGTCGTCGAGCTGATCCCGCTCGCCGAGACACTGCAGAAGACGGAAAACGTGCCTGCCGGCGTGCCGGTGCGTTCCGCATCCATCGCCGTGCCGCCGGCAGCGGGCGCCGAGGGCACCACGCCCAGGACTGTGCAGTGCCTCTACCGGACCACGCAGGAGGTGACGTTGCAGCCGCTGCGCCTCACGCATGCGGGCCCTACCGTGCGACATGACGGCCGCTCGGTGATCCGCCTCGGATTCTATCTGGACCAGTCTGCGCGACGCGAAGCGACGGACCTGTCCCGTGTGCGCCTTTATCTGAACGCCGATCTGCCGACCGCATTCGCGATGCATCTTGCGCTGACCCGCCAGGTTGATTCGGTTGCATGGCGGATCCCCGAAGTGCGTGATGGCGAGGTGCTGCCGCTGGCTGGCGTCACGATCGAACCGGCGGGCTTCTCAACCGAAGAGCGGTTATGGCCAAAAGCCGAGGCGTCGTTTTCCGGCTACCAGATGCTCCTCGAATATTTCGCGTTCCGCGAGAAATTCCTCTTTGTCGACCTGTGCGGACTCGATGTTACGAAGCTGCCGGCGAGCACAACGCGCTTCGACCTGGAGATCGTGCTCAAGCGGGCGTATCCGTCCGACCAGCGTTTCAGCGCGGAGAACGTGCGGCTCTTCTGCACGCCGGTCATTAACCTGTTCGAGCTTGATGCCGCGCCGATCGTGATCGATCACCACGAGACCGAATACCGGGTCGTCCCGGCCGGGCACCAGGGCGAACATGTCGAAACCTATTCGGTCGACGCGATCGAATCGTTCGACCATGTGACGGCTGAGCGTTACGAGTATGTGCCGTTCGCCACCTTCCGGCATCGCGGCGGCATGCTGCGCCATGAAGCGCCCGAACGGTATTTCCACACCCGCGTGCGGCCGGGCGTGACCGGTCTGCACGAAACGTGGGTGATCCTCGGCGGCCACGCGTGGGAGACGATGGAGGATCTGCCCGAGGAGAGCGTATCGCTGCGCGTAACCGGCACGAACGGCATGCTGCCGCGCAAGGGTCTGCGCGAGGCCAGCATTGACGAACTGGCCGCAAGCACGCCCAATGTCGCGGGTGTACGCAACCTCGTGGCGCCGACGTTGCCGCTCTATCCGCCGACCGGCGACCGCTTCCAGTGGAGAGTCCTGTCGCACCTCGCGCCGAACTTCCTGTCGATGATGGACGCGGAAGTGCTGCGGGGCGCACTGGCGCTCTACGACTGGACCAACGACGAGCTGAACCGCCGACGCCTCGCCGGCATCCTGCATGTGTCGGAGGAACTGCTCGAGGAGGTGTCGGGCGGCTCGGTCGAGCGGGGCGTACTGATCGAAGTCACGCTCGATTCGCACGCGTTCGCGGGCGAGGGCGACGTGATGCTGTTCGGCGAACTGCTGCACCGTTTCTTCGGGCTGTATGCGGAGATCAACCTGTTCACGAAGCTCGCCATCGTGAGCCTGCCTTCGCAAACCCGTACCGACTGGCCGCGCAGCAAGGCGCAGCGCGCTCCCCTATGAAACCACGCGAGTTGCCGAATCTTGAACCGCTCGTGGCGTCGTTGCTTGCGCGCGCGCCGAAGATGAATTTCATGCAGCTATGCAGGCTGCTCGAAGTGCGCGTACCCGATCAACCCGGCTTCGGCACGCGAGACACGCCGGAGCACGAGCCGGTGAGGTTCCGGCCGAGGCCGCGGCTGGGGTTCCCGGCCGGTGAGATCGCCGCGGTGGAACTTAGTGACGAGCGTCCCGATGCGCCGCCGACCGTGCGCACGACCTTCCTGGGCCTGTATGGCGTCGACGCCGCGGTGCCATCGCACATGATCGATGAGATCGTCCTGCGCGAGGAAGGACATGAAGCCGTCGAAGCGTTTCTCGACCAGTTCAACCACCGCTACGTGGCGCTGCTGTACCGCGCCTGGAAGAAGTACCGCTACCCGGAGAGTTTCCAGGCGGGCGGCACCGATGCGCAGTCGCGCAACCTCCTGTGCCTCGCCGGCTTCGGGTGGGGCGAGAAGCCGGCCCGGTCGGGTCTGCCGGATTCACGCGTGCTCGCGCTGCTGGGTCTGCTGGTCCAGCGCACGCGCACGCCCGAGGGACTCGCTGGTGTGGTGGCGCTGGCGGTGCCCGGTGTCGAGGTGCGTGTCGACGAGTTCTGGCCGACGGTCAAGCGTGCCGGACAGCCGCAGCCCCTCACGTCGTCAGGCAGGCTCGCCGGCGCTCAGGAAGACAGCAAGCGCCGCGGACTTGGCGGGGGCTACGTGCTCGGCAACCGCCTCGAATATCGCAGCCGCGCCGTGCGGGTGACGCTGCGCCCTTCGGACGGACAGCAGGCGCACGACCTGCTGCCCGGCGCATGGCTGCATCGCGAGCTGATAGCGTTCATCCGCCTGTATGTGGGCACGAAGGCCGACGTACACCTGCGCATGGAGGTGTCGTCGCGTCTCGCGCCCGCGCCGTCGGTCGGCACGGCTGCGACCGGCCCGGCACCGCGGCTGGGATGGACCGTCGTGTTGCCGTCTGATGAGGAACGCATCATCACCATTGCGCTCGGCGTCTACGAAGTCTTTCCCACGCCCGGACCGAACCCGCATCTGGTTCCACGTGCCGCCTGAATCTGGAGAAATCATGCCTTTACGTTTAACCGTGGCCGCCCTCGCGTCAGGTCTGCTGCTTTCCGCATGCGGCGCCTGGCAGTCCGTATCTGATACGACTTCCAGCGCGTATCACTCGGTGTTTTTCAGGCAGGTCAAGGTGCTTGACGTCGACCTGACCGCGCGTGCCGAGCTGAACCCGGATGACGCGGGCCGTTCGACGTCACTCGCGGTCCGCGTCTATCAGCTCAAGGATCGAAAGCTGTTTGACGGCGTGTCCTACGACGATCTGCTGAAGAACGACAGGACCGTACTCGCGCAGGACCTTCAGGCCAGTATGGCAGCCGTCGTCAATCCTGGCGCGTCGGTCAGCCTGTCTCAGCCCATGCAGGCAGACACGAAGTACGTGGCGATCGTCGCGTTCTATCGCAATCCCGGCAATGGCGATGGCTGGAAATACGTGATCATAAAGAAGAAGCTGTCTGCCGATGCCCCGCTGAAGCTCACGCTGATGGATCAGGAACTGGTCGCATCCGGTGATCGCCAGAAGGACTAGCCGGAATGACACGACGTCCGGAAGTGTCTGTGCCCAACGTGTTTGCATGACGGGGCGGCCCGATGAAGACGCTTCGCGAACTGCAGCAGGAACTCGAGCAGCTGGATGTTGACATCCGGCTCGCCCGTGAACACGAAACCGGATCGGGAGGTCCGGCGAAGTCGACAGCCCGGCGGACCCGACCGATCGCGACGGCGGTATGGTCAGAGCGGGTACCCGCAGGCACGAGACAGCGCGTACAACGTGCACGGGACGGCCTGCCCGGACCGGGCGGAAGCAGCGCGCCCGACTATCGTGAGCGGGCCTTCGCCGCGATCCGCAAACTCGCGCGTGCGTGGGGTGGGCAATGCATGTCGGCCGCGTACGAGGGCTACAAGGTGCCGCTCGAGTTCGAGTGCGCAGCGGGACACCGGTTCCCGATGCTGATGCACATGCTGCGCATGGGGAGCTGGTGCCAGGCTTGCGCCTATGAGCGCGCGACGATTCACTCGCTCGAGGAGGCGCGTGCGCTCGCGGCGGCAAAGGGTGGCCAGTGCCTGTCGACCCAATACGAGAGCACCAGGGAAAAACTACGGTGGCGCTGCGCGGCCGGTCATACATGGCTCGCCAGCCTGGAGGGCGTGCTGGCGGGTGACTGGTGCCAGAGCTGCCATCACCAGAGTATCAAACCCCCGCAGGAAGCTCTTGAACGGGCTGCGGCCGAGCGGGGTGGACGGTGCCTGTCAGCATATGTCGACAAGGAAACGCCGCTGGAGTGGCAGTGCGCCGAAGGTCACATCTGGAAAGCACGGTGGTTCAGGGTGAAGAAAGGCCAGTGGTGCCACCGCTGCGCGGTGAAGGCCAGAACGCGCACGATCGAACAGATGCAGGAAGTGGCGAATTCGCGTGGCGGACGCTGCCTGTCGACGGTCTACCCGGGACCACACGGCAAGATCGACTGGGAGTGCGCCAAGGGTCACCTGTGGCGCGCCTCGGTCAACAGTGTCTGGCGAGGTAGCTGGTGCCCGGAATGCGCCTGGGAAAGCCGCCGTCTGGCGCGTAACCGCCGGCGGAGCAAGGGGTCCGTGCCGATCATGGTATGACGCGCCATGCGGACGATACGCTGGCCGCGATCCTGTTCGCGTGGGGATTTCTGCATGTTGCGCTCAAGCTGATTTTCGCGACCAATCCGCTTCACCATTGATTGCAATCATGCAACGACGAAAACTCATCGTCGCCGCGCTGGTTGTCGCCGCGTCGTCGCTACTCGGCGGCTGTTCCCTGTTGGGCTGCGACGGCTCGGCAACCAGTGGCGGCGCCTTTGGCGGATGCCACGCCGGCACCCGCTTTTAGACTGACTCAGAGAAGACGAAACAACATACGGATACCCTCAGCTTTCGCGGCCACCAACGGCTGCGTTGAACAGCGAACATGACGCGCACGCATAAACGTAAGCACACGGAGCACAAGGACCACCGCGGCTCGACCGCGTGCAGTCCAACGCAAACGTTGATCCCCGAGTTCGACGCGACGCTACCGGTCACGCATGCTGCGGGCCGCGCGTACAGCGACGAGGACGATCCGTTGTTGACAACGTTCGTAACCGGAATCTGGGACGAGTTGTACTCGCGAGAGACGACGCCCGTGCCACCGTGCCCGGCCTGCAAGAGTGGCAACACGCGGGTGCAGAACCGGCCGAATCGCCATCATGCATTACCGTTTTTCCGGTGCCGCGCGTGCGAGCGGACCTACTCGCGCCTAACCGGGACGCCTCTCGCGCATCGGATCTTGCCCGCGCGCGATGCGGCCAAGGATCTATATGAAGCTTGCGCCTCCGTTGACGGGGATCGTTTGGCCCGTGATGAATGCGTTGCCGACGACCATCAGCACGACCTCCGCGACCTCGCTCGCTTCGCCCAAGCGCCCGACGGGCAGCCTTTCTGCGACGTTGGACGCCTTGAGCGGTCCAGCCATTTCGGTGTCGATCGGTCCCGGTGCAACGGCGTTGACGGTGATCCCTTCGCGGGCGAGCCGTGCCGCATAGCCGCGCGTCAAGCCTTCGAGCCCGGCTTTCGATGCGTTGTAGTGAACGCCAACCAAGCCGGGGCCGCGGGCGGCGGCCGACGAGACGTTGACGATGCGGCCCCAGCGCCTCGCGCGCATGCCGGGCAGCACTGCCTGCGTGCAGAGAAACGCCGATTTCAGATTGACGGCGAGCGTTCGATCGAACTCCGCTTCCACGAGATCGTCTATGTCGACGATCGTCGCGGTGCCCGCGTTGTTCACGAGCACGTCGATCAGGCCGAGGCGGTTTTCCACCTCGGCGATCATCGCTTCGACGTCGTCTCCGACCGATACGTCGGCGCATACCGCGATCGCGCGGCCTCCGGCGCGTTCGATTTCCGCGACGACGTCGGCCGCGTCGTTCTCGCGTTGCCGATAGTTGACCGCGACTGCTGCGCCGGCTGAGGCAAGCGCGATCGAAATGGCGCGTCCGATTCCGCGCGAGCCGCCGGTCACCAAGGCGACACGATCGTTTAAGTTGAGCGAATGAGCTGGCATCGTGGAACTCCTCGGTTGCGGGGGGCAGAACCGGTTGTGGCCTCGTCTGCGAGGCGTGGTGTCGTTGAGCGAGGCGTTGCCGGAAAGCATCCTGGTTTGCCCCCTCCAAAGCGTCTTCGCCGGAAAGTCGCCCTGCTGCTTTCATCGATCTTTCGGCCGTTCTGGCTTCAAAGAAGCCGTTGCAGCTAGACTGGGCCGAACGGCAGCTCAGGGTCAGCGACAATCGCGGGCGGCGGCACCCTCGCAATGGATGTCGCTCGCCTGGTTGTAGCAAAATCTGGAGCCCGATCATGTATGCGATGCATTATGAAATCACCTTGCCCGCCGACTACGATATGCAGATCATCCGAAATCGCGTCGCGGACCGCGGGCACATGACCGACACGTTCGCTGGCCTTGGTCTCAAGGCTTACCTGATCCGCGAGCGCGACAAGGCAGGTGCGACGCTCAACCAGTATTCGCCGTTCTACTTGTGGAATGACACCGTTGGTATGAACCGTTTCCTGTGGGAAGGAGGCGGTTTCCAAGGCATCGTCGAATCGTTCGGACGGCCCGTCGTGCTGACATGGTCGGGCCTCCTGTGCCAGCGCGGACCGGCGTCCGGCGTATTGCCTTGCGCGGCGACGCGGGAGCGAGTGGTCGTTCCTCGCGAAGCCGATCTCGCGCAGGCCGCGCGAGATGCGGTCGCTGAAGTCGAGCGTATCGCAAGGCATAGTAGTGTGATCGCCAGCGCCTGTGCGATTGATCCGCGCTCCTGGGAGCGTGTCACCTTCACGCTTTGGGCCGACACACCAGAAGCAGTTGTCCCAGGCGAACGCTACGAAGTGCTGCACTTGTCGCGCCCAGGCTTCGATGAACTGGCGCCGTCAACAGAATAGATAGCGCCAGCAGCCTAACGTTTCGTCCAGTCGGCGACCGCATTCAATTGCCGTCAGGCAGTCGTCGGCCACGAACGGACGTTGGACGTCGCGGGCTAGATTGGCGACAATCGGGCAACTTTGCGAGAACGCGACATGTGGAGTCGGTGGTGTCCATCAACGTAAGCGGGACGGAAGGCTACGCTGAGAACGCTCAATCGCTCATCGAGCAATGGCAGGACATCTCATTTGAGAACAGCCACAGGCCCGTCATGCATCTCTTGCCGATGCCCCCGGCCCACATTCTTGACGTTGGCGCCGGTATCGGAACCGATGCAGCTGCGTTAGGAGCTATGGGGCATACAGTGATGGCCGTAGAACCAGTGGACGCGTTGCGCGTCGCAGGAATTGGGCTGCATTCGTCTTCCCGGATTGAATGGGTGGACGACAGTCTGCCGGATCTCATGTCTGTACGTTCGCGACGAAGAGAATTCGACTTGGTGATGCTCTCCGCCGTTTGGATGCATCTGGACGAAGACGAGCGTTGTCAGGCGATGTCGACGGTCAGCTCCTTGCTGCGGGAAGGTGCGATGGTGGTGATGTCTTTACGTCACGGTCCAGTCCCCGAAGGACGCCGAATGTTTGATGTTTCGGCAGCAGAGACCATTCGGTTAGCAAGCGCCCATAGCTTCAGGACTGTGCTAAATGTCCGGACCGAATCCACCCAACGAGGAAATCAGCGGATGGGTGTGACCTGGAGCCGGCTCGCCTTTGTCAAAGGTAGTGGGCGAGATTAGCTTCGATCCCTTCCATCGGCGGTGTCCGGCCATCATCAGCCTTTCGTCCGTGCGTGAGAAGAGACATACGAAGGTCGGCTTCATATCCGACAACGGCCCCTTGCGCTCGAGAGGCTACAGCTCCATCGCGAGTCTAATCGAACATCTCGGCTAAAGATCGAGCACCAGTACCTTGCTTCTCGCGCGCGATACGCAGGCCGTCAGGAATTCGGCCTTCTCGTCGTCGTTGAGAATGCAGTCGTTGTGCTCAACTTCCCCGGACAGATACCGCACCTTGCATGTCCCGCACAACCCCGCATGACACGATGTTTCGATTGTGACGCCCGCTTGTTCGAGTGCGTCCGCGATGCTCTGATCGTTCGCGACTTCGATCATCTGTCCCGTGCTCGCGATCTTCACGCTGAACGTGTCCGCCACATCGTTCGCCGCGCTCGCGGGTTCGCTTCGCCCCGGCGCCTTGAAGTGCTCGAAGTGGACGGTGCCGGCGGGCCAGTGTGCGCTTGCATCCGCGCATGCCTGCATGAAACCAGCTGGACCGCAGTAATACACGTGCACGCCGTGCGACGGCTCGCTCAGCAAGCGGCGGATGTCGAGCCCCGCCTTCGGATCACCGCCGTCGAAGTGAAAGTGCACGCGGCCGTTCACGCGCATCGGCTCGAGTTCCCCGGAAAGCGCGGCACAGTCCGCATCTTTCGCGCAGTAGTGCATTTCGTATTCGATGCCGGCGTCTTCCAGCCAATGCGCCATCGACTTGAGCGGCGTCACACCGATGCCGCCCGCGATGAGGATCACCCTGCGCGCATCGTCGACGAGCTGAAATTGGTTGCGCGGACGGCTCACGCGCACGATGTCCTGCACATGCACGCGCTCGTGCAGCGCTCTTGATCCGCCACGGCCGCGCTCGTCGCGCAGCACGGCGATCACATAGCGATGGCGCTCGTTGGGTGCGTTGCACAGCGAATACTGGCGCACGAGGCCGTCGCCGAGATGGATGTCGATATGAGCGCCGGCAGTGAAGGCCGGCAACTCGGCGCCGGACGGATCGACCAGTTCGTAAGAGTTGATGCCTTTGCCTTCGAAACGAACCTGTCGCACGAGCAACTGGAGCGTGCTGCCGTCGGAGTTCGATGTCTGTTCGCTTGCCATTTTCCTGATCCCTCATATGTGCTGCCGAATCCCGATTCGCCGCACGAGGCGCGCGACGCGCCCCTTGCTTGTCGTGGCGCTTCAGTTCTTCATCGATTGTTCGAGTTCCTCGAACTTCTCGCGCACGAATACTGCGCGTTCATCCGCCTTTAGCCGCTCGCTCTCGTTGAGGATCGAGACGATCGTCTTCGTGACCTTGCGGCGCCGCGCGACTTCTTCTTCGACCGTGTCGCCTTCGGGAATCTCGAACACGTTGCCCGAGCAATAGCTGTTGGGTGCGCCCGCGTTCGCACGGAACCACTCGGCGAAGCTCTGCGCCGATGCCGCGGGATTCGTGCCGCGCAGCGCATCGCGTAGCAACTTGCGAAAGAGGAAGAGGCCGGCGTCGAACTTCGTCGGGTTCTCGAGCGCGTGCACGGCGATCGGTCGCTGGCTGATGATCGCTTCGTAGTCGCCGGGCGCGTATTGCGCGGCCTTGTAGTTCTCGCGCTCGCGATGATTCGGCGGAATGGGCGGCAGATCCTCGAGCTTGTATTCGCCGAAGCGCTCGGGGCGCCGCATCGCGACCTGTCCTTCGAGAAAGTCGATCGACTCATAGCCGACGAGTTCCTTCTTGCCGACGCCGCGCGTATCGATGCCCGGGCCCATCACGCGCCAGCCGATCATCTTGCTGTTCTCGTCGTCGACGGGAACGGTCCAGCGGATGATGTGAAAGCGGCTGAACAGCTTCTTCTTCGATCCGTCTTCCGACGTGTACGCATGCAGGCTCAGATTCGGCAGCACCTGATGTTGCACGCGCACGAAGAGCCGGTCCTTATCGACTCGACGCGCGCCCGCGCAGGCGAGGCTGCGGCCCTGCTGCACCGGCACGAAGTGCATGTCGGGCGCGACTTCCATCGATGCCGCGCCGACCTCGTCGAATGTCGTGCCCTGGTACTGCCCATTCACGACATTCTTGCCGGCATGCAGCGCGGTGGGGTGATAGTTGTCGGCGGCGTTGTCCTGCACCTGCAGCCAATTGCAATGCTGGAAGTTGCTGTACGGCACAAGCTCGTCGCCCGGCAACACCGTGAAGTCGCCTTCCCATTCGGGAAAGGGCGGCTCGGCATCGGGCGGTCCCATGTACGCGAACACGAGGCCGTTGCGCTCGACCGCCTTGTACGCACCCTGCTGGATCGAGCACGCGAATTTCTCGGCTTCCTTCTCTTCGCCCTTCGGAAACGGCACATGCAGGCATGTGCCGTCCACGTCGAACACCATGCCGTGATAGCAGCACCGGATGCCGCGCTCCTGGATCGCGCCGTATTCGAGCGACGCGCCGCGGTGCACGCAATGCGCATGCAGCACGCCCACGCGCCCGCTGCCATCGCGAAACGCCACCAGTTCCTCGCCGAGGATCTTGAGATAACGCGGTGTGTCCGTCAGTTCGATCGACATGCACACGGGATGCCAGAACGCGCGCATGAACTCGCCCATCGGTGTGCCGGGGCCGGTCTCGGTGAGCTCGGGATCGTGGCCCGGCACCTTGCTTGTGTAGTAACCGCCGTACGGAATCAGCTTCTTCGACACGACATTGCCGCCGCTCGTCTTCTGTCCTTCCAGCTTGTCTTCCTTGATCGTCATCGCAAATCCTATTTTGAGGTGGTGGAGTTGTCAGTCGCCGGCACTTTGAACGCCGAACTCGATATTCAGAACACCGTACTCTGTATCCAAAGATTAGTCGCGTGATACGGCGATGTCTCTATGGGTAAACGCGGAGATTCACCTTTTCGCTTCAGCGCCGGACATTGACGCTCCCGCGGTGCGGTTATACCCTTGCCGTATTCTGTATCCATAAACGAGCTTTGATCATGGCGACGAAACTGCTCAAGCTTCAGGCGCGCACCGACTACGTGGACGAGGTCTACAAGGTGCTGCTCGATGCCATTAGCTCTGGGACGCTCGCGCCCGGGACGCGCATCACGCAGGAAGAAATCGCCGAGCAACTTGCGGTGTCGCGCTCGCCGGTGTTGCAGGCGCTGCGCTTGCTCAAGAAGGACGGACTGGTGCAGGACGCGCCCGGTCGGGGTTTGCTCGTGACTCCGCTCGACGCGGCCTGGATCAGCCATCTCTATGAAATCCGCGGCGCGCTCGACTCGCTCGCCGCGCGTCTTGCCGCCGGTCGCGGCGCGAAGCTGGACAAGGCATTGATCACGAACGGCCGCCGCGCGTCGAAGGCCGACGACGTGAAGGCGATGATCGATGCCGACATGGCGTTCCACGCCGCGATCTATGCCGCGTCGGGCAATCCGCTCATCGTGGAGACCGCGCAGATGCACTGGGTCCATCTGCGACGGGTGATGGGCGCGGTGCTGCAGTCGTCGGGGCAGCGCCAGGCGATCTGGGACGAGCACGCAGCCATCGCCGCGGCCATCGCCGATGGCGACCCGCAGCGCGCGACGGAACTGACCGATCTTCATACGACTCGGGCGCGGCAGAATCTCGTCGAGCGGCTCGGGCAGGTGCTGAGCGATCGGCAGGAAGAAAAAGTGAGCTGATGCGATGATCCCGCGATCGCGGGATCTTTGCGTGGAGCGGGACTTCGCTCAAGCCCGCTTGCGCCGGCCGTTCACGAGTGCGGCCGGCACGGTGAAGACGAGCACGCTGCCGATGATCAGGCTCGCCGCCAGCCCAAGTACGCCGTTGCCGGTCGATCCCGTGCCTGTCTGAATCAGCCCGATCACGTAAGGGCTCACGACACCCGATACGCTGCCGACCGAATTCGCCAGCGCAAGCCCCGCCGCCGCAGCGGCGCCGCCCAGGATAGCGGGCGGCAACACCCAGAACTGCGAAATTGTCGTCATCACGCCCATCGTGCCGATCGTGAGGGCGATCATCGCGATTGGCGTCGAATGGGCGAACGCGACGCTCGTGCACAGTCCGGCCGCTCCGACCACCCCGGGCAACGCAAGATGCCAGCGCCGCTCGCCGCGGGCGTCCGAGCTCTGACCGACGAGCAGCATGGAGACGGCCGCCGCCGCGTAAGGGATCGCGGAAAGCAGGCCGATATTGAGCGGATCGGCCACGCCGCTCGCCTTGACGAGCGTGGGCAGCCAGAAGCTCACGCCGTACAGGCCCATCGTGAAGAAGAAGTAGATCGCACTCAGGAGCAGCACCTTCGGGTGCATCAGGCCGTCCTTCACCGAATGCAGCGCGTGAGCCGGCTCTTCGTCCTTCAGACCGGCTTCGAGCATGGCTTTCTGCGAGTCTGTGAGCCACTTCGCATCGGCGAGCTTGTCGTCGAGATAGAAGAACGCGACCAGCCCGAGGATCGCGGTCGGAATGCCTTCTATCAGGAACAGCCATTGCCAGCCCGCCAGCCCGTGCGATGCATTCATATGATTCATGATCCAGCCTGACAGCGGCCCGCCGACGACTCCCGACATCGGAATGCCCGTCAAGAAGAGCGCGGTGACCTTGCTGCGGCGCGAGGCCGGGAACCAGTACGTGAGATAGAGCAGGATCGCGGGGATAAAGCCCGCTTCGGCGACGCCCAGCAGGAAGCGCATGATGTAGAAGCTCATCGGCGTTCTGACGAACATCATGCCCGCCGAGACGATGCCCCAGGTGATCATGATGCGGGCGATCCAGCGGCGCGCGCCGACGCGCAGCAGGATCAGGTTACTGGGCACTTCGAAGAGAAGATAGCCCACGAAGAAGACGCCGGCGCCCGCGCCATAGACCGCGTCGCTGAACTTGAGCGCTTGCAGCATCTGCAGCTTCGCGAAGCTCACGTTGATTCGGTCGAGATACGCGCATAGATAGCACAGGAACAGAAACGGCAAGAGCCGCCATGTCACCTTCGCATAGGTGGACGACTCTCTGCCCTGGTAATACGCAACCGGACTGGGGGAACTCATTGTGGTGTCTCCTGGTGTTCAGGTTGCGGCGCAACGTTGCGTTTTTTAGCGCTCGTCTCGCGTTGTCGCCGTGCTCGGACTGCTTCTACGGAATCAGTCGAACATGTCCGGCTGCGTGGCGACGAGGTCGTCCCAGATCGCCTGAAAGTGCAGCCAGCCGATGTAGTCGCTGCCGACGTGCTCGCGGCTGTAGCGCGCGCGCTCGGGGGTGACGAGCTTGGGTGCGATGCCGGTCGACTCGACCAGCAGTTGCTGCTGGCAGCACCGTTCGAGCGCGATGAACCAGAACGCCGCCGATTCGATGCTGTGCCGGCTTGCCGTCAGAAGCCCGTGATTCTGGTGGATCGCGGCCTTCACGTCCCTGAACGCGTTCGCGACCTTGTGACCCGCCTTCACCTCGACGGCTACTTGTCCTGCCTCGTCGCCGATCACGACGTGATCCTCGTAGAACGCCGCGGCGTCCTGCGTGATCGGCTCGAGTTGCCTGCCGAGCGACGCGAACGCGGTGCCGTAGACCGTATGCGCATGGCACATCGCGACGATGTCCTGGTGCATCTCATGCACGGCCGCATGCAGCACGAAGCCAGCGCGGTTGATTGCATGGCGCCCCTCGACGACGTGCCCTTGATGGTCCGCGCAGATCAGGTTCGAGACCTTCACTTGCGAGAAGTGGATGGCCATCGGATTGGTCCAGTAAAGGCCGGGATTCTCGGGATCGCGCACGGTCAGATGTCCGGCGAAGCCGTAGTCGAATCCTTGCTGGGCGAACGCGCGACAGGCGCCGACCAGCCGTTCCTTCACATGCTGCCGCTGCGCGGCGGGATTCGAAAATGACGGAAGCTCCGGAAAGATGAGTCCTTCCTGTTCCGGCTGATAGATCGAAACCTTGCCGTCCTTGATCAGCGCCTGCGGCCGCGTTTCCATCACTGCTGCCATGGGTCGACTCCTTTTTGAAGTGAGGTTTGAACCGGTCGAAGCGGATTGCTTCGATGGGTCCTATGGTCGCGGTCGCTGCCGTCATTGACAAACGATGGCTGTTCATACAAAGATGAACCACATTCATGTTTCGGTGAAAGACATGAGACGAATTCCCAATTTCGTGCTGCTGCGCGCCTTCGAAGCGGCCGCGCGGCTGGAGAGCTTCACGCTGGCGGCCGAGGAGCTGCATCTGACGCAGTCCGCGATCAGTCATCAGGTCAAGGAGCTCGAAGAATATTTCGGCCGGCCGCTGTTTCATCGGCGCAATCGGCGGGTGGAAGCGACATCGGAAGGACGGCGCCTTTATGAGAGCCTCGGACGCGTTTTCGATGTGATCGAGGCTGCATGCAGCGAGGTCGCGCTCGCGCCCGATGCGCAAGTGCTCGCGGTGCACAGCGCGCCGAGCTTCGCCGCCAAGTGGCTCGGTCCGCGCCTGCCTGAATTCACGCAGGCGCATCCGGGCGTGACGATCCGTCTGTCGTCCGGTCCCGAGCCGATCGACCTCACCCGGGTGCATGAAGTCGATGTCGCCATCTCATACGCGGTCGCACACGAGCGCGCGGGCATCGTGACACGCGCGCTCGGCGCAGAACGCATCGTGCCGATGTGTTCGCCTGCGCTCGTGCGAAGCGGCGTTGCCATCGAGAAGCAGATCGGGGAAATGACGCTGATCGATTCCCAGCTCAGCCGCGTGACGTGGTCCGACTGGTTCGCGCTCAACGGACTCCCGTTCCCGTCGCGGGCGCGGCCCTCGTTCGATCGCGGGGCGCTCGCGATCTCCGCCGCTGTCGATGGCATGGGCGTCGCGCTCGAAACCACGCGTCTCGCCGAGCGCGAGTTGTCGCGCGGCGAACTGGTTGAGCTGGGCGCGGATGTCTTCGAGCCGGTCTCCCGCGAGACGCATTTTCTGTCGTATCGCGTGAACGAGCGCAACACGGAGAAGGTGAAGTGCTTCTGCGACTGGTTGTGCGAGGAGGTGGGACTCGATGCTGTGGGCATCGGTTAATGCTGAGATCGAGTCTCCTTCTCCGGCTTCTTTAGAGAGGTCCGCGATCGCATATTCGATGAACATACGCGCGGCGATCCTCGTAGCCCGCCGCAGTGGAAGACTGCGTGGATTCTAAATGGGCTAGCCGCCCGGCCGCCCAAAGCTGATTGCGTGTACGTCTCCTCCGCATTGGCGGATTCAACCGGTCGATGCAACACAATGAACGTCGCATGAGCGGCGGGAGTGTTGCAAATGAAACAGAGGCGCCGGTCGCATACGCGAAAAGCAGACGTTCACAGCGCGGAGTCGGCGGCTATCTCAGCGCGCTGGCAGCGTGAATCCGGGGGGCGCCCATTTCCTGGGCCTTGTCCTCCAGCAATCAACGTTCGTGAGCAGCAAAGGTGCGATGACAATAATAGGTAAGCTCGTATCCCTGGTAAGCCGTCGGACCTTGCGGGCTGAAGGTCATGTCTTCGCCATAACGCCCGAGCGCATCGGGATTGCGGAAGGGATACACGCTGCGCTTGCGATGGCGCCGATGCTCTGTGCCGCGGCGATTCTCGGTCGTTCGGATATCGCTTTCGGAGCCGTCGCGGCGTTCTGGAACTGTCTCTGCGATCCGCAAGGGTCCAGGTCACAGCGCCTGAAGGCGATGGCCATCTTCACGGCCATGGGCGTTGTCGTCATGCCGCTGGCGTCCTATGCCGCGCATTGGGGCTATGCCGTCAGCATTGTCACCCTGTTTGTCCTGGTCTTCCTTTGTGGACTGGCACGGTCCTACAAGCCCTCGCTCGGGCCTATGCCGGCGCAGGCGGGGTTGGTTGCCTCGCTTGCGGTCGTGATCGGAATTGCGTCGCCCGAGCCGCTTGCCGTTGCACTCGCTCATGGTGGCTATTTTCTGCTCGGGTCAGCCTGGACCATGCTGTTTTGCATCTTCCTCTGGCCCGTCCCGTTCCCACAGTCCGCGGGCTTCACGCTCGCGACGATCTTCGGCAGGCTCGAGGACATGGCCGGTTTTTTGGAGTCGCTGGATTCGCGGCCTGGAATGGATGTGCAGGGCTGGACCGAGTTCGATACCGTTTATCGCCGCGGGGTGCGCATGTCGATCGAGCGCGGCAGGGCATTGGCGGCGCATGATGTTCGCAACGGCCCTGATCTCGGGCCGGGCGTCGATGCCGCGGGCAGGGTGTTTTCCACGCTGATCGCAATCGGTCATGCCCGACGCAACGCAGCGATTGCCGACGACGATGGATCGCGGCAATTGCTCCAGGGCCTGCGACAGTTGCTGCAAAGCGTGGCCGCGCAGGCACAGCAAGAACTGCCCATTGCCGATACGCTGGTAGCGCAAGCACACGCATTGTTGCGGCAGACGGCTGAACGGACGGACCAAACGGCAAGCGCCGTTGCCTTTGCGGCAAGGGCCATCGCTCGGCTCGCGGACGGGCGACATGCGCTCGCAATGGACCCCGAGACGCCCGCGCCTGCCGCCGCTCGCGCGGTCAAGATTGAAAGGCTGGTCTGGGACCATGCGCTGAGGGTGGCTGTCGCATCGGTGCTCGCTTTCATGATCGGCACATCGCTGAGTGTCACGTTTGCATACTGGGGCGTGATCGCTGCAATCGTCGTGACCCAACCGGTTTCCGCCAATACATGGTTGCGCGTGCTGGAGCGTGCATGCGGCAGCCTCATCGGCGCAACGATCGCCGCTGTTCTTCTGACGAGTCTGTCCGGTCCGGTTGCGGTGACATTGGCAATCTTGCCGCTTGCCGCGGTGACCGTCGCATTGAGGTTGGTCAACTACGGTCTGTTCGTTGTCTTCCTGACGCCGATGTTCATGCTGATGTCGGATTTCATCCATCCGGCGGAGGGATTGATTGTCGCTCGTCTTACCAATGAATTCGTCGGTGCCTGCGTAGGCGTGGCGGCGAGCTTTCTTCTCTGGCCGCCGAGGGAGAGTAACGCGCTGAATGCCGTGATCTCAGCCGCGATTTCGGCCAACATGGCATTCGCGTCCGCCGCGCTTCGGATGGCTGGAGGATCGACCGCCACCCTCGATCGCCTCCAACGCGAAGCCGGTCTGGCCAGCTCACGGCTTGAAGTTGCGAGAGAACGTATGCTCCTGGAGGGCCAGCGGCGATCTGCGCGGCTCGAACAACTGCGGAACCTGACCGTCGCGGTGCGGGTGGTTTGCGGCGCCGCCGCGGTGATCGAAGTCCTTCGGAGCGGGGAACCGGACGCACATGACCGGGAAAGGGCCAATCGCTACGATGAGATGACCGCCACACTGCTGGAAGCCCTTACGTCGAGGGAAGCGATGCCACTGAATCAGTCTTTTGAAACGCCGGCAGATGACCTCGAACAGGCGATCCAGCATCTCGTGAGCGCATTTGATAGTTACGTGGGAACCGTAGTTCGTCGACCCGTTTCTGTCGCTCGGTGACGATCGCCATGAAGGGGAACGACGCTAACACTCCGCTCGTTTTGGCCCCGACATAAGCCGCAAAAAGCGTCACACCGACCACGAGCCCTGCGATGAGCAACAAAGAAACAGGCCGGTATGCGGCAGCGCACTCCATTGCGGAACGGTCGCTACGACAGAAAATATCGCGAAGCCCCCCGCGAGAGCCGTCGGCCATCCCAAGATCGCCAGCCTGCAATAGGCAATGCAAAAGGCCGCCTGCGCAGCAAAGGCGGGTCCATGCTCCAGTGCGGGAAACACTGAGATCGGCCCCGACGTGAGCGGCATTCCCACCAGCAAACCGCCGATCGCATCACCCCAGTGACGACCGGCAAGGCTTGCGGTCAATAGCAACAGCGGCGTAACGAGGAGCTTGAAAACAAGAACGATGACCACAGACTGGACTCCAGCAATGTCGGCTTTGAAGGACGTGCGAAGTGCCTCTGTTTTGCGTCAGATGAATGGCGCGATGTTCGCCATCGCCCGCGTCACGTAGATCTCCCTCTCGCCTACTGGGGCGACATGCTGCATCGCGGCGCGCGCAGCCTCGACGCCCTCCAGACGCGCGATCACCCACACGGCCAGATACTGCGAAGCCAGGCACCCGCCTGCCGTCGCGACATTCCCCTTCGCCACGAACGGCTGATTGAGCACCGGCACGCCCGCCTCTTCGACCCACGGTTTGGTAGTCAGATCCGTGCAGGCCGGAACGCCATCCAGCAGGCCCAGTTTCGCGAGTATCAGCGTGCCCGAACATTGCGCGCCCAGCAGTTGGCGAGTCGGATCGAGCCGCAACTGCGACATCAGCGCGGCATCGGCGGCCACTCCACGTGTCTGTATTCCACTGCCGACCAGCACCGCGTCGGCCTCGCAAGCGTCCTTCAGCGACGCTTGCGCCTCCAGGACCACTCCGTTCATCGAACGGATCTTCGCCGCTGGGCTGGCAATCGATACCTGCCAGCCCGGCTTTCTGACCCGGTTAAGGATATTCAGCGCGATTAGCGAGTCCAGTTCGTTGAAGCCTTCAAAGGTCAGAATGGTGATGTGCATGACGTCCTCGGGCAGATGGAGAGGTTGTGCAAGATCATGGTAGGGCCGATAATCAATACAATCAAATTATTGTCATGGATACATTGAGCCATGCCTGGGGCCCGTTACAAGCAATTGGTTGACCGCCTTGCGGCTGACATCCGCGACGGCCGCCTTCCCCCCGGGACGCGTCTGCCCACGCACCGCGAGCTGGCTGCTCGCGAGGGCCTGGCGCTGGTCACCGCGACGCGTGTCTATGCCGAGCTTCATACGATGGGTCTGGTGAGCGGCGAAGCTGGCCGTGGCACATTCGTCAAGGAACCACTCCCTCGCGGCCAAGGCGTTGACTTGCACGCCTGGAGCGCCATTACGATCGACCTGAGCTTCAACTATCCCTCTGCACCGGGTCAGACAGACCTTCTACGGGCAGCGCTGCGCCAGCTCGCGGCGGCCGGCGACCTCGAGTCGCTGCTTCGATACCAGCCGCACGGTGGCCGCGAGCACGAGCGCGCTACTGCGGCACGCCACCTGGCGAACCGAGGTCTGGCAGCAACAGCCGGAACGACGTTGCTCGTGAGCGGCGCGCAACACGGACTGACGACGGCCGCTATGGCGCTGCTCGAACCCGGCGACGTGGTTGCCGTGGACGCGCTGACTTACCCGGGATTCAAGCTGGCCGCCGAGGCCGTTCGACTGGAACTCGTGCCGATCCCAGCCGCGGGGCGCGGCCCCGATCTGGACGCGTTGACGGCCCTATGCAAGCGACGACGCGTACGCGCCGTCTACGCAATGCCGACGCTGCACAACCCTCTTGGCTGGGTAATGAGCGCGCGGCGGCGCCGCGAGCTTGTCGGTATCGCTCGACAGCATGGACTGATCCTCATCGAGGACGGGGCCTACGCATACCTCGCAGAAGATGCTCCGCCGCCGTTGGCATCGATTGCTCCGGAGACGACGATCTATGTCTCGAGCTTGTCGAAGAGTGTCGCGACAGGTCTGCGCGTCGGTTTCGTCTGCGCACCACGCGAATGGATTCCCAGGCTTGAACGGGTAATCCGGGCCACGACGTGGAACACTCCCGCAACCATGACGGCAATCGCCTGCAACTGGATAAACGACGGCACGGTGGCCCGGCTCGAAGACGAGAAGCGGCGGGATGCGAAGACGCGCCAAATCCTTGCCGCCGAAGCGCTCGGCAAGCTTAAGACGATGAGCCATCCAGCGTCGTACTTCATCTGGATCCCCCTGACGCAGGAAGTCCGCGCCGACGCGATTGCGATGGCGCTGATGCGTGAGCGCATTTCAGTGTCGACGGCCCTGCCGTTCGCGACATCGACGCATGTACCTCACGCCATCCGCCTCGCGATTGGGTCCGTCGATCTGGCCACGCTGCGCCGGTCGCTGGAAACAGTGGCCCGGGTTATTACCGAACAGACCTACTGACCGGCAAGCGCGAGGGCGCGGTCTGTCCACCAGGATTGTCCGGCCAGGACCTGTCGTCTCACTACGACGTACTTTCTGTTGCGATGCAATCGTAGAACACGCCGCGACAAACCCTTTCCCGACGACATCGCACGAAACGACCCTCGACATGGAATGCGTCGCTTTCGAGTTGCCAGCACAAGCATAAGACCGCTTCGTTCCTGCACAAACCGGTGCAAAACGGAAGGGAGAAATGTGCTGACTGGTGCGCAGCGCCCGCGCACGTCCGCAGCCACCCTGGATGGATAGCATCGCGTTGTAAAGCGTCGAGGTCCCATCCCCGGACTGCGACGTGTGTGGTAGTGCCCGCACCTTCGTGTGCGGATTTTTTTTTGCCTTTTGGAGGTAGGGAAATGAGGCCTGGTGCAAATGTCTCCTATGCGCGTGAGTACCTCGGATGGACGCGAACCGAGTTCACGTATCGTTTCGCGCCCGCCACGTTCGACCATAACAACAGGAAGCGCTGCTACGACAATCTTCGTTCGCTCGAAGTGCGAAAGCAGCATTCGTCAGAATTGCTTGCGTGGATGGAACCCGTGCTGAGAATCAGCGCCGCCGTGTTGCAGACCGACGATCTGAACCAACTCACGCATGATGCGATGTCATCGTTGCGTGCCCGGTATGTCGGCCCGCCGATGGATGCGCTTACGGTGGTGGTGAACCGGTGCTGTGATGGTGTCGAGCCGACGCCTGATGAATACCGGGCCGCTATGGAACAGGCGGATAAAGCCGGCAACCGCGAAGAGGTGTTGCAGTTGCTGGAGAAAATCGCAACAGAACGGCGCAAGTGGCATCGTGGTGGATCGCCCCTGAGGCCCAATCGCTGGAATCAGGCGTAACGGCAAAAGGCCCGCGCAGTAGCGGGTCTCTTCGCAGAAAAAGGCCCCGCCGAAGCGGGGATAGCGAGCCGAACTCAGAGATCAACGAAACGCGGCAACAGGTCCTGATCGGCGAGGCGGATTTCGATATCGTTAGCCGCCTTGACGTGCTCCCGGTTGTTCACATCAAAGACTTCATCCGTCACGCTGACGATGATCGTGCCTTGCTGCTTGCCATCGCGCATGACAGGGATTAAGTCGCGCGCTTCCGGCACCTGGGCCGGCGCGAGAGCGTGCGGTAGGTAGAGCATCCAGCTTACGCCTAAGCGGTCATCAAAGACCTGTTGATCCTGATAAGCGCGCGGCCCGAACGTCACATACAGCGAGCGATAAAGCTCAGCCACTTTGGCTACAACTTCGGCCACGGATTTGTAATTGCCTAGCCGCGAAAGACCATTCGCTTTCTCATCCAGAGACAATTCGATGTTATTGGAAATAACTCCCGTGTCGATCATTAAGGACATGATGGCGGTCGCGCCGTCAGCTTGTCTTCCGTTCCATATGCCTATGACTTTCGGTCGATCAATTTTTTTCCCATGTCCATACTCTGCCTTCAAAACATCTATAGCAGCCTTCGACGCTGCTCCATTGGCGAAGACCTCATATTGAAGTGCATCTTGTTGCGTGTCTCCTGCGAGATACCAGTTCCCACCCAAGGTTTCGTCCTTGGTTGCAATAAAGTCGACAATGGCTTTAATGCGTTGAAGATGAAATTCGAATGCGCCTTTTGGTCCGGCAGCTTGATCCCGATGTTGTTCAAGTAAATTCACGATAATCACTCACGGTTGATGGACCGAAGGCACGCCAAACTGGCGAAGTGTGTTCATCATGTAAGCTCGCGTTTGCGGTGTCTCAAAGTACCACATTAATCTGCTCGGCCGATTGGCGCGAACAGCTTCTCCTTGAGTTGCTATTTGCTCCTGCATTTTTGTGAATCCTTTAAATGGAAATTTCAATTCCTTATTTTCTTTGAAAAATTGATCGTAATTTCCCTTGGCTTCCTGCAAGAGACATTGGGAATGCTGAAACCCATCAAAGTCTATGTCAAGCCAGTCCCATTCCATATTCCAGCCTTCGGCAGTCTCACGGCCTTTTCCGTCCGTTGTTATCGCATACTCGAAGCCGGTAATGCGCGCCTGGTAGCGTCGCGGCTCAGGGTTCATGCTGTGGTTCTTTCGCACCAGTGCGCCTTTCTCCGGGGGGCACTTGCACGGCCTTTCGCGTTCGCGGCTCCGGTCACGCGGCAGTTCGTCCCATCCGCCGTCTGCACCCGCGCCAGTGCCGCTGCTGCCTGCGGGACCAGCAGACGGTGCGGCGGTGGGGACCGGAACAGGCATAGGCATTGCCTGCGTCATTGCGTTTGCTGCGCGTGCGAGCGTCGCCGGGAATGGAATACCCATCACCGTTTCTCCTTCATTTCCTGTTGCCTTTTACCCGTTGCCTGCATCAACATTTCGAATCGCTGTTCACCCGGAACGCCTGATTTGTACAGCCATGCTATGACCGCCGGAACGCTGTAAAACTCCGGCGTCGTTGCTTCCACATACAGGAAATCGACTATCGGCACGTCATGCGTGAAGCGGAGTAACTTTGTTCGCGCGAAGGCCGCATTAAGCCGGTCGCGCAAAGTCGGATCATTGGCCAGCGCGGGATAATCGCGCACGATATGACCACGGATAAAGTCCACATAGTTACGGTCTTCATAGGCTTTCAGAAGCGCCCATTGCCCTTCAGTAAATTCCATTGTCGTTGATGGTGAGCCGTTGTCGTTCGTTGAGGTAGTGCCACGCGTCGGCAGCCCTGAAAAGCTCGCGCTCGGTCTTGCCGTGGCATACCGCATTGAGCGCATGCAGCACCCTGGGGTCCCAGAAGCGCAGCAGGGCGGCTCGTCCTTTCGGTATGCCGGTATTCAGGTGCGGGCGCAGCTTTGCGGCCTGCCTCTCCAGGCTTTCTGAGGTAATCAGCCAGATCACGCCAGGGCGGGCCTGTTCGAGTTCGCCCAGGTCCGCAAGATGGTCGCGCGCCGTCTTCGGATCAACCAGCCACGGCCCCGCGTGTGCGAGTGCCATGTCGTTCGTGCCCGCGAACAGCGAAACCGTCATGTGGTCTTCGGGCGTGAGTTGCTGGCCGGTATGCTGCTGGTACTGGATACCGTCCACTAGCGCCAGCACGTGGCCGCTGTAGTGCCGTTCCCCATACTGTCGAAGCTGTTCATTGACAGAGGCGGGAATCATCAGCGCTCCAGGGTCATCGCGCCTTGCCCGGCAGCGTGAATCATGCATTCGAGACAGATGGACGACTGCGGAAGCACCGGCCAGGGCGTTGCGCCGTAGCGCGATAACGGGCCTTTTTTCTGCACGGTATTAGGGGAGCGTCCGCGACAATCGCACGCCCACGCGTAACCCAGGGCTTCGGCCATCTCGTAACCAGTTGCATACGACTTCAGCGTGTCGAACGGAAACCATTCGCCGGTTTCGGCATTCAGCGCCATTGCCGACGGCATTGGCGGGAAGTTCGAGTAGATTGAATAGGTGATACGGCAAAGGTCGCACTCTTCCTTGCCCATGGCTTCATCCTGTTTCTGTTGCTCCATCTGACCTCTGCTGTTTTTCCAGAACACACCCGACGAATTAACCATCCAAAACGCGATATGGTCAATGACTTTAATTCGAGATAAAACCGTTTTGACAACTATTCACAATTGCTCTGCCTATCTCAATTTAAGATAAATTTTCCAATATCACCATTCAAAAAAAGCGGCATTGAGCCGCTTTTCACGTAAGTGATCGACGCCGGTTAGTGCTTTGTCCACGAAGCGTCCATAGCCGCCAGTTTCCCGTTCGCGCCCTGCGCAGCGTCAGCTAGAATCGCTGCCGCGTCCGCCGGTGTCAGTTGGCGGTTAGGAAGCCCCTTGGCGTCGAGCGCAAGCACCGTGAACAGTTCCTGATCGCAGCGATTGGCGGCGTGGTAGTCCTCGCCGAGCCTGGATCATCACCTCCAGCAGGTTCCGGTGTTCGTGCCTTTCCTCGGCAGTCACAGCAGGACTCCTGAACATCGAGGTCGCAAGTGTAATCAGATGTCGGAGTTGCTGCCCCTGCCGGTCGCAAAGATGGAAGGCGGCCAGCGCGAGCCGTTCATACTGGAGAGCGTCTACAGGGGGACGGGAGGGAGATTGCTGCTTCCTGGTGGGTTTGGTCATGCGCGGTCCCGGTTATCGTGAAAGATCGCCCGGACACATAGGGAGGTCCCGCGCGCGCTGGAAACCGACGAGATCGCCGGCGTGGTTGCGGCCTACCGGCACGGCGCTGAAAACGCCAGAAAGGCAGGGTTCGACGGCGTGGAAGTCCACTGCGCCAACGGTTATCTGCTTGACCAGTTCCTGCAGGACTCCACCAATCAGCGCACTGACGCATATGGTGGGTCGATCGAGAACCGTGCGAGACTGCTGCTCGAAGTCACGGACGCGTGCGTCGCCATATGGGGCGCCAACCGGGTCGGCGTGCATCTGTCTGCGCGCGGTGACGTGAAGTCGATGGGCGATTCGGACCCTGCGGCCACCTTCGGCTATGTCGCAGGCGAGTTCGGCAAACGCCGCATTGCCTTCATCTGCGCGCGTGAAGCGCAGGGAGACGACCGGCTCGGACCCGCACTGAAGGCAGCATTCGGTGGCATCTATATCGCCAACGAAAAGATGACCAAGCACACCGCCGAACGTTTGCTTGCGGTCGGCGACGCCGACGCGGTTGCTTTCGGGCAGATGTTCATTGCCAACCCGGACCTGCCGCGCCGACTTAGATTGGACGCATCGCTCAATGAGCCGCGGCCCGAGATGTTCTATCACCCAGGGGCAGAAGGGTACACGGATTACCCGGCGCTTGCCTGACCGTACAAATAGCCACCCCCGGCCCTCGCACCGGCGAGGCTTTCTTTGGGACGATCAGCCCAGACAACGGAGAAGCCCGCCAGGTCGACGTACGCTTGCACCAGGAGATGCCGCCTCGGACCTCATCCGCATAGCCAGCCAGGTGCCCATGGGTCAACGCCGTTCTTACCGTATGTTTCACAACTCAAGGCGAACATGGAAGCAGCGATCGTCCCTATGCATGCACCGGCATCACAGACGAAAGCGAACGAATCGACAAGCCGTTTTTGGAGCAGGACCTCTGGTCCCCCAGCGGTCAGTCGATGGCTGGCGAATAAACTTCGCCGTCCATCGCACCGGGAGTGCGGCCCATCCCCAAAGAGTCCGGGTGGGCTGCATCAGCTTGCAGGCATGCCCGGAATGCTGACGCCGAACGACTGAAGCAATAGCACCGCATTCAGCGCGAGGATGACGACCGTCGCGGCAATCGCTGCAATGTCCGTTAGCCGTCTATTGACGAACTCGCCCATGATGTCTTTGCGGCGGGTGAAGAGCACCAGCGCCACCATCGGGATCGGCAACGCAAACGAAAGAACGACCTGACTGATCACCAGCGCCTGGGTGGCATTCACGCCGAGGCCGACCACCACGAACGCCGGCACCATGGTCACCAGACGTCGCACCCAGACGGGAATCCGGAAACCGACGAAGCCCTGCATGATCATCTGGCCAGCCATGGTGCCGACAACGGAGCTGGAGATACCCGAGCAGATGAGCGAAATCAGGAAAACCGCCGCCGCGCCCGCACCGAGCAACGGCGTGAGCGTATGGTAAGCAGTTTCGATTTCCGCGACGTCGCGGTGGCCGGCATGGAATGCCGCGCTGGCCATGATTACCATGGCCATGTTGACGAGACCTGCGAAGAAAAGCGCAACGATGACTTCCCGGTTCGAAAAACGCAGCAGTGCGCGATGCTCGCTCGCGTTGCTCGCCGGAGTCCGGCCCTGAGTCAGCCCGGAATGGAGATAGATCGCATGTGGCATCACGGTGGCGCCCACGATACCGACCGAAACGGTCAGCGCTTCCCGGTTCGGCATTGAGGGCAAGATCGAGTGCAATCCGGCCTGTCCCCATGCGACGGGCGCAATGAACAATTCGATCAGGTAACACAGACCGATCACAGCAACGAGCGCGCCGATGATGATCTCCATTGGCCGGTAGCCGCCTTTTTCAAACACGAGGATGCCGTATGTCACCACCGCGGTCACCGCCATGCCGGCCATCAACGGCATTTTGAACAGCAACGCGAGGCCGATTGCGCCACCGAGGAATTCGGCCAGGTCGGTTGCCATCGCAGCCACTTCGCTGACACACCACATGACTAAGACGGCCTTGCGCGGCAGTTGCTCGCGACACATTTCCGCCAGATTACGGCCCGTCACGATGCCGAGTTTGGCAGAGAGCGCCTGGAACAGCATGGCGATCACGTTGGCCATCAGTACCACCCACAGCAGCGTGTACCCAAACTGGGAACCGGCCTGGATGTTGGTCGCGAAATTGCCTGGGTCCATGTAGGCGATCGAGGCAATCACCGCGGGTCCGGCGAACAGCAGCGCAGAGCGCAAGCCGCGTCGTTTGCCGGCCAGCACATCGCGAATCGCAACAGTCGTGCGATCTGTGAGCGTATTTTTGCCGGCAGTGCTGTTCATGGACACTTCCCGACTTCTCTGGACGAACGTGGCACTGCTATTACTCCAGGTTCTTTAGCGCGTGATGGCAATATACAACGGCCAAACTCCGCGGATGATCGGGGCGGGTGCTGCGCAAAGCGCGCCCGGGGCCGCGGGAAGCTCGGTCAAATACGGCGAAATCGCATGCGCATCGTCAGCTTCGCCCGAAATTTGTCAGGCTACTGACAGGAAGCGGTTGAGCATCGCTCCATATCAGCGCCATTCGCAATTCGTCCTTGCGTGACGGTGAATCCATCCAGCAGAATGAGTGGTTAATTCTCTCATGCATGCCCTCCATGAAGCTTTCACGTCGCGAAGTACTTGGCCGTAGTCTGGCCATTCCCCTGAGTCTCGGCCTGTCGCCTTTCCTCGCCCTTCGTTCAGGTATCGCCAGCGCGGCGCCCCCCAATCTCGCTATCGTAATGAATTCCGGCGAAGCCAGCGTTTCGGTCATCGACATGGCGTCGCACAAGATCGTCCGGACATTGCCGACGTTGCGCGAACCCAGTCACTGGGCGCTTTCGCGCGACAGAAGCAAGCTCTATATTGCCGACGCCAGCGGCAATGCACTGTTCATTGTCGACCCGCACACCGGTTTGGCGCTTGGCCATAAGGTGATCGCCGATCCGTACCAGCTTGGCTTCACGCCGGATTTCCGCTACCTCGTCGTCAATGCACTGCGGCTCAACTATGTCGACATCTACCGCCCCGACGACCTGACGCTCGTCAAGCGCTTCTCGCCCGGCGGCATGCCGAGCCACCTCGACTTCTCGCCGGACTCGCGCTGGAGCTTCAATTCGATGCAGGAGTCCGGCACGCTCGTTTCATTCGACCTGACGAACCTGACGATCCGCTGGAAGTCGAACGTCGGATCGACCCCCGCCGGCGTGCTCTGGCACAACGGCAAGGTACTGGTCTGCGTGATGGGCAGCGACCATGTGGCGGAAGTCGATCCAGTGACGGGTAACGTGCTGCGGCGGGTGAAAACCGGCGTCGGCCCGCACAATGTCTTTCTTACGCCCGACGGCGCGACGCTCTACGTGAGCAACCGGATCGGCGGCTCGCTGGTGGCGCTCGATCCAACCACCCTCGAGCTTCGTCGTACCTATCCGTTCCACGCTGCGGGGCCAGATGATATTGCTGTTGGCCCCGACGGCAAGCTATGGGTGACGCTGCGTTTCCGGGAGCAGGTCGCCGTACTCGATCCAGCCAGCGGCAACTACGAGACCATCGATGTCGGACGCTCGCCGCACGGCATCTTCCTCACCACCGAAATGAGCCGCCCAGGTCTCGTTACCGCCGAAACGCTCTAACGTCCATCATGCTGATATTTCTCGACAGATTCTTCAATATGCTGGCCGGTGAAATCGACCAGTATCTCGTTCTGCCGTTGCTGTATCACTTCGGCTGGATGCAATGGGAAGAGCTTTCCTTCGACTGGGCGCTGATCTGCGTCTATGGCCTCTTCGCGGTTATCGTCACGTATGCGGTTTGCTGGCCGCTCGAAGCACTCTTTCCGATCGAACGCTGGGATGACCGCAAAGCCGTCGTAACCGACGCGTTCTATACGATCCTCAACCGCGTCGGGGTGTTGCCTGTCGTCAGTTTCCTGCTGTTCTACCAGGTGCAGGTGTGGGTGAACGGCTTCGTGGTCGATCACGGCTACATACCGCCAACGCTTGAGACGTTGATACCGCCGCTTCTCGGACATCCGGTCATTACCTTCATCGCGTACGCGCTGATTCTGGACTGTGCCGATTACTGGCGTCACCGCCTGTCGCACTCATACCGTAGCTGGTACGCACTGCATGCGTTGCATCATGCGCAGCGACAGATGAGTTTCTGGTCGGACGACCGCAACCATCTGCTTGACGATCTGGTCGCCGCAATCTGGTTCGGCATCGTCGGCCTCGCGATCGGTATTCCGCCGCTGCAGTTTCCGCTGCTGTTCCTGTTCATGCGCTTCATCGAAAGCCTGAGCCACGCCAATATCAAGCTTTCGTTCGGCTGGCTCGGGGACCGGTTGATCGTCTCGCCACGCTTTCACCGGTTGCATCATGGCCTGCGCGCGGCTGGCCGCAATTCCTGTAACTACGGCGCCGTCTTCCCGATCTGGGACATCGTGTTTGGTACAGCGGACTTCTCCGCCGAGTACCCGCCTACAGGCGACCGGCGCGCACCGGAATCGATGGCCACGGGCGGCTACATCGCACAGCAACTGGGCGGCTTGCAGTTTTTCCTTGAACAGTGGCGGCAACCGGCAAGGGCTCGCCGCAGTTCCTCCTGAGAACATCCCTGCATTGCGCCAATGCCCAAACGGGCCGGTTCATGTGCGCCTGGATTTGGTCCGGACCGGCTGGTGCAAAGACCCTGTCAGTAGACCGTAAGGCATCTGCTCTGTGCCTTTGAACCCGAGGTGCGATAATTGCAGTTGCCGGTTTCAGAATGCCCGGATACCGGCATCTACCCGCTCTATCCAGCTATCCTCAGTTCAAAGAGCTCGAAGTGGCAAAGACTGTCAAGCAAAGATCAGGGCACATACACGTCGCGATACGGCCTGCGCTCCGGCAACATAGGGGGCTGTCTCTCCCCGACGCGACGCGCCCGTCAAGGCGCCCATGGAGTGAATGATGTTGCGCAGAACCAGTTCCTGGTTTGTGCGTTACACGCTCCGCGCGCGCGTTCGCACGCTCGCGCGTAAAGCGATCGGGCTGGCAATCTTTGTCAGCGGTTCCGCAGTGATTGTCGTGTATCTGCTACGACGCGTCTCCGATGGCTAAACGTCAAAGACAGGCGTGGCGCATTTGATTTCCAGGCAGGCCCGCGATGCAAACGTCGGGCGTCTGGAGCTACAGAGCAGCGCCCTCGCGGCTGGCAGCCCGACGCTTCGACTTCCTTTCCCTGGTGTTCAGGCGCGATCGCCGGAGGCACAAGGCAGCCGTAGAACTCCACAGCACGAAAAACGCATCCATACATGGCCGGAGACCGTCCTCTAATTAAACTGGTCATCAATCTCTACCGCGTGATTCGTATGAAGGTCAAATTGGAAAGGCAATGACGAAGACGATACGCTGCCAGTGGGACAGTGGAGAGTTCGCGCTGGACGTGGATGAGGCCGGTAGCGGCGCTTCGGTCGTCCTCCTGCCGGCCCTGAGTACGATTTCCACGCGCCTGGAGATGCGCCCGCTGCTCGACTTGCTCGCGCCTCAGTTTCACGTGACGACGGTTGATTGGCCGGGGTTCGGCGATCAGGCGCGGCCAAAGGAAGAATGGTCGCCGGAGCTTCTCTCGGAGTTTCTTAACTGGTTTTTAAGCGACATCGTGGCACCACCGCACGCCATTGTGGCGGCCGGACATGCAGCCACCTATGCGCTTTACCAGGCCGTCTTGCGCTCAGATACGGTTGATCGCCTGGTCCTCATCGCACCGACGTGGCGCGGCCCGTTGCCGACGATGATGGGTGGCCAGCGGGCCTGGTTCTCCCGTGTGCGCTCTGCCATTGATCACCCCCTCGCTGGCCCGCTTCTCTACCGGCTCAACGTCAGCCGCCATGTCATCACCATGATGGCGAGAGAACACGTTTACAGCGATCCTGACTGGCTTGGCGGCGATCGTCTCGCGGCCAAACTCGCCGTCACCCGTGCACCCGGAGCCCGGCACAGTTCGGTACGCTTTGTGACCGGTGCGCTAGACCGGGTCGCCAACCGTGCGGCATTCCTTGATCTTGCGCGCCGAGCCAACATTCCGATCCTCGTGATCTACGGCGATCAGACGCCGCCGAAATCGCGTGTCGAAATGGAGGCGTTAGGACAATTGCCAAATGTTCAGGTCGAATGGGTCATGAAGGGCAAACTCGCGATTCACGAAGAGTTTCCAGAAATCGTCTCCATTGCCATCAGGCGGTTTTTGACGAAGGAATCGCCGCTTTAGACGATCAACGACAGACGGGCATAGCCGGACGCTCCGCATTACAGACAGCGGGTTATCCGGGCGACGCATAGCCACGCCAATATGGCCGGATTACGAATCGATGTGCACCGACACGCCGGTCGACGAGTAGACCGGCGTCGCTTTGTGGCCGTCGACCGTGATCGTCGTGAACTGCTTCGTCGCCCCGTTGCCATCGATCAGATCGATGGTGTCGCCGACCTTGGGCGCATAGCCGCTCACGAACTTCACGTGTAGCGTGCCGCCGGCGATGGTCAGCTGATTACCAACGTGCAGTTGGCCGGCGCCTTGACCGTCAATGTCGAGTTCGAGTGTCGTGCCGGCGAGCTGCGTGTACTTGCCGACGATGGACACGGGCGACGCCGCCGCGATGGTGATGCCACCCGCACCCACATACACGTCGCCCGTGCCGAACGCATTCGGAGAATCGGCCTCGAGCACGCCGCCACTTACCTGGGAGCCGCCCGACCATGTGTTGTTGCCGCCGAGCTTCAAGGTTCCGCTACCCTGCAGCGTCAACTTCCCTGCGCCGGCAATGTCGTTGCGCCACAAATCCGACGCGTTGAATCCGCCCTGGGACGCATCCATCGAAACGATGACGCTGCCATGGAACGCACCATATCCGTCCCCGGCTGCAAACATGTTGAGGCGGCCCCACCCTTCCGCATCGTCCATGACCGGATAGCCGGAAGGAAGCTCGGTCG
This sequence comes from Paraburkholderia sp. HC6.4b, assembly GCF_014200875.1. Lineage (NCBI taxonomy): Bacteria > Pseudomonadati > Pseudomonadota > Betaproteobacteria > Burkholderiales > Burkholderiaceae > Paraburkholderia > Paraburkholderia sp. HC6.4b. The sequence goes on from NZ_JACHDC010000002.1 coordinate 465,015, forward strand.
TTTTGAGCACCACGCGGCGCTGCTCAGCGCTCAGATACGGAAAGCGCGTCTCCAGTAACACCTCCGCACCCTTCGGCACAACGGGAGGCGCATTGGTCGATTCGATCGGAGCAAAGCCGAACGTCATACGGCGAGTGAAGTCCGCTTTGTTCGTCGAGTAGTCGGCGAAGCGGTCCGTCGCTGCCGTGCCGGAGTGGGCGAAAGCAGCGAAGCTTGTCGAGCTGGTATTCGTCGACTGCATCAGGGCCGCGTGCGCCTGGCTAAATGCGGCGCTCTTCAACGCGGCGTTGCTCGGATCGGAAAGATTCGCAGCAGTCGCCGCAAGTGCAAACATTCGACCAGCAATGACGTCGAGCGGCGAGTGCATACCGGCGAAAATGCGGTTTTCGCCAAGTTCGAGGCCGCGGCTCGCCATCTCCTGGAACCGCTCCGGCAGCACGTAGGCCATCGTCATCGCGTCGCGCATGGCCTCCGCCTCGTGACCGCTGATAAATCCGCCATCGGTCGAAGGCGTGGTGCTCTCGGCAGGCACCAGAGTCGGATCTACCACGACACTCGTGCTCCAGCGGTAGGGCCGGGCGTATTTGTAGAAGCGCTTGGCCGGCTCGGTGGACGCGTTGTTGCCCATGATGTTGAGCAGGTCGACAACCTGGCCGAAACTGGCGTTGCCGCCGCTGCTGCCGACGCCGATGTTGTTGCCGTTGTCGTTGTACAGAACGGTCGTCGCATCCGCCGGAATCGACGTGATGGTCGTTACCTGCTGCGCCGCCGCGCGCCACGCATTGGTGAGCGGTCCCATGCCATCGGTCACGCTATAACCTTTGCCGCGCCGGTCGTCGTAGTAGGCTGCGTCGGCCTGTGCCTGAGTCCGGTTGGTCGTCTCGGTGACCACGAATTGAATGTTTGCGGCATGGACGGCACTGTTCACGACAGCCCCACCCGGCGTACCGTCATTGGGTAGTCCTGTCCACGTGGACTGCACGACAGCCGGAAAGGAACCATTGGCGGGCGCGGAGACGCCCGCATCGACGATCTCGGTCAACGGTTGCCAGATGTCGAGGAATCGCGAGACGACACGCACGCCCGCATTCGTGGCGAGCGTCGCATATCGCGCATCGCCGCGCTGGTTAGTCGCAATCGTGTCGACGAACGCGGGCACGTCGGGGATTGCGGCGTTGTCGACAAAACCGGGGTCGGCAGGGGGCGCCGGGATCGTGGCCGTCGCCGTCGTCGTCGAAGTGTTCGAGGCGCTCGGCGTAGAAGAATCATTGCTACCACCGCACGCGGCTAGTACCGCCACGCTTGCGAGCACCGTGAGGCGCAGCGGGAGAGGGACGCGAAAATGAGGCATCACGAGACTTTCTTGTGGTTGTTGGTGGCATCGGATTGTGCGGCTGAATTATGACGGCATTGTTTCGACTGATTACGCGGTATCGGATATCGTGGCGCGATTCGCAGGTATCCCAGGAAGACCTGGTGGTGGAAGCTGCACATGCTTCGCAGACGTGGGAACGCAGAACTCCTTAGTATTTGATTGCGGCTCATCCACATTCGCGGAGCATGCGAAAGGTTTCATTCCGCGAGGTATCGGTGCAATGTCGATTCGGAACGCCAACCACAGGGCGATCCTTTAACGGACAACCGTTTCGCGTGAGCCTAAAACCACCCCTTTACCGTCGCCACTCGCCAGACGACAAACATGACGAGGCCCACCGATGCGGCGGTCAACAGAATGAAGTCAATCAAGCGCACTAGCTTTTTCATATCGACGTTGGATCGGACGCGAGACGTCCGCATGAGAACCGGAAGTTAGGCGTGTGGAAGTCTCGAAACGCGCTCGTATGGAATGTCGAACGCTCACCGGCACTTCAGTGATGCGAGAAAAGCGCGTTATCTGAGGGCGTTGCGAAGGAAAGGCGATGTCCGGATTGCGAATTCACTACCGGCCCTGAACCGTAGTCGTTATTCGCGTGTGACTGCCGCGGGCTGCTCTCGTCCGGATAGTGCACTTTCGACTGATGGAGCGTGCCGTTCTGTTCGGCCTGTATGACGTTCGCTTCCACCTCGGAGCGAGTGAGGGGCTGCGCCGACGAGAGCGCTGGAATGGCGATTGTGGTTGCGAGGATCGCATGAGCGATAAGTACTTTCATAAGTTGGCTCCTTGGTGAATAGGCAAATTTCGATGGATCGAATGGACCACGCTAACTGCATTGAAAGCGAGTCGATCTTCACGCTGAGGTGGACCGCGAACAGATAGCGATCGACGGGGTGACCGGTATTCAGTGTGTGGATATGAAGGTACGCCCTGCAACCTTAAAAGCCGCTTATCCCGTCTCCGAAAAATGCGCGGCGTCCGCGAGCCATGTTCCGACCGTTTATCGATAAAGGCGATCTGGCAGTTCTTTGACGAACCGGGTTCGCCTGACTCGCCAGGCACTGTGGACTGACCCGCCGCAATCGCGAATATCCGCACTGCGCCGTCAAACCGGGCCATCATGGCGAGCATTCAGCAGATGTTTTTCGAGCGGACGGAGGCTGCGTTTGTTGCAAGCGCTTCAGTACCGCACGCTCCGACGCGCCTCGCGCTTGCTCGCATGGCGTGGACGACCGAACGGTCTGATCAAATCAGGCTCGGTAAATCTGTGCGCTATCGAACACACGCCGGTGAGTCGAATGTCCATGATTTACCGGTAAACGTCATTCCCCTAAGCCGTTTCGAAGTGGCCAGCCGGACTGACTTCATGGGTGTCAGCATGGCTTGTGCGTAACGCGCTATATTTGAAATCTCACTGCGATGCGGCAATGCTCGTATTCGCCCGACAGGCGGCGATCTCGAGCTTCTTCTGCACGGCGACGCCCTACTTGCCGCGCGTGTATGCGCCGCGAAAGCTTCGTCTATCGTTGTGAGCGTTGGTGATTTTCAATCCCCGAGATTAACCGGACTCGTGTTGGACCGTTGCAGACAGGCCTGGCTCGGGTCTTCCGCTTAACCACGACTTCACAGGACGGCAATATGTCACTTCGTATCAATGACACCGCGCCCAACTTCACCGCGCGGACCACGCAGGGCACCATCGATTTCCACGACTGGATCGGCGACCAATGGGCGGTCCTGTTCTCTCATCCGAAAGACTTCACGCCGGTTTGCACGACTGAACTGGGCTACATGGCGAAGATCGAGCCGGAGTTCACCAGGCGCAACGCGAAGCTGATCGGGTTGTCGGTCGATCCGGTCGAAGACCACGAAAAATGGGCCGCGGACATCGAGGAAACGCAGGGCGCCGCCGTCAAATACCCGATGATCGGCGACACCGACCTCGCGATCGCCAAGCTGTACAACATGCTGCCGGCCGACGCGGGCGATACCAGCGAGGGCCGCACCGCCGCGACCAACGCGACCGTGCGCTCGGTTTTCATCATCGGTCCCGACAAGAAGATCAAGCTGACACTGACCTACCCGATGAGCACCGGCCGCAACTTCGACGAAATCCTGCGCGTGCTCGATTCGATCCAACTGACCGCCAAACACAAGGTCGCGACGCCGGTCAACTGGAAGCAGGGCGAAGACGTGATCATCACGTCCGCGGTCAGCAACGACGAGGCGCAGCAGATTTTCCCTGGTTTCAAGACTATCAAACCGTATCTGCGCACCACCAAACAACCGGGCTGACAGATGTGGCACGGCGGCCGCTTGCGGCCGCCTCGCCGACCTTCCTAAGGGATACAGATGATTTTTCGTCAGCTGTTCGATCCTGCTTCGTCGACCTATACGTACTTACTCGGCGACAGCGGCGAGGCGGTGCTCATCGACCCCGTCTACGAGCAGGTGCCGCGCGATCAGGCGCTGCTGCGCGAGCTGGGCCTATGGCTGCTCACGACGCTCGATACCCACGTGCACGCTGATCACGTAACCGGCGCGTGGCGCATGCGTTTGCGTTGCGGCAGCGAGATCGGGCTTGCCGGGGTCGTCGAGGCGAAAGGCGTCACGCGAGCGCTCGCGCATGGCGATCGGATCGACTTCGGCACGCGTCATCTGAGCGTGCGCGCGACGCCTGGCCATACGAACGGCTGCCTGACCTACGTGCTCGACGATCTGAGCATGGCCTTTACCGGCGACAGCCTGCTGATTCGCGGCTGTGGCCGCACCGATTTCCAGCAGGGCAGTCCGCAGCAGTTGTTCGCGTCCGTGCGCGAGCAGATCCTGTCACTGCCGGACGACTGCCTCCTCTATCCCGCGCACGATTATCGCGGCATCACGGTGACGAGCGTGACCGAGGAGCGGCGCTTCAATCCGCGTCTGGGCGGCGACGTCGACGTCGGTGATTTCGCCGGGTACATGAACAACCTGAATTTGCCGCATCCGAAGCAGATGGCGGTCGCGGTGCCCGCAAACATGCGTTGCGGGCAGCCGGAAGGCGGCGCCGAAGTTGCGACCGAAACGCCGGATTGGGCACCGTTGACGCTGCGCTTTAGCGGCGTGTGGGAAATCGAGCCGATGGCGCTGCTCGAGCATGGCGCCGCGTTTCAGATCGTCGATGTGCGCGAGGCGCCCGAGTTCATCGATCGTTTGGGTCATCTGCCTGGCGCGAAGCTGGTGCCGCTGTCGCAATTGACGGGGCGGCTCGATGAACTGGAGCGCGAGCGGCCGGTGGTCGCGGTGTGCCGGTCCGGCGTGCGCTCGGCGCAGGCAAGCGTGTTGCTGACGAAGGCGGGGTTCGGCAAGGTGGCGAATCTTGCCGGTGGGATGCTGCGGTGGAGGACGGAGGGGTTGCCGGTTGCGTCGGATAGTGTTTGAGGGGGAGTCGGCGCTTCGGAACCCCCACAAGCTCAGCCTTGGCCTTGGCGACAGCCTCGACCTTGCCCCAAAGCCGCGCCAGCCCTCGAATAGCCAGCGCTCCGTTGCGCCGGCCGCGTGACCAGCCAGATCCCCCGCATACGAGCCACCAGCGCGACGAGATTCTTCAATTCCATGATGTTCTCGTTCAGACATATCGCGGATAGCAAAAGGTGAACGCAAATTCAAACAGACCGCCGCCAAAATTGACGACCATCACGCCGACGAATCCCAGCAGGCATCCAAGTGCCTTGCGTGGCGAGACCTTGTCGTTCTTGTAGATGAAATGGGCAAGCAGCGCACTGAAGAAGGTCGTTGTCGAATTCAGGATCGAACCGCGAACGCCGGTCGTGTAGGCGAGACCGCACGAACCGGTAGCCTGCGAAGATCAGCTTTGAAGGAATATCGTTTTGCGTGATTGCGAGCAACGCATAGCCAATTTAAATTGCCGGGTACGAACTGCCCCACAGCAGGCAGCATACGGTCGCCACAATGACGAGCACTTTCGGTTGGGTGAATGACCGCGCGGAATCGCACGATCCGGTCGTTGCTGAAGGTACGGACATGTTTCTGGTGATGTTGTCTTTGTGCACTGTGTGGGCAGGCCACAGCAGTGCTTTTTTTGTATTGTCTGGCAGAAGCGGCTGCTTCGCGTCTTGCCACGCGTCGCACGGGCACGCCAAATACGGCCGCTGAGACCCATCGGCCATCGAACGAAATGCCACGGGCGACCGGACGTTACGCCGGCTGCTATGTCCGCATCACTGTGTCGGGCGATCTTCCGACCATGCGCTGGCGAGTGGTGCGCACCTTCACACCTGCGGCGCAGGCACCCGTGGGTCCAGCCATTGTGCGCCGACCGCGCGATGCTCGCTCGCGCGGCTTCACCCGGTGCGCCCGAGGAGGATGCCAGTGGTGATTTTCGTTTGGGTGGCTGGATCGTCCCTTACGCCGACGAAGCGGTCGGCGCAAGTGTGCATCATCTGCTCGCGCAGCCGTTCGAGTTGCTGCTAGGGCGTTGCACGTACGACATATTCGCGTCGTATTGGCCATATGTACCGGCCGATTCACGCAACCGCGACATGGCCGACCAGTTCAATCAGGTCCGCAAGCACGTGGCCACGCATCGATCCGATACGCTCGGTTGGCACAACAGTCATGCACTGAAGGGCGACCTTGCCGACGCGATACGCGCGCTGAAACTTCAGGACGGTGCCGATCTATTGACGTTCGGCAGCGGCGACATGGTGCGCCAACTGCTGGCGGCGGGCCTCGTGGATGAACTCCAACTCCTGATTTATCCCGTCATGCTCGGGCACGGCAAACGCCTGTTCGGCAACGATGCGCAAGCGTCCGCCTTCACGCTGGCACACGCGACGAGCACCCCCGGCGGCGTGCTGATCACGCGCTACACCCGCAACGGCGAAGTCCGAACCGGAACGTTCGAGTAAGCGCGAAGCTTCCGATCGACGCTTACAAACGAAGGCCTATTGCTTCCTCACGTCCCGCGCTCGCCTGCCACGCGCCACGGTATCGGCGAACAGGTCGATCACGACCTCCCGCAGCCAGCGATTGCCTTCATCCTGATGGACGCGCTCGTGCCACAACAAATGGATCGGCGCGGCGGGCAGCGTCATCGGCAGCGCGCGCAGGCTGAGCGAGAACGGCGTGGCCAACTCCAGAGCGAGGCGCTCGGGCACCGTGGCGATCAGGTCGGTACGTTGCAGGATGTAGCCGACGCTCATGAAGTGCGGCACCGTCAGTCGCACCTGACGCCGCACGCCGCGCCGTTTTAGCCACTCGTCCACTTGACCGTGGCCGGTGCCGGCCGACACCACCACCAGATGCTCGGCTTCGCGCCACGCGGAAAGCGTGAGCGGCGCGTCCTCGAGTGGGTGAGCGCGTCTGAACAGACAGACGTAGCGCTGATCGAACAGACGCCGCTGATAGAAACCACCCTTCAACTGCGGCAACAGACCGATCGCCAGGTCGACCCGGCCGTCGGCCATTTCGTTGCTCAGATTGACGCTCGTATTGCGCACCGTATTCATCGCGATGCCTGGCGCGACGCGCGACAATCGTTCCAGCAATGCGGGCAAAAACACGACTTCGCCGATGTCGGTCATACCGATCGTCATCGTACGGATCTCGCGCAGCGGATCGAAGCCCGTCACCGGATTGAGCGCGGCGTGCAAGGTGGAGAGCGCCTGCGAGACCGGTTCCGCGAGACGCAGCGCGAACGGGGTAGGCACCACGCCGCCCGGCGCCCGCACGAACAGCGGATCACCGAGCAGGCGGCGCAGCTTCGCGAGCGCATTGCTGACGCCCGGCTGGCTCATGTTCATTTGCTCGGCGACGCTCGCCACGCGCCGCTCCTGCATCAGCCGCTGGAACAGCAGCAGCAGGTTGAGATCGAGATCGCTCAGTTCCATGGTCTCGGCATGACCTAAGGTCATTCATTTCAGTGATGAAGTAGATTCATTTCATCTTATTGAGCAATGATCGTCTAGTGCTGAAAATACCAACACGGTATCCGCATGCGACGCGCCGGGCGCGCGTTCCAGAGTGGCCCGAATCGATAAACCCGCATATTGGAGACACAATCATGAACCGGATGGATCTGAGCATCGCGATCGTCGGCGCCGGCATCGGCGGCCTTACGCTGGCGCTCGCACTACGCGAACATGGCATCGATGCGCAACTCTACGAGCAGACCGATGAGTTGCGCGAAGTGGGCGCGGCCGTCGCACTGTCGGCCAACGCGACGCGCTTTTACGAGCGCATGGGGCTACGCTCTGCGTTCGAAAACGTGTGCGCCGAAGTACCCGGGCTCATTTATCGTGATGGCCGCAGCGGCAGCGTCATTGGACATCATCGCGGCATGCCCAGCTATCGCGAGCAGTTCGGTGGCTCGTACTGGGGCGTTCATCGCGCCGATCTGCAGGCGGTGCTGTCGAAGGCAGTTGGTCTCGAGCACATCGAGCTCAGCCATCGCTTGATCGATCTCGTGCAGCATCCCGATCGCGTGAGTCTCGCGTTCGACAACGGTCGGCGCATCGATGCCGATCTCGTGATCGGCGCCGACGGCGCACGCTCGATCACGCGACGCTGGATGCTCGGCTACGACGACGTGCTGTATTCCGGTTGCTCGGGCTTTCGTGGCATCGTGCCGGCCGAGCGCATGGACCTGTTGCCCGATCCGGAGACGATCCAGTTCTGGGTCGGGCCCGGCGGCCATCTGCTGCATTATCCGATCGGCGACAAGGGCGATCAGAACTTCCTGCTGGTCGAGCGTCATCCGTCGCCGTGGCCGTCGCGCGACTGGGTCATGCCGTCGACCGAAGGCGAGCAACTGCGCCTGTTCAAGGACTGGCATCCGGCCGTCGTGCAGATGATCACGGCCGTGCCGATCAGTCAGCGCTGGGGCCTGTTTCACCGTCCGCCGCTGGGCCGCTGGAGCAAGGGCCGCGTGACGCTGATCGGCGATGCCGCGCATGCGCTCGTGCCGCATCACGGCCAGGGCGCCAACCAGTCGATCGAGGATGCCGTGGTGCTGGCCGCGCAACTCGCCAAGGCGGGCCCAGGCAAGTGGCGAGAAGCGCAGGAAGCCTACGAGCGTCTGCGCCGGGGCCGCACGCGCAAAGTGCAGTACGCGTCGATCAGCACCGCGGACGTGCTGCATCTGCCGGACGGCCCCGCCGCGCAGGAACGCAACGCGCGGCTAGGGGCGCGCGACAGCATGCTGCATCACCTCGACTGGATTCACGATTTCGATGCGCTTGCGCAAGAGCCGAGCGCGCGACAAGGCGGCACGTGGCTTTGAGCCTCTCCATGAGGCTTCAATAGGGAGGCGGTGGGCCGCATGCTTATGCCAGGCGCCTCTCTCCAGCCACTACGCGTCACATGCAACCCATAGACCGAGTGGCGCGTCACCCTGATCACGTTACCTATATTGCCGCTCGTCTACTTTCTTGGCGCATACCTTCCTGAATTGAGCGGTCGTCCGCTGGCAATCGTCTAGGCGTTCTGGGAGCCATTTGTCGCGTGGGGAACAATATTATTTCTCGCAAGCAATTTCCAGCGACGCTTCGACAGACTCGTTGGCGCGTGGCAGCCGCTGTCGCGACGTGCCTGCACGATCTACGTTATCCCTCCGCCCGTTCTGGTTGCCGTCGCGTTGGCGTGGAGAAACGTACCCGCAGCTCCTCTGCTGAAGTTCGAGGTCACGGGTAGCGTCGCTTGCGCGTTGTGCTATCTGCTTGCTGGACTTTTGCTTCGATTGCCCAAACTGGCATCGATATTGTGAAAAATGGGTTCGCGTGTGACGGCCATACGCTCCTGCACGGCATCGAGTGACCGGCAACGCGCGGCCTACCCGGCTCTGCGGCTTCCGATGCGAGCCGTAAATCCTGGAGTTCACGCGTTGCCTAGAAACCCGGCGCGTAATTCCCGGTGGAGAAATGTCGAATAGCGACAGCGTGGAACCGCGTAGATCGGTCGTATTGGCTAGCGCCTGATATCCGGGAAACTGCGCGCCGGTGGCAATTGCACCTATGTCGCTGCGATCGCAGCCCTTTGTGCTTGCGCTGATTCGCGGCTGACGGTCATTTCTACCAGCTGTCAATGGCCGGTAGCGGCTGGCGACACCACGCTCGGGGTCGCCAGCGTGTTGTTGCTCTTGGGAGCGGCGGTGGTGTCAGACGTCGAGCTGCTATTGCTGCTCGGCAGGCCCGAGTTCGGTGCCTTGGCGCCCATGCCGCTGTCCGAGTTGGTGGTGCCTGGCATGCCGTAGCCGCCCGTGGTTGCGCCGTTCATCTGGTTCGACGGACTAGCCGTGCTGCCGGCTGTGCCGGTCGAACCGCTGCCGCTCTGGCCTCCGGCCGCCTGCGCATAAGCGCCGCCCGACAGCGAGAGTGCGGCGACGGCCGCGACTAGACATAATGGTCGCTGCTGAGTGAAGACCGCAGGGGCCCGTCTCGGGTATCGTGGGTTGCGCACCGAAGTGTGCCGAGCCACATACGCCTGG